>DATKLD010000228.1:0-5495 GCA_035542595.1 Terriglobales bacterium
GCGGAGACTTTCGTCCGCGAGGGCGCTCGCGTTGTTATCTGCGGACGCAAGCAGGAATCAATCGAGCAAGTGGCGCACGAGATCGGATCTGGGGCTCGACCCATCGCATGTCACGTCGGTCGTCTTGCCGATCTTGAGAACATGGTCGCAACCGCCACGCGCGAGTTCGGACGCATCGACATCCTGGTAAACAACGCCGGCACCAACGTCGGGCAAGGTCCATGTCTGGCCGTGGACGAAGGCCAGTTCGACAAGATGGTCGAGGTCAACTTGAAGAGCGCGTTCCGGCTTACCAGGCTGGTCGCCCCCGGAATGTGCGAGCGTGGCTCGGGCTCCATCATTAATATGTCTTCCATGTCCGGCCTGCGCCCCCAGCGCGAAGGCATGCTCTACAGCATGACCAAGACTGCGCTCATCATGATGACGCAGTCCTACGCCCTCGAACTTGGGCCCAAGGGCGTGCGTGTGAATGCCATTGCGCCCGGCCTGATCGAGACGGCGCTGAGCGAGTACTACTGGAAGGACGAAGAGCGGCGCGCGCAGATCCTCAAGAAGCAGCCGATTCAGCGTTTCGGCACGCCGCGGGACGTGGCGGAACTGGCACTGCTGCTGGCCAGCGACCGTGGCTCCTACATCACCGGCCAGACATTCGTCGTCGACGGCGGGTTTATGCTCTCAGCCCTGTAGAAACAGTAGTCTTGCTGCGCGACTTCAGAGGCTTTTGGTAATCGATTTCGGGCCATTTCCCAGGCAAGCTAGGGATGGTGGAGTTTGTCAGCGCGACGGATTTAGCGACACTTGTTGGTCGGATCTCCTTCCGCCACCATGGCCTCCATGACGCGCTGTTCCGGAGGGCCCGGGACAATGCCGGTTAAGTGCGCTTCCAGGACAATCTCATCCTGCTGGTTCTTGAACACCGCCTCAGCTTTGGCTCGATTACGCTCATCAAGCTCAGTGATGGTGAGCGAACATTCAATTGTGTCGCCGAAATAGACCGGCTTCCTGAACCGAAAATTCATTCCCGATGCCAGCCAGCCAATCTGTCCGCCGATCTCAGTGAGCAGGCTGGCGACCAGAAGTCCATGACAGATTCGGCCACGAAAATTCTTTACCTCGGCAAAGCGATCGTCAAAATGCACGGGGTTGTAGTCTCTGCTCATATCCGCAAAAGCCATCGTCTCCTGTTCGGTGAATATGCGTGAAACAGCAAAAGAGTCACCTCGCTTGAGCCCTGCAATCGCTTTTTTTCGGATGTATGACATACAAACTCTCCCTCACTATGAAGCGGCCCTCTACACACCTAAAAATAGTTCAGGGTACGGCTGTTGCCGTACCCTGTGTCCGCTGCAGTCCAAGCCCTGGATTGCCTACTTGGGAATCAGGCCCGTGAAGACGTAGGCTTGGAGCACGGCGATTATCCCGATCACCGCCCCGCCGGCAACCGAGTGCCACCATACCGTCCGGAAGATCGGTCCCAAGGCGTGGCTGCGCTCGTAGGGATCGTCGTAGCAGGCGGCACAGGCGACCATGATGGACTGGGGATCGATCATCTTGCCCATAACGCCCCCGGTGGAGTTGGTCGCCGAGATGAGGATCTCGTTTAAGTGCAACTGCTGGGCAGTGATCCGCTGCAGGCTGCCGAACAGCGCGTTCGACGCGGTGTCCGAGCCGGTGAGGAAAACCCCCAGCCAGCCCAGGTAGGCGGCGAAGAAGGGATACAGCGCCCCGGCGTGAGTGAACGCCAGACCGATCACCGCGTCAGTCCCCGAGTAGCGCGTCATGAATCCGAGTCCCAGCACCTGCGCGATCACCAGGATTGGGATTACCAACCGATGAGCGGTTCGCGTGACGGCTTCACGCCACTGTTTGCCATTCAGTCCCAGGGCGAGTCCGGAGATTAAGGCCGCCACGAAGACGCCGGTTCCGGCGGCTGACAACCAGTTAATGTTGAACACGGCGCCCTCGGGCTTGGCGGTGAGCGGGGCTATTGGCGGCACGCGCTGCACCAGGTTATGGAGCGCCGGCATTTGCCACTTCGGTAGCGAGAGCGAGCCCGCAAACGAGGAGCCGAGCAGGGTGGTCTTAAAGGTGATGCCCGCGAGCAGGTTGTTCAAATAGCTCTTCCACCACGGCCAGCCCCAGAGAGCGCAGCAGAGGATGAGGATCGTCCACGGCACCCAGGCGTATGCGGTCTGGCCGACGGTGTAAGGGTATTTCCATTCTGTCGCGTCCGTAGTGGCCGTTGCCGTGCTCTTGCCGGCCTTGGCCAGAGCTTCACGCTCCGACCGCAGCAGGAACCGCGTCTTGGGGTGCCAGACGAAGCTTAGGAACAGGGCGGTGCAGATCACGGAGAAGACGCCTGCGACAACGTCGGTCATGAGGTGAAACAAATGCGTTCCTGACGCGAACCACTGCACGATGGCGAAGGAGACGCCCGCGCACAGCGCTCCGGGCCACACCTCCCACGCCTCTTTCCACTTGCCGCCCTCCATGAGGACAAACGCGGTAACCAGCCAGAAGGGAACCAGGATGGAAACAAAGGGGAGCTGGTGCCCGACCATGGTGGAAAGCTTCAACTGATCTAAGCCGGTCACGGTCGCCAGCATTACGATGGGCGTGCCAATGGCTCCGTAGGCGACCGGGGCGGTGTTGGCCAGGAGGTTGAGAACGGCCGATTGGAAGGGAGGGAATCCCAGCCCTACCATGACCGCCCCGGCGATGGCGACTGGCGTCCCGAACCCGGACGTCCCCTCGATGATGGCGCCGAAAGAGAAGGCGATCAGAATGACCTGAAGACGCCGGTCGAACGAGATGTGGATGATGGATTCCTTCACGATCTCGAACTTGCCTGAGATGAGCGTTATGTTGTAGAGGAAGATGGCCCCGATGATGATCCAGATGATCGCCAGGAACCCGGACAGGACCCCGAAGCCGAAGGCCGAGAAGGCGGATTTGAGCGGCATCCCGAAGCCTAAAGTGGTTACAAGGAACGCCGCTATGACCCCGTAGAACGCCGCATACGGGGCACTGATGCCGAGATGCCTCACACCCGCTTTGTCGCGATGCGGGTGGAGGGCGATGAAATACAGCAACGTACAAATAGGAATGGCTGCCACGATCGTGGAGATAATGGCGTTGTTGAAGGGGTTGTAGACCTGATGCCAAATCATGGGGGCCGTGGGCATGGAGCACCTCGAAGTGGCGGTGTTGGAATTGGGACTGCGAATGTTGCCAGCGCGCCGCTGCACTGTCAAGTAATTAAGCACAATCTTTGGTGACAGTTCCGGCTACCATGGGTGCATGCGGACGGCCAAACTCCCTTGCCGAGTCGGGCTGGCGCGCGCCTTGTCCAAATTGGGTTACTGCTCGCGGTCGCGGGCGTGCGATCTGGTCCGCGAGGGACGCGTCACGCTCAACGGCACGCGGCGCCGCGATCCTGAGACTCCCGTTCATCTTGCAACCAATCACATCCAGGTGGATGGCGCCGCGGTCGGCAGCCCCCGCCAGCTCTACCTGATGTTGAACAAGCCGCGCGGGCTGGTTAGCAGCGCTGCCGATGAGAAAGGCCGGGAGACGATTTACTCCTGCCTGCCGCCGGACCTGCCCTGGGTGGCGCCGGTAGGACGTCTCGATAAGGCTAGCGAAGGATTACTCCTGGTCACCAACGATTCAGAATGGGCTGCGCGCGTGCTGGCTCCGGAAACCCATCTGGAGAAGATCTACCACGTGCAGATCAGCGGACAGCCCGGGCCGGATGTGGTCCAATCGTTAGCCAAAGGCGTCAGCACTGAGGCCGGCTTTCTCCGTGTACGAAATGCTTCCATCCTGCGCCAGGGCGCACGGAACACCTGGCTTGAGATCGTCCTCGACGAAGGCAAGAACCGCCACATCCGCCGCATGCTGGAGGTGCTGGGGATCGAAGTGCTGCGCCTGGTGCGCGTCGCCATCGGGCCTCTCGTGCTGGGAGATCTGCCCAAGGGCGCCTTCCGGCAGCTCACAGTCGAGGAGAAGCAAGCGCTCGACCTGGCCATGGGGCAGGGAACTGCACAAACTCGCGCCCCGCGCTGCTAACCGAACTATAATGTTGGGTTTTTGCCGGCCCTCCTAAATCATCGAGAGGTTTTTCATATGACCACCACGCCAGCCAACGCCATCACCCTCGGACGCACAGAGAGTTTGAAATCATTCCTGGCCGCGCGCGACTTCCTCTTCCGCCATTGTGAAGATTACGAGACCGCCTATCGCGACTTCCGCTGGCCGCAACTCACCCAATTCAATTGGGCTCTGGATTATTTCGACGGCTACGCCAGGGGGAACAAGAAGACCGCGCTTTGGATACTCGACGAAAGCGGCTCGGAGCTGAAGCTGAGCTACGAGGAGATGTCGCGCCGCTCCAACCAGGTGGCCAATTTCCTGCGCAAGCATGGCGTCGGCCGCGGCGACCGCATCGTGGTGATGCTTCCCAACGTGGTGGCCATCTGGGAGGTGATGCTGGCGGCGATGAAGCTGGGCGCGATCGTCATTCCGGCCGCCACGCTGCTCACCGTGGAAGACCTGCGCGATCGCTTCGTGCGCGGCAACGCCCGCCACGTGATCGCCACCTCGGCCGCGGTGGAACGCTTCGCCAATCTTCCCGGCGATTACACCCGCATAATTGTGGACGGTCAAGCTCCGGGATGGATTCCCTACCAGCAAGCTTACGATCATTCTCCCGACTTCACGCCTGAGGGCTCGACCAACGCCACCGATCCTTTCCTGCTTTATTTCACCTCCGGCACCACGGCATTGCCCAAGCTGGTGGTGCACACCCACCAGAGCTATCCCGTGGGGCACCTGGCGACCATGTACTGGATCGGCCTGCAGCCGGACGACGTCCATCTGAACATCAGCTCGCCCGGCTGGGCCAAGCACGCCTGGAGCAGCTTCTTCGCGCCGTGGAATGCGGGCGCGACCATCTTCGTACACGCCTACAGCCGCTTCGACGCCAAGGCCACGCTTTCGGCCGTCGCCCGCTGCGGCGTCACCACGCTCTGCGCTCCGCCCACGGTGTGGCGCCTGTTCGTGCTCGAAGACCTGAAGTCGTTCCCGGTGAAGCTGCGCGACCTGGTCGGCGCCGGCGAGCCGCTCAACCCCGAGATCATCGATAAAGTACAAAAGGCCTGGGGAATCACCATCCGCGACGGCTTTGGCCAGACCGAGACCGTCCTTACCCTCGCCAACTTCCCCGGACAGAAGGTGAAGCCGGGCGCAGTCGGCAAGGCGTCGCCCGGGCATCACGTGGTCCTGCTCGATGCCGAAGGCAACGAATCGAGCGACGGCGAGATCGCCATCAAGTGCGACCCGAAGCCCATCAGCCTGATGCCCGGCTACATGGGCGACGATGAGCGCACTGCCAAGTGCTTTGCCGGCGGCTACTACCGCACCGGAGATGTCGCCCACCGCGACGAAGACGGCTACTACACTTACATCGGCCGCGCCGACGACGTCTTCAAGAG
>DATKLD010000229.1:0-7695 GCA_035542595.1 Terriglobales bacterium
TTCACGCCGGTGGAGGCCATCCGCATCGCCAGCTACAACGGGGCACAATTCATGGGCGAGACTGACCGCATCGGCAGCATCGCTCCCGGCAAACAGGCTGACCTGGTGGTGATCCACGGCGATCCTTCGGCCAACATCGCTGACATCGAGAAGGTCGAGACCGTGTTTAAGGACGGGATCGGCTACGACTCGGCGAAGCTGATCAATTCGGTCCGCGGCCAGGTCGGGCTACGATGAGGGGCAAGCGAGAAGCGGGTACGGAGCATGCAGCGGGCGCGAAGCTTGAAAATGTAAAGCTGGTTCTGGCGTCGTCGTCGCCGCGACGCGCGGAGCTGTTGCGCAATGCCGCTATTCCGTTCACGCTTTGTACGGTGGACGTCCCCGAGGTGCGGCGGCCGCAGGAATGGCCGGAGGACTTCGTCCGCCGCATCGCCGAGGAAAAATCAGCAGCGGCCTTCGCCCGCCATGCTGACAAGTTCGTTCTCGCCGCCGACACGGTGGTGATCGTCGAGGGCCAGGTACTGGGCAAACCTGTTGACGCTCAGGACGCCAGCCGCATGCTGCATCTGCTCTCCGGCGGTTCCCACCTGGTCACCACCGGGGTCTGTCTGCGTGGTCGCGGCGTCGAGGACACACGCGCCGAAACCACGACCGTCAGCTTCAGCCCGCTCACTGATGAGGAGATCTCCGAGTATGTAGCTACAGGAGAGCCCATGGACAAGGCCGGCGCCTATGGAATCCAGGGAATCGCCTCACGCTGGGTCACACACCTGGACGGCTGCTACTTCAATGTGGTGGGATTGCCGGTGCCGCTGGTCTATCGGATGCTGCGGAGGCACGGCGTGCTCTGACCGAATGAAGAACGCGGAGGAGCCGTGGACGCCCGGAGCACGTCGCTACGGTTTCTTATCTTGCTCGTTTTCGCCCTTACTGACCGACGACCTGAAGTTGCGGATTCCTTCGCCCAGCCCCTTGCCCAGATCTGCCAGCTTGCCGGGACCGAAAATCAGAATCGCAATGGCCAGGATCAGCAACAGTTCGGGCAGACCCAGTTTCCCGATCATTTGATCTCCATTCAAGGCCAGGTGGGAATGGCCTCTGCCGTAATTGTAGGGCAGCAGGGTAACACAGTCAAAAACCAATCAGCCGGGAATGGACTCAATCAGCCGCGCCAGCAAGGCGGCGCGGCGCGGCATCTCGGCGACGACTACCGACTCGTGGCGGGCGTGCGCGCCCTCGCCCACCGCGCCCAGGCCGTCCAGCGTGGGAATCCCCAGAGCTGCAGTGAAATTGCCGTCGGAGCCTCCGCCCGCCGAGGCTTCCTCGAGTTTCCAGCCCAGATCCCGAGCCAGGCGCCGGCCCAGCACGAACAGCTCGGCGACCTGCTTACTTCGTTCCAGGGGCGGACGGCCAATCCCGCCCGAGACTTCGACCTTGCAGCGCTTGTCGAATGGCTTCAAGGTGCGGAACTTTTTGTCGAGATGCGGGATGTCCTTCAGCCGGGCCACGCGCGCGTCCACATCGGCCGAGGCTTCCCCGGCCACGACATTGGTGCGCGTGCCACCGCGGACAACGCCCGGATTCACGCTGATGCCGTGTTTGCGATCGGCGAATTTCTCGATCAATAGAAGCTGGCGCGCCAGCTCCAGCACCGCGCTGGCGCCTTTGTCAGGATCGAGCCCGGAGTGGGCCTCCTTTCCCTCGACTCTCACGCGATATGCGCCTACGCCCTTGCGCGACGTCTTCAACGCACCTTTCGGCCCCTGCGCGGGCTCAAGGACGAGCACGGCGGCAGACTTCTTTGCCAGGGCCTCCGTGATCGGGCGCGAGGACTGGCTGCCGATCTCCTCGTCGGTGACCAGCAGCACGGTGATAGCTCGCGGCAGGCGGCCGTTCTGTTCCTCCAGGGCGCGGATCGCGTAGATTGTCTGTACGATACCTGCCTTCATGTCGAAGCTGCCGGGGCCGAAGGCGCGTCCCTTGGCGACGCGGAACGGCATGGCAGCAAGCGTGCCGAGATCCCAGACTGTATCTATATGCCCGAGGATGAGGACCGGTTTCCTGGCCCCAGGGAAATCCACCTGCAGGTGGTCGCCGGCGTGTTCTTGTCTGTGAAACCTGACTCGAGCGCCGAGATTTGCGAATTCTGTAGCCAGGTGCTGGCCCAGGCGATCGAGCGCGGCCTTGTTGCCACTGGGAGATTCCAGTTCCACCAACTGGCGAAGCGATGCCACCATCTCATCACGGAGGGCAACCAGGTAATTCAACAGCTTGGCGGAGTGTAATGTGTCGTTCAGCAATTTCGCCTTCAAGCCAAGTCCGAATAAACCTCCAAGTGTAGCTCCGGCGGCTTGCCGGCTGTCGCGGAGAGCCTGCCGAAGGGGAATCCTGCCCTCCGCCGTGCGGGTGGGACGCCCGCACGCACAGCGGCCGAGACGGCGGCGCTACCAGCTAATCAATGACCCAAGGGCTCAATCGCTCTATAATGACCGCTCTCATGGCACACACTGTACATCCTGCTGCGGAAGCAACGACAGCCGACCGCGGCACTGGGCTGGATGTCAATCAAATCCAGGCCATCCTGCCGCACCGCTACCCGTTTCTGCTGATCGACCGCGTGGTCGAAGTCACGCGCAAACACCGCATTGTCGCCATCAAGAACGTCAGCGTCAACGAGCCGTTTTTTGCCGGACACTTCCCCGGCTTTCCCGTCGTGCCCGGGGTGTTGATCGTGGAGGCCATCGCCCAGGCCGGAGGCGCGCTGCTGCTCACCGAAATAGCAGGACGCGACTCGAAGCTCATGTTCTTCACCGGCATCGAACGCGCCAGGTTCCGCAAGCCGGTGGTGCCGGGAGACCAGTTGCGCATCGAGGTGGAGGTGCTGGCCTGGCGTACGACGGCTGTGCGCATGGGGGGAAAGGCCTACGTTGGGGACAAACTGGCCTGCGAGGCGGTCGTGACCTGCGTTTTGGTGGATCGGCCATCGCCCGGAGCAGCCGCCACGCGCAGCAAGGCCGGGGCCGAGTCGGCGTGACGATGTCGCCCGTGAAAGAGGCCGCGCCCGCCCGTGCGATGATCCATCCCACAGCTATCGTTGATCCCGGGGCCAAAGTCCCTGCCTCCTGCCACATCGGCCCGTACTGCACGGTCGCCGCCGGGGTCGAGATGGGCGAGAACTGCGAACTGGTCTCGCACGTTGTCCTGGGCGGGCCGACGCGCTTGGGCCACCACAATCGTATCTTCCCCTTTGCCGCGGTCGGGATCGAGCCGCAGGACCTGAAGTACAAAGGCGAGCCCACGCGCCTCGAGGTCGGCGATCACAATGTGATCCGCGAGTACGTGACTATCAGCCGCGGGACACCGGGCGGCGGCGGTCTGACCCGCGTCGGCAGCCACAATCTGATCATGGCTTACACGCACATCGCGCACGACTGCGTGATCGGTGACCATGTCATCCTCGCCAATGCCGCAACTCTCGGGGGGCACGTGACCGTGGAAGACTGGGGGGTGGTCGGCGCTCTCTGCCCGGTCCACCAGTTCGTGCGCATCGGCGCACATTCTTACATCGGCGGCGGTACCACCATCACCCGGGACGTTCTTCCTTTCTCGCTTACCTCGGCCGAGCGCGACACACATGCCTTCGGGCTGAACAAAGTCGGCCTCGAGCGGCGCGGATTCAGCCGCGAGCGCATCCGCAGGATCCATCACGCCTATAAAGTCCTGCTCGCTTCAAAGCTCAACACTTCGCAGGCGCTCGCCAAGTTGAAAGCAGAACCTGACCGCGGCGAGGATGTGGAGATGCTGATCCGCTTCGTGGAAGCAGCGCAGCGGGGAATCATCAAGTAATTCTTTACCGCGGATTCACGCGGATAAACGCGAATCTAGGCGGGGTCGGCTACGATCGCGATCCCGGCCTCGTCGGCAACATGGATGATGGCATCGCCGTCGAGCAACAAACACTTGCCCGCGTCGAGCGCCAGACAGGTTGCCCCCGCACGGCGCATGGTCTCGATGGTGCCGGTCCCGATCACCGGCACATCGAAGCGCATGTCCTGGTCGGGCTTCGCAACTTTGACCACGGTAAAATTGCGCGCCAGCGTAGATGCACCGCCGAGGCTCGCCATGATCTCGCCGGCGCGCTGAATGGTTGCGTCGGTGCCTTCCATGGCCTCGACTGCAACACATGCCGCCTCCGCCACTACTACCGTTTGTCCGATGTCATACTGGGCCAGATGTCGCGCGACCTGCCGCCCATAAGCGATGTCGCGTTGTTCCTCAGGTGTGGGTGCGCGGCGGGTGAGCACGCCGGGACGGGCCAGCAGTGGCTCCAGGTAGGCAGTCGAGTCCATCAGGGTTATCCCTTCTTCGGCCAGGACCCGAGCCACGCCGCCGATCAGCGCGTCGGTGTTGCGGGCGCGCAGAGAGAACAGCAGCTTGGCCATGCGCCAATCCGGACGGATGCTGGAGAAGATCTGCTTGTGCTTCACCTGCCCGGCCATCAGGGCACGAGTGACGCCCTCGCGTTTGAAAGTCTCGATCAGCTTGCTCAGTTCGCCGAGGGACATCCAGTGCACGGCGGCAGCGCCATGCTGCTCGATTTCGGGAAAGGTCTCTTCCTTGAGGGCGGCGACGATCACCTGTTCGCCGCGCGCACGCGCAGCGTCCAACACCAGCAGCGGGAACTTCCCGTTTCCCGCGATGAGACCGAGCTTCTCGAAGGGCATGAAGCGACAGTCTAAATGAACTGGAGGGTCCTCCGAATGGTAGAAAGACAACGGGGCGGCATTCCCCGCCCCGTGGACAGCTTCGCGGCGATCGCGCTAAGCCACGGCTTTCTTCAGCGCCTTCTCGCTCTCTTCGAAACGTTTGTTGATTTCCTTCCAGTTCACCACGTTCCACCACGCCTTCAGGTAATCGGCGCGGCGGTTCTGATACTTCAGGTAGTAGGCGTGCTCCCACACGTCGTTGCCCATCACCGGGTAGAGGCCCTGCATGAAGGGGCTGTCCTGGTTGGGAGTGGTGATGATCTGCAGCTTATGGTCGGCGCTGCGCACCAGCCACACCCAGCCGCTTCCAAACACCTTGGTGCCGGCGGTATTGAACTCCTCCACGAACTTGTCAAAGCTGCCGAAGGCCTTACTGATGGCTTCGGAGACTGGACCTGTAGCCGGGCCGCCGCCTTTAGGCTGCATGATGTTCCAGAACATGGAGTGATTGGCATGCCCGCCAGCATTATTGCGCAGCGCGGTGCGGACGTCCTCCGGCACCTGGTTGATGTTGCGCAGCAGGTCCTCCGGCGTGGGAAACTTCTTCTCCAGATCGGGGTGCTTCTCAAGCGCGGCGTTAGCGTTGGTTACGTAGGCCGCGTGGTGCTTGTCATGATGCAACTGCATGGTCTGGGTGTCGATAGTCGGTTCGAGAGCCGAGTAGTCGTACGGCAAGGGGGGTACTTGATAGGCCATGCTTCGTCTCCTTCTAAATTGCGTCCCGCATGATACGCCTAATTAGGACTCTGCGGGGGCCCCTGAGGTCGCAGAAATTGCTTGGCGGCGGGCACCGCAGTGCGCCAACACCGGGCGCGCCGTGGACCCCGCCTCGCCCGCGGCCTTTCGGCTGTTAGAATCGCTTTTCCTTGTCCCCGAACCAGAAAATCCGTGTTGCCGTCATTGGGGCGGGTGCCTTCGGCCGCAATCACGCGCGCGTCTATCGCCAGCTTCAGCAGGAAGGTGCAGGCGCGGAACTGGCGGCGATCGTCGACATCGACTCTAACCGAGCTGCCGCCGTGAGTCGCGAATTTGGCAATCCGCCGTGCCTGGCCCTGAGCGATCTGCGCGGACGCGTGGATGCGGCGTCGGTTGCCGTGCCCACGGTCGAGCACCTGAAGGTAGCGTGTGAGCTGATGCAGGCCGGCATTGACGTGCTTATCGAGAAGCCGCTGGCGCCGTCGCTGGCCGAAGCTGACGAAATCCTCCGAATAGCCGAGCAGACCGGACGAGTGGCCCAAGTCGGGCATCTCGAGCGCTTCAACCCGGCAGTGCGCGCAACCGTCCCACTGCTGACCAAGCCGATGTTCTTCGAGGTCCACCGGCTGAGCGTGTTCACGCCGCGCTCGCTCGACATTGACGTGATCCTGGACCTGATGATCCACGACCTCGACATAGTGCTTTCGTTCGTGAACTCGCCAGTGAAGGAAATCCGCGCTGTCGGCCTGCCCATCCTCACGCCGCGGGTGGACATCGCCAACGTGCGCATGGAGTTCGACTCCGGCTGCGTGGCCAACTTCACCGCCAGCCGCGTCTCCACCGAGCGCGTGCGCAAGCTTCGCTTCTTCCAGCCGCGGCAGTACATCTCCGTCGACTATTCAAGGCAAGACGTGATGGTGTTCACTGTCGATCCGGCGGCCGTGGCGGCGAAGGCTTCGCCGAATCCGGGAATCGGCATGCAGAAACCGCTGATAGTTTCAGAAGAACCGCTGTACGCGGAGCTGCGCTCGTTCCTTGATGCCGTGCGGCGTCGAACGAAGCCGGAAGTACCGCTCGAGGATGGACGGCGGGCGCTGGCCGTTGCGCTCGATATGCTGGCTGAGATCCGCGAGCACAGTAAGCGCGTCGGGTTGGACGCTGGAAAACGCTAGCGCCGGCCGCTGGCCGACTGTGCGTCAGGGCATCTTGCCCTGACGGGCGGGATGCCCGCAGACAGCCGCCGGGACGGCGGCGCTACTTATCTGCTGAACTTCGTCTTTTTCTTTTCCGCGTGGCGCTCGAGCGCCAACTGGATCAGGCGGTCGATCAGCTTGGGATAGGGCAGCCCCGACGCCGCCCACAGCTTCGGATACATGCTGATCGCGGTGAAGCCGGGGATGGTGTTGACCTCGTTCACGTAGATCTTCTCCGTCTTGGGATCCATCAGAAAATCCACGCGCGCCATGCCTGCGCAATCGACGGCGAGGAACGCCTGCACCGCCATCTCCTGCACCTGCCGCATCTGCTTCTTGCTGAGCTTGGCGGGGATGATCAACTCCGAGCCTTCAGTCAGGTATTTGGCCTCGTAGTCGTAAAAGTCCTTGCAGGGGACGACCTCGCCCGCGATCGAGGCCTCGGGGCGGTCGTTGCCTAGCACCGAGCATTCGATCTCACGCGCCTTGCGGTCCTTTCCGCCCACGCCTTCCTCGACGATGATTTTGCGGTCGTAGGCGGCAGCCTCGTCCATTGCCTTCTCTAGTTGCGTGCGGTCGCGCGCCTTGCTCACGCCCACCGACGAGCCCAGGTTTGCAGGCTTCACGAACACCGGGTAGTTGAGCTTCTTCTCGATCTCCTTGCGCACGCGTTTCGCGTCCTGCTCCCAGTCGGCGCGCAGAAACGTGAGGTGCCTGACGATGGCGAGGCCGGCATCGCGGAAGAGGCGCTTCATCACATCCTTGTCCATGCCCGCGGCCGAACCCAGCACGCCCGCGCCGACGTAGGGCAGGTCAGCCAGTTCGAGCAGGCCTTGGATGGTCCCGTCTTCGCCGAAGGTACCGTGCAGCACGGGAAAGACGACGTCCACATTGATGGCACGGTCTTCGAGGCGCCGCTGCGGAACGTCGAACGGCGCCAGCGAATCGCCCGGTACCGGCGGAATGACAATGGACTCGCCTTTCGCCAGCAGGGCTGCTCCGGGCGTGGCCTCGGGGTCGCCGGCGCGCAGGTGCTTGGC
>DATKLD010000230.1:0-10308 GCA_035542595.1 Terriglobales bacterium
CGTGGTCCGGCAGGTGGTAGAAGGCCTCAGCAATCGCGAGATCGCCGAACAGCTCAACCTGAGTGAACACACAGTGAAGAACTACCTGTTTCGTATCTTCGAAAAACTTGGCATCTCGAGCCGGGTCGAACTGGTGACCTACATTCCCCCGAGCACCGCCAAGTCAATTGTCATGCGCGATACGCCGGCGTTGATGCAATCGACGGCCTCGGCAGCCATCTATCAGGCCATGCCCTAACCCCCAATAACTATGCTTTCGAAACCAGCGGCCCTCGCCCGAGGGCCTTTTTTTTGCGGCAGAGTCTTGGTTTGAAAGGAATGGCGAAGGGAGCGATCTTACGCGTTCCCCTTTGGTTTGACCCGATGGTTCCACAGATACGAATCGCCGATGCCGATGAAATCGAACTTGCGCAAAGCTTCCAGGTTGCGGATTTCTGCCAGGAAGAACACAGTGTCCATCAATGCATCGACCTGCTGCGGGGACATACCCTTGGTTGCCGCCCAGAATTTGGGGGGGTTAAACCAAATCGGCTCGGGAGTAGCTGATGTCATGTCCTCCCCTCCTCGGGAAACGGCATCGCCTTGGAGGCGCAACATTATGCACCAGCCGCACCTCCCATAAAGCCCGGACATGTAACTAATTGAATTTCATGAACTTTTAACATTTCTCAACCGGAATCATGCCAGGCGGGTGGCAGAAGCGTTGCATTTCTCCAGGGGGTTAGCTATCCTGCATCCCCCGTTCGAGCGCTGCAATGGCCCCTGATTCGAGCCGAACCCAGGCTCTCTTCGACAAGCTCCAACGTCTCTCGCGGCCCTCATCCAGCATCAAGCCCGAGACGGTCCACCAATTGCGCACCACCATCCGCCGAGTCGAGACGCTTTTCGCTACCATCAGGCGCGCCCCGGGGCGAAAAGAGCAAAAGTTTCTGAAACGGCTCTGCCGGCTCCGCCGCCGTGCCGGCAAGGTCCGCGACCTGGATGTGCAGATCGCAGCCTTGGGCGGCCTGGGGCTGGAATCGATTACCCGCGATCGGGCGCGCGTGATGAGCTTCCTGCAGAAGGCGCGCGCCATGCAGGAGAAAAGGCTTTTGAGGGCCCTTCAAGACGAGGCCGACGCGGGGCTGCGCAAGCGGCTGAATCGTGCCTTCGGACGCTTGCAGCAGGAGTTCCCGAAACCTGCGGAGCGGAAGGCTGCCGAGGACCGCTTTCTCGCGGCTGCGCTGCGTAAGTTCACCACCGTGGTGAAGCGGCATCCCACGCTAACCGAGGGCAATCTCCACGATTTCCGCATGGATTGCAAGCGGGCGCGCTACCTGGCCGAGATGGCGGGGGAAGGCCCGAAGGCCGTCGCAGCAATCGCGCAGTTGAAGCGCATCCAGGATGCCATCGGGAATTGGCACGACTGGCTGACATTGACCACTACCGCTGAAAGTGTCCTGTCGCATTCGGAACAAGTGCCGCTGCTGCCGGCACTTCGCGCCAGCACCCGCTCCAGGTACCTGGAGGCGTTGCGTATCACTGCCGACGCCATGCGGGCCCTGCTGGAGATGCGCGAGTCCACCAGCACAGCTCGCGAAAACCTGGGGCGCGGAGGACCCAGCACCCAGTCCAGGGTAGGCAGACCAGGGTCGAGCTTAGGTCCGGATGCAGAAGGCCTGACGGCAAGAGCAGCAACCGCCTGACCGGAGACTGTAACCCGAGGCACGGCAGCCGCTTCTGCGGTAACATCGCCTGACTCGATCCCATGCCGACATTCGCCGCTGTTGACATCGGAGCTAACTCAGTTCGCCTTAAGATCGCTCGCCTGGTGCGCCAGCGCATGAAGGTGATCCACGAGGACCGGGAGGTCACGCGTCTGGGCGAGTCCGTCTTCCGCACGGGAGCGCTGGATCCGCACGCGATGGAGCACACCGTCAAGGTACTGCGGCGCTTCCATCGCGCTAGCCAGAGCCACGGTGTGGACTTTGTGCGCGTGGTCGCTACCAGCGCCCTGCGCGACTCTCGCAACTCCCGCGCATTCGTTGATTGGGTGCACGCCATGACCGGCTGGCGTGTGGAGGTGATCTCCGGCCTGGAAGAGGGACGTCTCATCCATTTCGGAGTGATCTCTGGGACGCGGATCGGTGTTTCCCGGCTTCTGCTCATCGACCTGGGCGGAGGCAGCTGCGAGCTGACGCTCTCCGTCGATGGACAGATCCGCAGCATGTTCAGCCTGCCCGTGGGAGCGGTGCGGCTGACCCAGGAATTCCTGCATCACGATCCTCCCAGGAAGAGTGAACTGAAGCAGTTGCGCGAATTCATCGTGGAAGAGCTGGTCCGCATCGAGCGCCGCATCGCAGGTGCGCGGATCCAGCTCGCCATCGGCACCTCAGGCACGGCGGCGGCGCTGGCCAGCGTGGTGGCGGCGCGACGCAGAAGTGCAGGGAACCGCAGACCGGCGATCGTGTCGCGCCGGGCAGTACACGCGCTGGCGGCCGAGCTACAGAACTCTTCGCTGGAGCGGAGGATTGCGCTTCCGGGGATTGGTCCGCGCCGCGCCGAGATTATCGTCGCCGGCGCCATGGTTTTTGCCGAACTGATGAACCACGGTGTGTCCGGCTTCCGCTACTCCCCACTGGGATTGCGCGATGGGCTGCTGGCGCAGATGGCCGCCGATTACGGGCACGGTGCGCAGGCGCGCCGGCAGATCGAATCGGAGCGCTGGAACGCGCTGCTGGCCGCTGGCAGGCACTACGGAACTGACCTGAGATTCGCCACCCACGTGCGCGACCTCGCCAGCCAGCTCTTTGCCGGGCTGAAGAAGGTGCACCGCCTGCCACCGGAATACGAGGACTGGCTGGCGGCGGCAGCGATGCTGCACGAGGTCGGTTCCTACCTGAACCGCACCGGCCGCCATCGCCACACTTATTACATCATCTCCAACTCCGACATCTTCGGATACACGGTCCCGCAGCGGCGACTGATCGCGGCGATCGCGCGCTACATGGGGAAGTCGCGTCCCGCTCCAGCCGACCGAGCCCTGAAGCCACTACCCATCGAGGACCGCCAGTTGGTGCCCAAAGCCGTGGTGCTGCTGCGGCTGGCACGCGCTCTGGACCACGGACGCCGCGGCGCAGTGACCGGCCTGCAAGTGCAGAACGAAGGCGAACGAATCGTCCTTCAACTGAGGACCAAGCGCAGCGGCGCCGACCTGGAGCTGTGGGCGCTGGAAAAGGAACGCAGCTATTTCCGCAATGTTTTCGGCCGGGAGCTCTTTGCCGCGGTGGCGGACAAGGTCTGAACCATTCTCGGCGTCAGCACCCACTTCAGGATGCCCATCCTGCCCGAAAGGTCCGCGCGCGCCACCGCGCACTTCTTCAGATCTACCGAACTCTCGCTGGCGCCCTCGCTGATCAGCAGGCTCAAGAACTGGCTGAGGCTGGGATTGTGCCCGACAACCAGCACCGCCTCGAGCTTTGCATTCCCGTCGAGCAACTCGCGAAAGGCTTCCATCCGTGCGCTGGGGCGCAGGGCGGGCGTGCGCTGCAATTTGCCGTCGAATGCGATCTCATTGGCGACCAGAGAAGCAGTCTGGGTGGCGCGCTTGAGTGGGCTGGAAATGACCGCGTCCACGTGGACATCCAGGGCCGCCAGGGCGCGCCCCATGTGCGTGCACTGCTCGATGCCCTGATCGTCCAGCGGTCGTTTCTCGTCCTGGGCGGGATTGGCGAGATGATGCCCAGCGCTTGCGTGGCGCAAGAAGTACACAATCATGCCCAATTACCAATCTTTCTGCGGCTGCGAACACCGCGGCTCGGAGCGGTGGTGATATCGCTGGCGTTCTGGCGGCCTTCGGCCACCGCAATAAGGAACTCCTGCGCATTGAAGCCGGCGGCACCGGCCGGCAGTCTTGGCCGCACGTAGCTGCCTTCGGAGTGCAGGCAACGCGCTTTCGCCGTGTCATGCAGATAGGCTTCCAGAATCTCCGCACGGATCCGCTGCCGGAGCATCGCGCTTTTCACGGGGAAGGTCACCTCCACACGCTCATAGAGGTTGCGCGGCATCCAGTCGGCGCTGCCCAGGTAAACCTCTTCTTCGCCGCCGTTGGCGAAATAGAAGATGCGGCTGTGCTCCAGGAAGCGGCCGACGATACTGCGGACTCGTATCCGGTTGCTGACGCCACGTACCCCGGGTCGCAGGGCGCAGATGCCACGCACGATCAAATCGATCTCCACGCCTGCCTGAGACGCGCGATACAGCTCCTGGATGATGTTCTTGTCGAGAAGGGAGTTCATCTTGGCGATGATACGAGCCGGACGGCCACGGCGGGCGTGTTCCGCCTCCCGCGCGATCAAGCCCAGGCTCTTTTCGGCGAATCCCAGAGGCGAGACGAGCAGCGGCCCATAATCCGCATTGTCGGTGTATGCGGTAAGAAAATTGAAAACGTCGTGTACCGCGCCGGTCATCTCGGGGTCGGTCGTCAGCAGGCTCAGGTCGGTGTAAAAGGCGGCCGTGGCGGGGTTGTAGTTGCCGGTACCGAGGTGGGCGTAACGCCGGACCACGCCATCAGGGTCTTTACGCACCAGCAGGGCGAGCTTGCAATGCGTCTTCAGGCCCACCAGCCCGTAGAAGACCTGCACGCCGGCATCTTCCAGGCTCCTTGCCCAGCGGATGTTTGGAGCTTCGTCGAACCGGGCCTTCAGCTCGACGACGACCGTTACCTCCTTCTTCCCGGCGGCCGTCATCAGCGCCTCCATCAGGGAAGAGTGCTCGCTGGTGCGGTACACAGTCTGCTTGATAGAGAGGACATCAGGGTCCTCGGCGGCCGCCTCGAGGAACGAGACCACCGAGGCGTAAGAATCGTAGGGGTGATGCAGCAGAATGTCACTGCGGCGGATTTCGTCAAACAGGTCGCTGGACGCCCGCGAAAGGTGCAGTTCTCGCGGGGTGAACGGCTTGAACTTTAGATCCGGGCGCTCGCTCTCATCGTACAGGTGCATCAGGCGTGAGAGGTTGATGGGGCCCTCGGTCCGAAACACCTGCCACTCCTGGAGGTTGAAATTAGCGCGCAAGCGCTCGCTGATCTCCGGGCTGGCATCGGCTTCGATCTCCAGGCGCACCGCGTCGCCCTTGCGGCGGTTGTGCAGTTCCGTACGCACCGACTCCAGCAGGTTGCGCGACTCTTCCTCGTGCAGGTAAAGATTGCTGTTGCGGGTGATGCGAAAGGCCGATTCCGAGAGGATCTCGTAGCCGCGATACATCCGAGCAGCGTGAGCGGCCACCAGGTCTGCCAGCGTGATGTAATCCGTCGTCCCGTGTTGAGAGGGCAGGCGTACCAGCCGGGGCAGCGCCCGCGGAACAGTGATCACGCCCATGTAGGTAACGGCGGAGCGCCGCTGGCGTTTGAGCAGAACCGCCTGGCACAGCGCCTTGTTGATCACCCGCGGAAAGGGATGTGCCGGATCGACGGTCACGGGCGTGAGCAGCGGGTCCAGTTCCCGTTCGCAGTAGTCGCGGACGAAATCGCTCCCCGCCGCATCGAGTTCGTTGAGTTTCAGGACCCGGATACCGTTTTGCGCGAGCGCAGGACGGAGCTGCTGGTTCCAGCAGTGATATTGTGCGGCCACGAACTCGTGGGTTATGCGCGCCAGCTCGCTGCACTCGTCTTGTGGGGTCATGCCGTCAGCACCGGGCTCGGCATGGCCGTCTTCTATCCGTTGCAGCAGAGCGGCTACTCGGACCTCAAAGAACTCGTCCAGGTTACTGGCGGTGATGGCCAGGAACTTGACACGTTCCAGGACAGGATTGCACTCGTCCTGGGCCTCTTCCAGCACGCGCCGGTTGAAAGCAAGCCAAGAGGTCTCGCGGTTCAAGAAGTAAGCCGGCTTGTCTACGGAAAGGCCTGCCATGAAGAGGACGCGCCTCGTGTCGGGCTTTGGTGATAGATTGTAAGGCTATCCGACGGACGCGGAACGGGTGATTCGATTTTCCCGCTGAATTGTAACACCCTCTGGCGAGACCCCTCCAGTGCCAGTAATTCACGGCATATTCATGTGTTTGAAATATCCCTGCAATACCTCGCGGGTAAGCTCGTGTTCACTGAAGATGCTTTCCCGCCGGAAAGCAAGGCAGCCCGGATGACCGTGCGCCTTCCGGGCTGCCCCCGAATCCCATGTGGCGGTGGAGGATCGTCGCGGAATCAGCCTGGGTTCCGCCGACGCCGAAATTAACACAGCGTTAACAAATCCAGCCGGGGCGCCACGTACAATCCCGCACATGTCAGATCAGTCTTTGCGCGTGGAAAATCTCGATGGTTCGAGAGTCGGGCACCGCATCCTGCGTTTGACGGGACCGCTGACCTTGTCGAACCTCTTCGAGTTTCAAGGCCTGGTGCGTGCGGAAAAAGCGCCGGTAGTGATTATCGACCTGACCCAGGTGCCCTTCATCGACTCGGCCGGCATCGGGGCGCTCATGGGAGCGCACGTTTCGCGTCAGAGAGACGGGCGCAGGCTGGCACTAGTAGGCGTCAACCAGCGGGTGCAACAGACCCTGGAAATCACCAGGGTTTTTGAATTTCTTTCTGTCTACCCCTCGGTCGCCGAGGCAGAGAACGCGGCTTAAAGCACTGAGCTCGCTGCAGCTAGCAACAAACATACCCGCGGTCAGGCCTTTCCCGAAACTTCCTGGGAAACGATCTCCTGTGCCGGGTCGCCGCCGGCCAGTCCTTGCGCCAGGATGAGGCGGCGGGCCTCTGCTCGCATCACGGGCAAGCGCATGCCAAAGACGGCCGAGCCGAGCATGCTGGCCATGCCACCGAGGGAAACGGTCAGCGCCGCACCTAAATGATGGGCTACCACCCCCGCGCCGAGGGCCCCGAAAGGCGCCATGCCCATGAACATCATGGAGTACACCGACATCACGCGTCCGCGCAGCCGGTCCGGCACGATGGACTGGATCAGAGTGTTAGACGAAGCCATCTGCACCATCATGCAGTAGCCCACCGGCACCAGCAGCGCCACCGACAGCCAAAAGTACCTTGAAATCCCGAACAGGATAAGCGAAGCGCCGAACCCGGCCGAGGAGAGCAGCACCCACTTGCTCAGCCCCTTCAGTCCACGCTTGAAGGCCAGGCTGAGCGCGCCGGTGAGCGCGCCCACGCCAGTCGCGCCCATCAGGATGCCGAGTCCGTTTGCGCCGCGATGCAGGATGCGGTCAGCGAAAATGGGCATCAGCACTGCGTAGGGCATCCCCACGAGGCTGACCAGGCCCAGCAGCAGCAACAGCACGCGGATGGGCTGGGTGCGGCGCACATACTGAAAGCCTTCAGCGATGTCATCGAGCGGCGAGCCCGGGGGCTTTCCAAACTGCCACGTCACGCGCATCAGCAGCAGGCCGAAGATTACCGCGATGTAGCTGACGGCGTTGCCGAAGAAGCACCAGCCCTCGCCGATCGAAGCCACCAGAAGTCCGGCGATCGCCGGACCGATTACGCGTGCGCCGTTGAACATGGAGGAATTCAGTGCGATGGCGTTGATGAGGTCTTCCTTGCCGACCATGTCCACGATGAAGGCCTGCCGCGCGGGGATGTCGAAGGCGTTCACCACACCCAGCAGCGCGGCCAGCACGATGACGTGCCACACGTGGACAACATTGGTCAAGGTCAGCCCGGCGAGGATGAAGGCAAGCAGCATCGAGGCCGTCTGAGTCGCGATCACCACGCGGTGGCGGTTCTTGCGGTCGGCGACGATGCCGCCCACGGGCGCCATCAGGAAGACGGGGATCTGTCCGGCGAAGCCTACCGCCCCCAGGAGGAATGATGATCCCGTCAGCCGGTAGACGAGCCAGGACTGCGCCACGTTCTGCATCCAGGTACCGATGAGGGAGATCAGTTGTCCGCCGAAGAAGAGCTGGAAGTTGCGGTGGCGCAGCGCCCGCAGCCCGTGCGGGACCTTGGATGGGATGGGCATTGGGGGTGTGGCCGAATTGGCTCGGGAATCATCCGTCATTTTAGATACAGACATGAATTCGGGAAGGCATAGCGGAGCCATTCCACGTCCATTCCTTCGTCATTGCCATATCGAAAGGCTTCAGCCCCGATGGACCTGCTTTTTCTGCTAGTTCGCCCTCAAATACTGCTTCGGCCATGGGGAGTCGACTCCCAGCTTGCGCGCCGCCTCCAGCGGCCAGTATGGATGCCGCAGCAGTTCGCGCGCCATCTCCACCATGTCGGCGTGGCTCGTGCGCACGACGTGTTCCGCCTGTTCGGCGGCCGTGATCATCCCTACCGCACCGGTCAGGATATCCGCTTCCTTCTTTATACGCTCCGCAAAAGTATCCTGGTATCCGGGCCCGAAGGGGATGGCGACATGGGGCAGCAGCCCGCCAGAGGAGCAGTCCATCAGGTTGCGCGGAATGGCGCAGTGCTTCCGCTTCGTTCTCGCTCAGGTTTAAGCGCAGCGCTAGTGTAGGACGAGATGCTGGGATGTGCAGGAATCAGCACGACCGGCGATCACCCGATGTCTCAATCCGTCACACCACCTCCGTGTACACACAACTGATCGCCGGCAGGTTCGACTGCAGAAGTTCCCAGGAGTCGCCGCCGTTGCGGCTCACCTGCAGGTCGCGTCCCCACCAGGCGCTGTTCAGAGCCGCCCACAGATGGCCCCTCTGGGGTCGCGCGAGAGCTGCGTTAGCTCCCAACTGGAGAAAAACGGGCCGTCGATCTGCCCGCGCTTGCGCCTCAGGTCGCTGCGGAAACGGAATCCGCCTTTGCGCGTCCCTACGTAAACATGCACTTCGCGCGGCTTGGCTGAACGCTTTGACGGCATGAGTTCCTCCTGATGCGGTGTGGCCGGGCAGGCATTGTCTCAAGGGAATAGACGCGGAAGCAACCGGCAGGGAAGCGATACACTAGCGCGCAGTCTCTGTGGAGAAGAGCGGACGCCAGGGGCGCGAGTCGAGGGGGGGCCGCTTTTGGAAGCAAAGGCCCGGCACGACATCTATCTGATCTATTGCGCGGCTTTCCTCCGTTCGCTCGGCATAGGCCTGGTGGGTGTGCTGCTCGGCGTTTATCTTTACCGCCGGGGATTCTCTTCTACGGCGATCGGCCTGGTGATTGCCGCCGGTCTGGCCGGGGCGGCGGTCGCTACCGTGGTGGTCAGCCTGCGCGGAGACCGCCTTGGCCGCCGGCGCATGCTGATCACGTTGGCGCTCCTGGGCGTGGTCGGCGGCCTCGGCCTGGCGTTTGCGCCGGGACTCGCGGCGCTGCTGCCGCTGGCTTTCATCGGCATGCTGAATGCCATGGGCACCGACCGCACGGCGTCGTTCGCGCTGGAGCAGGCGGTGATTCCAGGCCTGGTGCACGACGAGCGGAGGACGTGGGCGTTCTCTTGCTATCACGTTGTGCTCGACGCCGGACACGCCCTGGGCGCTCTCGCCGCTGGCCTGCCGGTGGCGCTCGAGCGCTGGCGAGGAGTCGATCCCGCGCGCTCCTATCACTTTGTTTTTCTGGGCTACGCAGCGCTCAACCTGTTCGGGGCGGTTGCCTTTCTCTTTCTCTCGCCGGCAATTGAGATCGAGCGCCCACCGACGCTGGCCGAAGTCTCGCACGAAACGAAGCGCATTGTTACCAAGCTCGCGGCCCTGTTTTCGCTGGACGCCTTTGGCGGTGGTTTTCTCACCGACGCGCTGGTCGCCTATTGGTTCTTCCGCCGCTTCGGTACCAACGAAGAAAGCCTGGGAGTGCTGTTCTTCGTCGTCCACCTGCTGAATGCCGGGTCACATTTGGGGGCAGCCTGGCTCGCGCGCCGCTTCGGGCTGGTGAACACCATGGTATTCACTCATTTGCCGTCGAGCGTGTTCCTGATGGCCGTGCCCTTCGCGCCCTCGTTGCCGATCGCGGTCGTCCTGTTTCTGTTGCGCGAATCGCTGGTGGAGATGGATGTTCCCACACGGCAGTCGTATATCACGGCGGTGGTACGTCCGGAGGAACGAACTTTCGCCAGTGGCGTGACGAATCTCACGCGCAACAGCTTCTGGGCGGTGGCCTCGTCCCTGGCCGGCTTCTTCATGCAGCATGTCGCCTTCGGCGCGCCGCTGGTGGTGGGTGGAGGGCTGAAGGTCATTTACGACGGGCTGTTATATCGTTCGTTCCGCAACCTGAGGCCGCCGGAAGAGAGAGGGACGGCGTAATTTGTGATTTATAGAGTGTGTCTCAGTGCATCAGGCGCTTGAGGGCCGCGCGGGCTT
This sequence comes from Terriglobales bacterium, assembly GCA_035542595.1. Lineage (GTDB taxonomy): Bacteria > Acidobacteriota > Terriglobia > Terriglobales > Acidobacteriaceae > JAHFUA01. Next base: position 10,231 of record DATKLD010000230.1, read on the forward strand.
CCGTGACCTGCGGCATCTTGGTGCGCGAACCTTCGAAATGCGACAGGAAGGACTGGTATTCGTCAATGGCCTGCTGGC
>DATKLD010000231.1:0-5518 GCA_035542595.1 Terriglobales bacterium
CATTTCCGGACACATTAATGACCCAGCTCAGCCCGGCCGGCGGCCCCATTGGCGGCGCGCTTCTGGTGTTGGCTGTACCCCTTCCGCCGGATTGTCCCACAGCGGCCGGTGCCACGCCGACGGTCAGGACCAGGACGGCGAACACGCGAATCGGGTGAGGGAAACTCATGGCCCTGCCTCCTGCGAGCGAAGTCCGGAACTGGCTGGGGTGGAGAAGCCAGCGGAAATTTCGCAAGTCTCCGCCCGATGGCCCAAGTTGTCAACAGCTATGAACAGGTATTGTAGGGCGGAGTGGCCCGGGCGGAATGTAACTTTTTTGTCCCGGGTCGGAGGACAGGCAACGTGTTGATTCCGGAGAGGGATCAGTCGTGCAGCGGCACGTTGGGCGAGCGGCCCCGGCATTCTGTGGCCACGCGTTTGGGGTCGCCGAACAGCGCGTTAATGGTCACGACCGGCCCGTAACAGAAGACGGCGTGGCCATCCTCTGCCATGTGCCAGCGTCCACGCTTCACCGGTTCCGGGTTGACCACCCGCGGCCGTTCCCTGGCAGGCTGCCGCGGGAGGGTGCTCTTCGCGCACGCGGTGGCGCTGATCAGCAGCAGCAGTAGAAGTCGCGTCCGCACGGTCCTACTCCGTGGGCGAGGGCAGAGCGCTGCGCCAGGTAGCGATCTCCACAAGTCCCTCGCGCTCGGTGCGCACGAAGAAGCGGACGCGATGCCGCAGGTGCTCGAACTCGTGGATGTCGGACCACAGCTCGGCTTGGCGAGTCTTGGAGTGGCTGGCTGATTCGCCGCAGGTGGCGCAGCGAGTGTACAGTAGATCAGTGCGCCGCGGCACACCTGGCAATTCGATGATGACCAGTCGCGCGTCCTGCACCTCGTCATTTTCCCCAAGCTGCACATCGTACTTGAGCAGGAAAGGGAAGCCGGCCCGGCGGGCCACGATCTCTGCTTCCAGGGAACTGGCGAACGGCCCGTACTCTGTCCGGCCGTCATCGATTGTGTCCGAAGCCATCCACCGCGTTACGCTCTGTGCCATAGGCCCCACCCGGGAGAGGTGCTTGAGGACTCGCTGACTACGCTCTTCAATTGAGCAGCTACTGGGCCAATTTGTCTCACTTGTAAGTCGTTTATTCTAAGCAACTTAAATTGCAGAGCTGGACGTTCCCTGTGCAACCGCTTTCACAGCTGGAGCAAAAGGCTTGTTTCTTTCTGGAACTTGCCGACGTCTGTGTCGATTTGGGCTGGAAAAAGCCGGCGGCATTCTCTATCGTGGCCAATAAGTAATCGCACTCATTACCAGCGTGTATAAGTTTGAGATGGGGGCTTGATGACGCAGACTTTCTCCAAATTGCAGCTAGCGGTGCTGGGAGCCGGGAAGATCGGCGGAATCCTGCTGCAGGGCTTTTTGAAGCATCACCTGGTCGCGCGCGAGCGGGTGGCAGCGACGGTGCAGCACGCCGAGCGCGCCCGCACGCTCAGCCGCGAGTGGAAGCTCGCGGTGACGACTGACAATCTGGCCGCCGCGCAGCAGGCCGACATCATTCTCATCGGGGTGAAACCGCCGGTAGTGGCCGAGGTCGCGGCGCAGATACGGCCCGTGGTCGACGCTCACAAACTGGTCATTTCGGTGGCTGCCTCGGTACCGACCAGCAGCATCGAGAAGACCTTCGACGCCGATGTCCCTGTGGTGCGCGCCATGCCCAATACGCCCAGCATCGTGGGCGAAGGTATGACCGCGCTGGCCAAGGGCCGCTACGCCGGCCCCAGGCACATCGAGATTGCCAGCGCACTGTTTGCCAGTGTGGGCAAAACCGTGGTGGTGGACGAGAAGCACATGGACGCTGTTACCGGCCTCTCCGCCAGCGGGCCGGCGTTTATCTACATCATCCTGGAATCCCTGGCCGAGGCCGGGGTGAAGGTCGGGCTGCCGCGTGAGACGGCCACGCTGCTGGCGGCACAGACCGCCTTGGGCGCGGCTAAGGTCGTGCTTGATACTGGGAACCATCCTGCGCTGCTCAAGGACGCCGTCACCACTCCCGCCGGCTGCACCATCGACGGCATTCTGGAGCTGGAAGAAGGCAAGTTGCGCGTGACGCTGATTAAAGCGGTGGTTAAGGCCGCGCAGCGCGCGCGTGAATTGGCGTATGCGGAGTGAACATCCGTCTTGCCTTGCGACCGCCATCACTGTTACTTAGTACGCGACTGCCTATGCTTCAAGGCTGCTCCGCGCGGTTTGTCGTCGCGCGGGACGGAGGCTGAGTGTCCACCATCGCCCCTCGATCTTCCGGGGTCAAACATCCCGAGACGCAACCCACTGTCGAACCCGAAACCACCTCACTTCCAGCGAATGCATATGAGCGGCTTCAGCCGGGAGAAGCCTACCGGCCGCTAGTTCCTGCGGCGGCGCAACTTCCTGAGCTGACGAGGCGCTCGATCGTCTGGGGCGTGCTGCTGTGCGTGATCTTCACGGTCGCGTCGGCTTATTCGGGGCTGAAGGTCGGGCAGGTGATGGAATCCGCCATTCCCATCTCGATCCTCACCATCGGCCTGGCGCGCATGTATCGGCGGCGCTCGAGCGTGCTCGAGAACGTGATTGTCACCGGTCTGGGCGGGGTGGCGGGCTCGGTGGTCGCAGGCGCCATTTTCACCCTCCCGGCGCTGTATATCCTCAAGCTCGACCCGCATCCGTTGCAGACCATCTTCATCTGCGTGGCGGGCGGATGCCTGGGCGTGCTCTTTCTCATCCCGCTGCGCCGCTATTTCGTGCGCGATATGCACGGTCTGCTGCCCTATCCAGAGGCAACCGCCATCACCGAAGTGCTCGTGACCGGCGAAAAGGGTGGAGAACAGGCCAGGCTGTTGTTGCAGGCGACCGCCATCGCCGGGGTGTACGACTTCTTCGTCACCACGTTCCAGGTCTGGAAGGAGTACGTGGACCTGCAGTTCGTGCCCGTGGTGCGCATGTTGAACGAGCGCGCGCGCATGGTGTTCAGCTTCGACGCCATCAGTTTCATCCTCGGCCTTGGTTATGTCATGGGACTGCGCAGTTCGATGATCCTTTGTGCCGGCGGCGTACTTTCGAATTTTGTGCTGGTGCCGTTGATCTGGTTCGTTGGCAGCCACGTGGATGCGGCCGTTTATCCGGCAGCCGTCCCGATCTCCAAAATGACGGCGCTGCAGATCTACCGCAGCTACGTTCGCTTCATCGGGGTGGGCGCGATCGCGACGGCGGGGATCTTCGGCATCGTCAAGTCGCTGCGAATTGTCGCTGGCTCCTTCGGTATCGCCATGCGCGTCTTCCGCCATGGCGAAGCGGCTGCACCGGAGCGCACCGACCGCGACATTTCAATGGGCGTCATCCTCCTCGGTATTGTCCTCGGCGCAATCGGAGTGGCTGCGTTCCTGGGGCGCCTGCCGGTGTCCTGGACGGCAGTTGTGCTGGGCTTGCTGCTGACCATGGCGTTCTCATTCTTTTTCGCCTCGGTCGCCGCCAATGCGATCGCCACCATCGCGCGCAACCCGGTTTCCGGAATGACCATGCTCACCATCATCATCTCTGCGGTGGTGCTGCTGCGCTTCGGCGTGTCGGGAACGACAGGGATGTTTTTCGTGATGACAATCGCGGGCATCGTCTGCACCGCGCTGTCGGTCTCGGGACAAGCCATTACCGATCTAAAGACCGGCTACTGGCTGGGGTCAACTCCTGCGGCACAGGAGAAGATCAAGTTCGTGGCCGTGGTGGCAGCGGCGGCCGCCGCTGGGCTGACCATCGTCATGCTGGCGCGTACCTTTCAATTCGGAGAATCCCTGCCCGGAGACCTGCGCCCGGTGCTGGCCTCACCCCAGGCTTCGATCATGAAAGCGCTGGTGGAAGGATTCATGAGCCGCCAGCCGGTTGCGTACCTGCTGTTCGGCTCCGGCGCCATGGTCGCGGTGTTACTCGAAATGCTGGGGCAGCCATCGCTGATCTTCGCGCTCGGCATGTATCTGCCGCTCGAATTGAACACGCCTGCGCTGGTTGGCGGATTTCTCTCGCACCTGCTGAATAAGCGCGCGGAGCGCACTGCCGGCGAGCCGGGAAGGAGGATCCGCGAGCGCGGAGTAGTGATCGCTTCGGGGCTGATGGCGGGCGGCGCTCTTGGTGGGGTGTTGGGCGCGGCATTGCGCTTGTTCCCCTGGTACCGCGAAGACCTGGTACGCACGCCGTTCTACGCGCTCGACGCGCCGTCGCAGTTCGTCTCCATAACACTCTTCATTGCGTTGTGCCTGTACATGTGGTTTGCTGCGCTCAAGGCAGGAGGGAAAGCGAAATGACTCCGCGAGAAACAGTTGCGGCTCACAGATCAGAGACACAAGACCCGGTAGCTCGCTTCGTGGCTGATGCCATCCTGGGCGTCGACACGCTTTGGGGGGGCGATGTGATGTGCCCCTCCGGCACCGGCCGGTTCATCGCCGATTCGTGGTTCTCGGATGCGTCGCTGCCGCCCGCTTACACGGCGCCCGCAGCCGCGCGCTTGCGCGAAAGCGGCGGTGTAACTGGCAAGAACCTGGATCGAGCGGCGGTGGAAGAGTATCTGCGCGCGGTCGATATTGCGGCGGCACTCGCGGGCATCCGCCAGGAAGCGCAGAGACTGGGAGGACTGCGCGGCAGCTATCTGACGGGCCTGAGCGGGTGCATCGAGATCATGCTGGAGCTGGCCATGGAGACGCTGGGAAAGGGCGCGCCGGTGCCTTACGAGAAATGCGTCGAAGCAGCCACCGGGCGTCTGCCCGAGCCGTCGAAAGCGCAGCGCAAACGCGAGCGCGTGGCCGAGCTTCTAGCGCGCGGGGGTTACGCATCCACCGGCGATGGACTGCTCAACGCCGTGGATGCCTGGCGGCGCGAGCGCTCCGTCCCGATGGCTTCCGTGCGCGCGCTCAGCACCGCGGTGATCGCCTACTTCGACCGGCTCAGCGAGGCGCACCTGCTTCCCCATCTGCCTAAGGAGCTGAGGCCAGTCCCGAAAGCCAATATCGAGTTCCTGCCCATCAAAGACGCATGGTTTTCCGGCTCCATGAACTATATCGGGCGTGCACGCAACGTCGACCGCAGCCCGAAGTACGAGGCAACCTACGAGATCAACGCATCCTTAAGCATCTCGGTACCCGAATTTCAACAGTTGATCAGCCATGAAGTCGTACCCGGCCATGTGACGACATTCGCGTACTTGCAGAATCTGTACGTCCGTGGCCTGGCAGGCTTCGAGGCGACGGTGCTTACCATGAACACGCGCGCCGCGACCCTGTTCGAAGGCATCGCGAACAATGCGATCCTGATAGCGCACGGCGTCACCGAAGTCGATCAGTTGCCCGACGACGACCTGCAGATCGGCGTCCTGCTGGCGCTGCTCCAGGATGACGCCAAGAATCAGTCGTCCTATCTTACGTGGGGTGAAGGGAAGCCGCGCGAGGAGGTGGCGCGCACGCTGCGCCGGGATTTCCTGGTCAGCGAAGAGCGTGCGGACAAGCTCTCCGGC
>DATKLD010000232.1:0-2266 GCA_035542595.1 Terriglobales bacterium
AGCAGGGGCGAGGAACGACTTTGCCGCCTCCCGCAAGCTCCAGAAAATCGCCTGCAGGGCCTCGGCAACCTGCGAAAGATTCTGAGCGGCTAAGACGATCTGATAAGCGGGGGAACTTTCAAAATATCTATACGAGGTCGACTCGCACCGGTACCCCAAAACCTGGGCCAATCTTTGCCAGAATGAAGGGTTGTAGTAGTTGACGATGCCGCCAATGCTGTCCCTCAATCCATCCGCTATCCGGTGCTTAAATTTCTGAAACTCCTCCGCCTTGACGGGCCGAATCCCCCATCTCAACCGGAACTTTTCGACATCGTCGTGCGTAACCGTACGTTCCTCCAGGCACTCACAGCTTAGCAAAACCTGCCAGTGTCTTTTGGCAAAACACTGAATCCTCACGGCGTTGGAGGCCGTCCATGAACGAGGAGGCCCGTCATGCAATACACCCGCCTGGGGAATACCGGACTCATCATTTCGCGGCTGGCGTTTGGGGCGATGACCTTCGGGTCGCAGCCCGACCATCCGATGGCGCACGTCTTCAATACGCCGGAGAAGACAGCGGACGCGCTGGTCGGGCGCTCGCTCGATGCGGGCATCAATTTCTTCGATACCGCCGACGCGTACGCCAACGGCCAGTCGGAGCAGATCCTGGGCCGGGCGCTGAAGCCGCGGCGCGCGGACGTCATCATCTCGACCAAAGTCGGCTTCCGCTCGGGCCCCGCAGTCACGCGCGCGGGCGCGTCCTACGGATACGTGATCTCGGCCACCGAAGCGTCGCTCAAGCGGCTCGGCACCGACTACATCGACCTGCTCTCGATCCACCGCCTGGATCCCTACACGCCTCTGGAAGAGACAGCGCGTGCGCTCGACAATCTGGTGCAGCGAGGTCTCGTGCGCTACGTGGGCTACTCGAATTTTTCGGCGTGGCAGTCGGCCAAGTGCTTGGGCATACAGGAGCGCCACAACTACTCGCGCTTCGTCGCGGCGCAGATGTACTACTCGCTGGTCGGGCGCGACATCGAGTATGAGATCGCTCCGTTCTGCGCCGACGCTGGCATCGGCATCGTGGTGTGGAGTCCGCTGGCCGGAGGCTTCCTCACCGGACGTTACACGCGCCAGGACCCTACTGGCGGCAGCGGACGCCTCGCCTACGGCGACTTCCTGCCCATCGACCGCGAGCGTGCCTGGGACGTGATCGAGCGTATGCATGCGATCGGCGATCGTCGTCGCGCAAGCGTGGCGCAGGTGGCGCTGGCGTGGCTGCTGGCGAAGCCGTTTGTCTCGACCATCCTGCTGGGCGCGAGCAAGATGTCGCAGCTCGAGGACAACCTGGGCGCGCCGGACGTCGAATTGACTGCGGCCGAAGTCGCCGAGCTCGATAAGGTGACCGAGCCTGTACTGTTGTATCCCAACTGGTTTCACACGCGAACGGCGGACCAAGTCTCGGGCGAGGCGTTGGGTCTTGTCCCGCGAGAAGAAAAGAAGCCGGCGGCGGATTGAAGCAGATTGGGCCATTGGGTCATTGAATCATTGAGTCATTGGGAAACCCAAGGTCCCTCGACTCGTGCTCGGCTCGCAAGCTCGCTTCGCATCTCGCTCGGGATGACAACATCGTTTTTTCAACGTCAATTTTGGAAGTCGATAAAGAAATGAAACCTGAAACGATCAATCTGACTGAGAAGTTCTCTCGCTTCTCCGAGCACTGGAGCCCGAAGATCGTCGGGGAAGTGAATGACAGCTACGTCAAGCTGGTGAAGTTCAAGGGCGAGTTCGTGTGGCACCACCACGAGGCCGAGGACGAGATGTTCCTGGTGGTGAAAGGCCGCCTCTGCATCCGCTTCCGCGACGGCGACCTGTGGATGGGCCCGGGCGAGTTCTGCATCGTGCCGCGTGGCGTGGAGCACATGCCCGTGGCTGAAGAAGAAGTCCACGTGGTGCTGTTCGAGCCGCGCAGCACGCTCAACACCGGCAACGTTCGCAACCAGCGCACGCTGGAGCAGCTCGAGCGCGTGTAGCTCAGTGGTTGATGCCGCGGCGCGTGGTGAGATAAACGGCGAAGCTGCCCAGCCAGTGTCCGCCTTCATAGTGCTTGCCGGTGACAGAGGCGAGTCCGGCTTCCCGATGTGCTGAGGCGGAAGCGCGCAACGCCGCGAGGCGCGGATCGCCTGCCGGCAGGCCCGAGGCGATGCCCTCCAGCATCCAGGCACGGCTCAGGTTAAGCCCATCGAGGTGCGCCAGCTTGGGATCGCTGGGATCGGTTACCACC
>DATKLD010000233.1:0-5218 GCA_035542595.1 Terriglobales bacterium
GGCGTGCTCGACAAGTACAGCGTCGAGCTGATCGGGGCGAAGCTCGAAGCCATCAAGAAGGCGGAAGACCGACTTCTCTTCAAGGACGCCATCGCGCGCATCGGACTTGATGCGCCGAAATCGGCGCTGGTCAATAATCTCAAAGACGGTCTCGAGTTCACCGGAAAGATCGGTTTCCCGGTGATCATTCGTCCGTCGTTCACCCTGGGCGGCACCGGCGGCGGTCTGGCCTACAACCGCGAAGAGTTGCTGGAGATCCTGGCCCGCGGCCTCGACCTCTCGCCCGTTCACGAAGTGCTGATCGAAGAGTCGGTGCTGGGGTGGAAGGAATTCGAGCTCGAGGTGATGCGCGATCTCGCCGACAACGTCATCATCATCTGCTCGATCGAGAATTTCGATCCCATGGGCGTGCACACCGGTGATTCCATCACCGTGGCGCCGTCCCAGACGCTCACAGATCGAGAGTACCAGGCCATGCGCGACGCCGCCATCTTGATCATCCGCGAGATCGGTGTCGAGACCGGCGGAAGTAACATCCAGTTCGCGATTCATCCCACCACGGGGCGCATGGTGGTCATCGAGATGAACCCGCGCGTCTCGCGCTCTTCGGCGCTGGCTTCCAAGGCCACAGGCTTCCCGATCGCGAAAATTGCCGCTCGGCTGGCTGTCGGCTACACGCTCGACGAGATCCCCAACGACATTACGCGCAAGACGCCGTCCTGTTTTGAGCCCACACTCGACTACGTTGTCGTGAAGATCCCCAAGTGGCAGTTCGAGAAATTTCCCGGAGCGGACGAAACGCTGGGCCCGCAAATGAAGTCGCTGGGCGAAGTAATGGCCATCGGCCGCACCTTCAAGGAAGCGCTCCTCAAGGGGATAAGGTCGCTGGAGACCGGCAAACGTGTGGGTTCTGAGACCATCGAGCCGCGCATCCTTACCCAGCGCCTGGTGACGCCGCATCCCGAACGGCTCACCTACCTGCGCTTCGCGCTGCGCCAGGGGCACACGGTGAAGGAGCTGGCGCGCATGACCTCCATCGATCCCTGGTTCCTGCACCAGTTGAAGGAAGCCACCGATCTGCAGGCGGAGATCGAGAAGCATCCTTTCGAATCGGTGCCGCCGGATCTGGTGCGCGAGGCCAAGCGCATGGGGTATTCGGACGCGCGCCTGGCCGGTCTCTGGCGCATCCCGAACGGCAAAGGCGCAACCGAGAAGGTCCGACACTTTCGCAAGACCCACGGCATCTTGCCGGTGTACAAGCGGGTGGACACCTGCGCTGCCGAGTTCGAGAGCTACACGCCGTATCTCTACTCCACTTACGAATCCGAGGACGAAGCCGAGTCAACCGGGCAGAAAAAGGTCATCATTCTGGGCAGCGGGCCCAACCGTGTGGGGCAGGGAATCGAGTTCGACTACTGCTGCTGCCACGCCGCCTTTGCGTTGCGCGAGGATGGATACGAGACCGTCATGGTCAACTGCAACCCGGAGACGGTCTCCACCGACTACGACACCAGCGACCGCCTGTTCTTCGAGCCGCTGACGCTGGAGGACGTGCTCGCGGTTTACGAGCATGAGGCTGCCGGAGGCGCGCCCATCGGTGTGATCGTCCAGTTCGGCGGACAGACACCGCTGAATCTCGCGTTGCCGCTGAAAGCCGCGGGCGTGCCCATTATCGGCACCTCGCCCGAGTCCATCGACCTGGCCGAAGACCGCAAGCGCTTCGGCAAGCTGCTGGATGAACTCCATATCCCGCAGTCCCCCGGCGCCATGGCCACCAGCATCGAGGAGGCTGTAGCTGGCGCGAACCGGGTTGGCTATCCGGTGCTGGTGCGGCCGTCGTACGTGCTGGGCGGACGCGCCATGCAGATCGCCTACGACGACGAGACCGTGATCCGCTACATGAAGGAGGCGGTCGAGTATTCGCAGGAGCGTCCGGTGTTGATCGACCACTTCCTCGAGGCCGCTACCGAAGTGGACGTCGACGCGCTCTCCGACGGCGAAGACGTGGTCATCGGCGGCATCATGCAGCACATCGAGGAGGCCGGCATCCACTCCGGCGACTCTTCCTGTGTGCTGCCCGCGGTGGACATTCCCGAGCGCCACATGACCACCATGCGCGACTACACCTTCCGTCTCGCCCGCGCCCTCCAGGTGATCGGGCTGATGAACATCCAGTACGCCATCCACCGCGACAAGGTGTACGTGCTGGAAGTGAACCCCCGCGCCTCGCGCACCGTGCCCTATGTCTCGAAAGCCACCGGCGTGCCGCTGGCCAAGATTGCCGCCCGCCTGATGACGGGGCGCAAGCTGCGGGAGTTCCTGCCGGAATACATCGAGCGCGAAGCCGATCTTTCGACGGGAAGGTGCTACTACGTCAAATCGCCGGTCTTTCCGTGGTCGAAATTCCCGGGCGTGGATACGGTGCTCGGTCCGGAAATGAAGTCCACCGGCGAGGTGATGGGCGTGGCCGATAATTTCGGAGAAGCCTTCGCCAAGGCGCAGCTCTCGGCCGGGCAGAAGCTGCCGCGCGGAGGCACGGTGTTCATCAGCGTGACCGACCATGACAAGCCGCACGTGGCGGAAGTGGCGCAGCGCTTCCTCGACCTCGGCTTCCGGCTCGTGTGCACGCACGGCACCGCCGATGTGCTGGCCGCCAAGGGCATCATCACCGAGCGGGTTTACAAGGTGAAGGAAGGCCGGCCCAACGCCGTGGACCTGATCAAGGGCGACAAGATCCAGCTGGTCATCAACACCCCTCGCGGTCCGGACCCTTACTTCGACGAGAAAGCCATCCGGCGCGCGGCCGTGACCCATCACATCCCTTGCATCACTACGCTCTCGGCGGCGCGCGCCGCGGCCGAAGGGATCGCCGCTATCCAGCGCGACGAGGTCAGCGTCCGCGCCCTGCAGAGCCTGCACGCCGAGCGCGTGGCGTTGACCTAGTACACGGATCGCCCAACCATGAGAAATTACCTTCTCGCTGTCTTGCTGATCGCGGCCCTTACGTCGTTGCCTGCAGCCGCGCAAGCGCCGCCGGAGTGGCACGACGACTTTGTCGATCATATGGCTGGCGCCTGGGCTCTTACCGGGCAGGTGGTGGGGCGCGACGCACACCACGACGTGCAGGCCGAGTGGGTGTTGAACCACCAGTTCCTTCGCATCCACGAGAAAACCGCGGCCAGCGCGCCCCCCACCGAGCGCCGCTACGAGGCCATCTGGTTCCTCGGCTACGACGCCGTCAGCGAACGCTATGTGCTGCACCTGATGGATATCTTCGGCACGCGCTACTCTGAGACCCTCGGTTACGGCACCCGCGACGGGAACGCCATCCGCTTCGTCTTCGAATATCCTGACGGTCCCTTCCACACAACCTACCGCTGGTCGCCGGAAACAGGCTCTTGGCAATGGCTCCTCGAACAGAAGAATAAGGAAGGGAAGTGGACTACCTTCGCCGACTTCAAGCTCACGCGGGCGCTGCCGAAACAGTGACTGCGAGGCTCTGCCGGGCGCTATACTGAAGTGTTTTGATACCGCTGCGGCCGGCGCCCAGAGGCTCGTAGCCAGGAGCCATCATGCTTCTTCATGGCATTCTTCCTCCCATCACCACGCCGTTCTACCCGGACGGCAGCGTGTACTACAAGAAACTCGAGCACAACGCTGAGTGCTATTCGAAGACCCCAGTGGCTGGAGTTGTGGTACTCGGCTCGACCGGAGAGGCCATCATGCTCAGCGATCAGGAGCGGCGCGACGTCTTCAAGTGCGCCCGCGAACACACCGCGCCGGAAAAGGTGCTGGTTGCGGGTGTCGGGATTGAGTCTGCCATTGAGACCTTGCGCCTGACCGAGTACGCTGCCTCGCTCGGCTACGACGTCGCCATGGTGCGCACGCCGCACTACTACAAGCGCCAGATGCTCCCCGCCAACATGCTCGCTTTCTACCGCACGGTCGCCGACCGCTCGCCGCTGCCGGTCATCATCTACAACTTCCCACAGGCCACGGGGTACGACATTCCGGCGGAAGTGGTGATCGAGCTGGCCGAGCACCCGAACCTGATCGGCATCAAGGAATCGGCGGGCGTGATCGACAAGGTGAAGAAGATGGTCGATGGCACTCGGCACGTTCAGCGCACGGCCACGGTCACCGAGGTCTTCAACGCCGTGACCCCGCGGATGCTGGCTGCCGCGGGCTCGGGGAACGGTTCAGACGTTGTCTCCACGTCGTCGCTGGGGGGGACTGCCGTCGCCGCACCGCCGCGACTCAAGACCCGCAGCAAGGAAGTGGGATACCAGGTGCTGGTGGGCTCGGCGCACCTGCTTAAGGATTCGCTCGACGTGGGCGCCGTGGGTGCAATTCTGGCCTTTGCCTGCGCCGCACCCACTGCCTGCTACGAGATTTACGCCGCCTGGAAGGAGGGGGACATGGAGCTGGCGCGCGAGAAACAGCAGCGCATCGTCGAGGCGTCGCTCAAGGTGGGCGGGGAACTGGGCATCCCGGGCATCAAGTACGCCATGGACCTGAACGGCTACTATGGCGGGCCGTCGCGCCTGCCGCTCTTGCCGCTATCGGCGGAGCAGAAGGCGGAGGTCGAGCGATTGATGGCGGACATCCGCAACTAAGAACTTCAAATTTGTGATCCTGAGCGATGTCCCGAAGGGACAAGCGTGAGGACCTACAGTTTCCCTGACGGAGAGCAGGGCGTGAGCCCTGCGCTCTTGACTCCGGCTCCCATTATGTCCTACGATTTCAACACTCGAACGAACGTTCGGTAAAGGAGTGGGGCCTGAGCCGGATGTCTGCTGCTTCTGCTGTCGCTAGTCGCCCTGTCCGCTCGCTGCGGCCTGCGGGCAACGGCGCGCGCGCGCGCTTCGACCGGCGCCTGGACGAGATCCTGACGCACGCCACTGTCGTCTTCTGCGACAAGGGATACGCCGCCGCCTCGATGCGCGATCTCTCGCGCGCTACCGGCATGTCGCTGGCAGGTCTTTATTACTATTTCGAGTCTAAAGAGAAGCTGCTTTATCTGATCCAGAAGCACGCCTTCGAGACCATCCTCGCCAACCTGCGCGCGCGCCTGGACGAAGTTGCCGATCCGGAGCAGCGGATTCGCCTTCTGATCCAGAACCACCTGGAATATTTCCTCGCCAACCAAAAGGCGATGAAGGTGCTCTCGCACGAGGACGAAGCGCTGAAGAACCGCTATGGCAGCGAGGTCCGCGCC
>DATKLD010000234.1:0-4412 GCA_035542595.1 Terriglobales bacterium
CCGCCGCGCTGCACGTCCACGAACACGCACGGGGTCTCGGTCATGGCGGCGTAGCCGATGTGCTCCATCATCAGCGAGAAGCCCGGACCGCTGGTGACGGTGAAAGCCTTGGCGCCGCCCCACACCGCTCCCTGAATAGCGATGGAGGAAGCCAGTTCGTCTTCCATCTGGATGAACGTGCCTCCGACCTTAGGCACGCGCGCGGCAAAACGTTCGACCACTTCGGTGGAGGGCGTGATGGGATAGCCGGCAGCGAAGCGCGCGCCGGCAGCCAGCGCCCCTTCGCAGCAGGCATGGTCGCCGTCGAGGAAATGGACGCCGGTCAGGACGCCGGCGGGATCAGCCTTCATTGGCGGCCTCCTTCTGTACGGACTTCTCGCCCACCTTGTAGCCGAAGATGGCGAAGTCCGGGCAGTACATACCGCACAGGTCGCAACCCGAGCACTTCTCCGGGTTGACCATGTGCGGCGGGTGATAGCCCTTGGAATTGAACGCCGGCGAAAGTGCCAGCACCTTGGTGGGACAGAACTCGACGCAAAAGCCGCAGGCCTTGCAGCGTTCCACCACAATCTTGACCGTGCCTTTTGCCATGAACGCTCCTTTCACTCCGTCGCAGCAAAAGGCCTTGTGCGGCGGAGGCCCCAACAGCGGAGCAGTAGTGAACTTCGCTATTCCCGCACCCCAAAAACGGGCGTGCCGGGAACCCCAGGGAGGCCTTGCGGGTGGCGACCACGCATGGTCGAAAGCGTATTGTCGCGCCGGAATAGGCAGAAGGGTGTGACGGCGGTCACAGAGTTGCGTGAGGACTGAACGAAGGCAGGGAAGAAACCAGGGAGGAGGGAGTAGCGAGGAGAGAGTGGGAAAACAGAGGAGAAGTCCGGGATTTGTCCCCGCGCGTTGCCAAGCTTCCGGCCCTACTCCCTGCTCGCTACTCCCACCTCCCTGAAGTGCGCGATATCCCCCCAAGAACATGGTTTTCTCCACCAATCGCTTTGGTGCGGCTCCGGTTACGCTCCGCTAATCCTATGATTTGGCATGACTTGGAATTCGTATCTGATGGCAGCCAGCGTGCGTGTTCGGTGGTGGCTGAGGAATCGGGAGTTGGTCCGTCAATTCCAAACAGAGAGGTGACTCATGATCGCGGGAAGCTCACAAAGCGCTGCACTGCTAGGCGTGCTGGGATGGCGGCTGGTGCGGCTGATCGAGACCCACTCCGACCAACTGGCGCGGGGGTTGCTGGATCGCATCGAGAACAGCGAGCGCTGCCGCGAGTTCGTGCAGAAGGTCCCGCCAGAGGACCTGAAGCAGAAGGTATATGAGATTTACCACCACCTGGGACAGTGGCTGCTGAAGAAGACCGAGCACGATGTTGAGCAGCGTTACACGGCCATTGGCGAACGCCGGGCGGCGCAGGGCGTACCGCTCAGCCAGCTCATGTTCGTCATCGTGGCCACCAAGGAGCACCTCTGGGAGTACGTGACCAAGGAAGCGATGGCGGACCGCCCAGTGGAACTCTTCCAGGAGCTCGAGCTGTTCCAACTGGTGGAGCAATTCTTCGACCGCGCCGTGTACTTCGCCGCCATCGGCTACGAACGTTACCAGCTTGCCCAGAAGAAGGTGGCGAGCAACTAGGAAAGGCACCGTCATGTCCTGGATGGACTCGTATCGCACCAAGGTGATGTCGGCCCGCGAGGGGCTGCGTTGCGTGGAGTCGCACATGCGGGTGTACATCCAGCCCGGCTGCGCCGAGCCGGAGACCCTGGTGGGCGCCCTGATCGAGCGCGGGCCCTTCGTGCGCGACGTCGAGATCGTACACATGCTGACCATGGGCCGCGCTGACTACATTGCCCCGGAGATGGCCGGGCACTTCCGCCACAACGCCATGTTCATCGGGGCGAATGTGCGGGAGGCGGTCAACGATGGCCGCGCCGACTACACTCCCATCTTCCTCAGCCAGATCGAGTCGCTGTTTGAGTCGGGCGAGATGCCTATCGACGTGGCGCTTATTCAGGTCTCGCCCCCGGACCCGCACGGCTTCTGCAGCTTTGGTGTGGGGGTGGATACGACGCTGACGGCCGCCAAGAAGGCGCGCTTCGTCATCGCCCAGGTGAACGACCACATGCCGCGGACCTACGGTGACAGCTTCATCCACGTGAACGAAATCGACGCTATCGTGGAAAGCTCGCGGCCGTTGTGCGAAATGCCGAAACCCGAGATCACGGACCTGCACCTGGCCATCGCGCGCAATGTGGCCACCCTGATCGAAGACGGATCGACCATCCAGACCGGCATCGGCGGCATCCCCGACGCGGTGCTGCTCTACCTCAAGGACCGCAAAGACCTGGGCGTGCACACCGAGCTGCTCTCCGACAACATCATCCCGCTGATCGAATCGGGCGTGGTCAACGGCCGGCGCAAGACGCTGCACCCGCGCAAGCTCATCCTCGGCTTCGCCCTCGGCAGCAAGAAGCTGTTCGACTTCGTGCACGACAACCCCATCTTCGAGTTCCATCCCACGTCGTACACCAACAATCCCATCCTGATCGCGCAGAACGACCGCATGGTAGCCATCAACTCGGCGCTGCAGATCGACATCACCGGGCAGGTCTGCGCGGATTCGATCGGCACGTATTTCTACAGCGGAATCGGCGGCCAGGTGGACTTCATCCGCGGCGCGACTCACTCCAAGGGCGGCAAGCCGATCATTGCGCTGCCCTCGACGGCCAAGCGCGACACCCTTTCGCGCATCGTGCCCACGCTCGATCCCGGGGCCGGGGTGGTGACCTCGCGCGGCACCGTACACTATGTCGTCACCGAATACGGCGTGGCTTACCTGCACGGGCGCTCGATCCGGCAGCGGGCCGAAGCGCTCATCCAGATCGCCCATCCTGACTTCCGCCAGCAGCTCTACGAATACTGCGAGCGCACCAAATGGCTGAACACTCACGCGCTCGCCGAGAGGTGAGAAACATGGCAGAACCACGCGGGTCGGTGGAGATCAACCAGGAAGAGTGCAAGGGCTGCGGGCTGTGCGTGGAGTCGTGTCCGCCCAAATGCCTGGAGCTTGTGCCGGACTTGAACGCCTACGGCATTCATCCCGCGCACTACACCGGAGAGAAGTGCACCGGGTGCGGCATCTGCTTCTACTGCTGCCCGGAGCCGGGCGCCATCACAGTGTTTCGCGTCCCGCCGGCAAAGGTAGCGAGCCAGGAGGTCCCAAGTGCGGCAACTGTGTAAGGGCAACGTAGCGGTGATCAAAGGCGCCATCCAGGCGGGATGCAGCGCTTACTACGGCTATCCCATCACGCCGGCCAGCGAAATCGCTGAGGCGGCGGCGCTGTACCTGCCGCAGGTGGGCGGCACCTTCGTCCAGGCGGAGAGCGAAGTCGCCTCCATCAACATGGTGTACGGCGCGGCTTCGGCGGGAGTGCGCGTCATGACCGCGTCCTCAGGACCGGGCTTGAGCTTGATGCAGGAAGGCATTTCCTATCTCGCCGGCTCCGAGCTGCCGTGCGTGATCGTGGACGTGGTGCGCGGCGGCCCGGGACTGGGCAACATCGCGCCGGAGCAGAGCGACTACTTCGCCATGGTGAAAGGCGGAGGCCACGGCAATTACCGCAACCTGGTGGTGGCCCCGGCTTCGGTGCAGGAGATGGCCGACCTCACGATGCTCGCCTTCGAGCTGGCAGACAAGTATCGCAATCCGGCGGTGGTGCTTACGGACGGTTTCATCGGCCAGATGATCGAGCCTCTGGAGTTGGAAGAGCGGCAGATCCCGCTGCCCGAGAAGCCGTGGGCGGTCACGGGCGGCCGCGAGACCCGCAAGAACCTCATCAATTCGATCTATCTCGAGACCGACGAACTGGAAGCGCACATCCGTCATCTCGAAGATAAGTATCGCAGGGCAGAGGAGGAGGAGCCGCGCCATGAGCTCTATCTGGCGGACGACGCCGAGGTACTCGTGGTCGGTTACGGCATCGTATCGCGGGTGCTGCGCTCGGCGGTGGAGCAGGTGCGCAAGTTCGGACTGCGCGCAGGACTGTTCCGTCCCCTGACGTTGTGGCCGTTCCCCTCGAAGGCCCTGGCCGCAGCGGCGGCGCGTTGCCGCTCCGTGCTCGTGGTTGAACTAAGCACCGGAATGATGGTCGAGGACGTGCGCCTGGCGCTCGATGGGCGGGTGCCGGTCGAGTTTTACGGCCGCAGCGGCGGCAACGTGCCGGGGCCGGATGAGATTCGCGACCGCCTGCTCGCGCGAGCCGCTGATCTGGTCTCAGCCTAGGAGGACCCGTGTCGGAATATCAGGTGGTGCATTCGAAATCGCCGGTGTTCTATGACGTCTACGAGCGGAAGTCCGACCTGCAGCACCAGACGCACTACTGTCCCGGCTGCGGGCATGGCGTGGCTCACAAGCT
>DATKLD010000235.1:0-8977 GCA_035542595.1 Terriglobales bacterium
CTGGGGGCGGGTGGACATGCCGCGATTGCGTGGGAGCTCGGGGTGGTCACCGGCATGGCTGATGCCGGCATCGACGTTCGCGACGCCGACCTGATCGTAGGTACGTCGGCCGGAGCGCGCGTCGGTGCTCAAATCAGGAGCGATCTGGGGCTGGAGGACCTGTTCCGGCAGCAGGTCGATCCACATCTGCAGACTAAGGAGCCTGCCCCGCCGGTCGACTTTATGCGATGGCGCGCCGATTTCGTGCGAGCTAAAGAAGGCTCAGGCGACGCCGTTGCCGTGCTCAAGCGCTTTGGTGACCTGGCGCTGAAGATGCCGTCAGACTTACATGAGAGTCGCCGGAACAGGATTGCCCAAGCGCTGCCATCGCATTCCTGGCCCGAGCGCCGCTTGTTGATCGTGGCAGTCGACGTGGAAAGCGGGGAGCGGCGCACGTTCGATCGTTCGATTCTGACGCTGCCAGCAAGGGTACCGCCGCTCTGCGTCGCATCGCTCGACGCCGCAGTCGATACGCTGAGGCGCAGCGGCGCGCGCGTCGATGTCGTCCATCCCGACGAAGTGTCGCAAGCAGCGTTTGCCTCGGTAGGCGGGAATCTCCTTGACCCTTCGGTTCGTGAAGCTGCTGCCCGCGCCGGACGCGAACAGGGCCGGCGGGTCGCTGTGGCCGGAGCAGGTCGATGAGGTCCCTCGTTCCACTACGCGTAAGCGGATGAAAATAACTTACTTCACCCCTTTACAAATTATTACATTTTGGAAGCCCCCTCAGGCCGAATCTAACCTAGTGAAGAAGCAGGGACTTCACCGTCGGGCGTTCACAACCGAGGGTCGAAAGTGGGGCGGACTATGAACTACCTGAAGAAAATGGCATTTGCCTTGGCCCTGGTCGCCGGGTTGTGTGGGGGCGCTTGGGCCCAGACTTGGGGACATCACGACCGGGGCCGTCGTGCAGATAGCCACTGGGGTTATCGCAACTATGAATACCGCAACGGCCACTGGGGTTACTTCCCGAACCGAGCGTGGGGCACCTATTACCCCTACGGCAACTACGGGTATGACCCCTATGGCAGCTATGGCTATTACCCGTACAACTACGGGTACTACCCGTACGGAACGTATGGCTACTACCCGTACGGCAACTACGGGTACTACCCCTACGGCAATTACGGCTATGGGGGGCGCCCGCACGGTGGTTGGGGCTACGGCCATGTTGGCGGCTGGCACGGTGGCGGTCATGGCGGCTGGCACGGTGGCGGTCATGGCGTCGGCCATGGCGGCAGGCGGTGACTGGCGGATTGAATGCAGAAAGCCGAGTGCCCCAGACGTGCGTGGCACGTCTGGGACTCCATCCCGCACCGCCTGAACCCAGACGGGCTGTCATTCCGAGCGGCTTCCAGGGTCCCCGGCAAACCTGACTTTGGTTTGCGGGGGCGGGGCCGCGAGGAATCCTGGTTCCGAATGGTGGCTTGTGATTCATGCTGCTCGTAGAATGTCGGCATGTCCAATGCGGGCGATGACCGATTCACCACCATGAGCAGCATAGCGCCGGCGTGGCACTCTGCCGTCGTACTGCTCGTGATGCTCGGCTTTTCCTTCGTCGTCGCTCACCTCGACTTGCCGGGCATTTTCGTCGCTCACGGCCGTGCTCCCGGCTATCTGGTCGTCATCCTGATTGAGTGGGCAACTGTGGCGTTTATCTGGTGGGGACTGAGCCGCCGGGGCATCCCCATGCCCGATCTCGTCGGGGGAAGCTGGGCGCGCCCAGTTTACCTTCTGCGCGACCTCGGCATTGGCGTCGCATTCGTCCTCATTTTGGGCGGGGCCGTCTTGCAAGGCCTCGCCTATCTGTTCAAAATCGTTCCCCCGCAGGCCATGCGTACCGTGATGCCGCAAACGCGGTCCGAAATGATCCTTTGGGTTCTGATGTCCCTGACAGCAGGTTTCTGCGAGGAAGTGATTTTTCGCGGATATCTGCAGCGGCAATTTTCTGCGCTCACTCACTCTCTCCTGGCCGGAATCGTGCTTCAGGCTATCGCATTCGGCCTCGGGCACGGATATCAGGGCTGGAAATTGATGTCGCTCATCGCCGTCTATGGAGCCTGTTTCGGCCTGCTCGCACGCTGGCGCCACAGCCTGCGTCCCGGCATGCTCGGCCATGCCTTGCAAGACACCGTCGGCGGACTCCTGGCTCGCTTTCTGATGCGGTGATTCGTCTCGAATCGCCGCGTGTCCCAGACGTGCCACGTCTGGGATCCCATCCCGCATCGCCCGACCAGCCACCCGCCCTGCTGTTGGTGCCGTCCCTAGCGGGACTCTGCCGTCTCACATGATCCTTACCCGGCACTTACGTGCCGGGCTACATTCGGTCGCGCCCTGAGGCGCTAATAAAAGGGCTGTTACAGCCCGGCTCAAAGCCGGGCCCCTCCAAGACGGACGACACGGGGAAGGTGCTAGACTTGGCCGCCCGTCGGGAGGTCGCTATGAATCGAGAACAGGCGCTGAAAGTTGTGCTGGTGGTGTTGGGGTTGATCTGCTTGTTCGGTCTTTACCCGCTAATGATGTTTCTGTGGCCGAGCGGGTGGCGATGGCAGCCGAACCAGCCGGAATACGAGCAGATGATCCTTGGTATTTATGCCACGCTCGGAATTTTCCTGCTGCTGGCGTCGCGTAACCCATCGGCGCATCGCAGCCTGATCGCCTTCACGGCCTGGTCGAGCCTGGTTCACGGCGGCATTATGGCGGTGCAGGCGATCCGTAATCCGGGCGAACGCGGGCATTTGCTGGGCGACGTGCCGGTGCTTCTTATCGTCTGGGTGGCGCTGATCGTGCTCGCGCCACCGAAGGAATCGGCGGGGCGGGCATCGGCAACCGGTGCGTAGGCTCGCGCTCGAAACCCGTGGCTCTCAGTTCACTTTGCCACGCGAAGCAGAAACGAATAGCCGACACCGACAAACGTGTGCGGCGCTGCGTGCGAAAGTCCGGCGGCTACATGGAAGTCGACCTGGTGCCGGGGAGCTAGTTTGTACGAGGTTCCAAAGTGCAGGATCTGGAGCGATCCGCCGCGGTGAGGGAAATCTCCGGCATATTCGAGGAACGCATCCCACGGTTTGGTCAACTGACGGTCGACAAGGAATGTGGTCTCGCCGGTGAAGTTGTGCGTGCCTTCCTGAGTGGGCCAATAGAACGCGACCTGGCCGACCGCCGTCCAATTCGCAGAGAGCTGTCGCGACCATGGGAGCTGCAGGCCAGGGTCGTAGCCATGACTGGAAATGGCCTCGGCCCCGCTGGGGAGGCTCAGGGAAAGGATGCATGACAGGTTGAAGTTCCCTCTGGTTGGACCGAGCTGTTGCTGGACTCCGATGGCGATGTCGCCAAAACCGGAAGGCGCTGGGCTTGCCGTCGCGAAAGTGTAAAAGTAGTCCGGGGCGTAGAGGCGGAGTTCCGTCTTGTTAAGCAGGCCGAATCGCAGCAGAGTTTCGGGCAAGTCGAGGATGGACTGGCCTTGCGCGTTGGTTATGAGCAGGCCGTTTTCCACCTGGAAGTAGCCCCGGGGAACAACAACGCTGGAACTGGCGACGGAGGGGCGGTCGGTAGAAATGGACGGTTCGGCGTCAGGGGCTGTTTGCCCTCGAAGGCTGACGGCGACCAGCAGGACGAACACTGAGAACGCGAGAGGACGCCGCGCCCGGAATATTTCGCTTCCACACATGGAGGGTCGAATCGACGCGGGAACAGTCTAGCCGAGGATGACGCGACGATTGCGTCCGAGCCTACTTCTTGAGCTCCACTGGCTTGCGGGCCGATCTGGGGCACCGTGCGCGGCTCTTTGCTTCTGCCCTGCCGCTAATACGCCTCGGATACGAAGCGCTGGCTCGACATTTTCGGCCGCTTATAGTCCAACTCCTGCCGCGGCGGCAGATCGAGTTCCACCGGCTTCATGTCGTGATACGGGATCTGCCGCAGCAGGTGCGCGATGCAATTCAGCCGCGCCCGCTTCTTGTTGTCGGCATTCACCACATACCACGGGCTGAACTTGGTGTCGGTGTGAACGAACATCTCATCCTTCGCGCGTGAGTAGTCCACCCAGTGTTTGCGCGATTGCAGATCCATGGGGCTAAGCTTCCAGCGCTTGATGGGATTGCTCATGCGCTCCTGAAAGCGCTTCTCCTGCTCCTCATCGCTCACCGAGAACCAGTACTTGATCAGGATGATGCCGGCGCGGATCAGCATGCGCTCGAACTCGGGACAAGCCACCAGAAAGTCGCGGTATTCCTCTTTCGTGCAAAAGCCCATCACGTGCTCGACGCCGGCGCGGTTATACCAGCTGCGGTCGAAGAGCACCATCTCACCCTTCGCCGGCAGGTGGGCGACGTAGCGCTGGAAGTACCACTGGCCGCGTTCTTTTTCGGTGGGCGTGCCCAGGGCCACGATGCGGCAGACGCGCGGGTTCAGGCTCTGGGTGATGCGCTTGATCACTCCGCCCTTGCCGGCGGCATCGCGTCCTTCGAAGATCACGCAGACGCGCAGCCCCTTGATGCGCACCCACTCCTGCAGCTTGATCAGCTCGCGCTGCAGGTAGGCCAGCTCCTTCACGTAGTTGTATTTCTTCCGCGGTTTGCGCGGCTTCGCCCGGCCCAGCAGGTGCCAATATTCCTCGATCTTGGCCAGTTCTTTGGCGTCGCGTACCAGTTCGCCGTTGATCTTCTGTTTCTTGTGCTTCTTGCCCATCGCTGTTCGCGGGACGATCTGGAGTGCCCGGTGAAAGAGCATCCGTCCGGTGGCGGGCAAATTATCGGGCAAATGTTTCATTAGTGTTACGAAACGTTGAACGTTTCGTGAAAATCCCTGGCTGAGCTCCCGCCCGCTGCGCTGCGCCCGAATTACGTGCGGGCCTACTTCTTGAGCTCCACTGGCTTGAGCAGCTTGAAGCTGAGTACGGTCTCGGCCGGCAGCTCGATGTTCTTGTTGCCGGTGAAAGCGCCCCCCGCCAGGCCCACGCCCGCGCCCACCGCCATCCCGATGCCGAAACCTTTGGCGCCGCCGGCCAGGGCTCCGACCAGCGCGCCGGTGGCGGCGCCACCTCCGCCGAATGCCGCGGTGCGCTTGCCTTTGCCCGCCATGCTCTGGGCGACGGCGGCGGTCTCGATGGCATAGTCCTTCTCCTTGACGGTCATCGAGTCCAGAACCAGCCGCAGCAGGGCGCTGCCCTTGAGCTTGCCCCGGGCCTTGGCGTCGGTTACCGTACCGCTGACGGACGAGCCCTTCGGGACCACCACCTTGCCGCCTACTTCCACGGGTTCATCGATGGTGGCGGTGAACTTGTCGCCTGCGTGATTGCTCTTCGAACTGATGGCTTCGTTCAGCCGCACCGTCAGCACCATGCCCGCGGGCAGGATGACGGGTTTGTGGACAGCAGGCGCCGCGGCTTCGGACGGCGGGCCTGATCTCTCGGCGGCTGCCGGCTCGCTGACAACCTTCTTGACTGCGTGCTTCTTCGCCGCGGGCGGTTTGGGAGCTTCCGCCGGGGCTTGCGCCGTCGGCGCGTTCTGCGCTGATTGGGCGGTAGTGGCTGCGCTGGGTGCTGCGGTCGGGGCGGCTGGTGCCGTGGTGGTGGCGTTGCTTGCGCCAGGGTTGCTTGCCGTCGAGGTTGGTGGCGGCGTCTCCTCTGACTTCTTGCTCTTGCTGCATCCGGCCGCCGCGATCAGTAACAGGATGGATAGAGCCAGGGCTGCTGACTTGATTCGCACAGGCGCCTCCCCTAATTCCCCGGGCGCCGTTCTACCAGAACGAGGCACCCGCTGCAACCCGTCAACGCGGAGACTAACCGGCGCGCGTGGACGAGACGCCGCGCGCACGGCCGCCGGGGCGGCGGCCCTACCTCAGCTCCTGCCCGCCTTGGCCTCGGCGATCATGCCCTGGACTTTCTGGACCTGGTCCGGCGGGAGGTTGGGATTGTTCTTCAGCAGCCTTTCCCAGGTGGCCAGCGCGCCGGCGTTGTCCTTGTATGCCTCGCGGCGGACGATCCCGAGGTTCAATAAAGTGTTGGGATAGTTGGGAGACTTCTTCAGAACCTGGTTGAATTGCTCGATCGCCTTGTCGGGAAAGCCGGAGTAGTAGTAAGCGGTGCCCATGTCGGTGCGCACGTCGTTGTTGTCCGGACGGATATCGAGCGATTGCTGGTAGTAGCGGATGGCCCCAGACCAGTCTTTGTGGTCGTAGTAAATATTGCCCAGTCTGGCCAGCATTGCCGCATCCTTGGGATTGGCCCTAAGAGCGTCCAGCAGGGGTTGCGCCTCCTGATTGAGCGAGGCGGGCGATGGCGGCAGTTCGTCGGCCGGGGCGCTGGGGGCAGTTGCCGCGGCCGGCGCACTCATCACCGGAGAAGACGAGGCAGACGATCCCCGCAGCAGCCAGCCCGCTACTAATCCGACGAACAGGCAAACCATCGCCAGCAGGTACGCCTCGCGGGTACTCCAGGGCTTGGCGGGAATGGATGGTTGTGGGACCAAGATGAGCGCTCCTTGCCGCCGGGCGGGCCAAAGCCGCCGACGCGGAGACGTTATCTTATCCTGTTTGGGGACCGTGCCGAAACGTGGCCGGCGTCAGAGCGCGGCCGCGCGCAGTTCCTCAGGAACCAGGTGCACCAGGCCGCCCTTGACGCGGATCAGGCGACGTCGCCTGAAGTCCGACAGCAGCCGGCTGACTGTCTCGCGCGAAGCGCCGATGATGCGCCCGATCTCCTCGTGGGTCATGTGGAAGGGCACCGCGACGCCTTCTTCATCAACCGTCCCATGCTCAGCGGCCCACTCCAGCAGCAGTTGCGCCAGCTTGGAGCGCGTGCTGGGCGCCAGCGCCAGCAACCGCGCCTGCTCCCAGGACTTGTGCAGCTCCATACTCAGATGCTCGGCGACACGCAGCGCGACGTCAGGATGGCTGCGCAGGAAACGCTGGAACTTGCGCGCCGGAATGAAGGCAACCTGGGCCGGGGTGAGGGTTTCGGCGGTCGCGGCGTAGGGCGAACCGGCAATCAGGCTGCTCAGGCCCAGCAGCTCTCCCGATTCCGCCAGCCGGAGAATGATGCTCTCCCCCTGCTGGGAGCCGGCGGTAAGCTTGGCTTCGCCGCTGCACAGGATGAACAGTCCGCGAGGCGTCTCGCCCTCGACGAACAGCACCGCGCCCTGAGGATACAGGGCGGTCTGGCGGATCATGTTCATCTCCCGCATGGTCTCCGCCGACATGCGGCAGAACAGGGTTTTCTGGCGGGCGCCGCAATCGACGCAGTTCTCCACTACCTGTATTCCGTAGGGAGCCGCCGAACCCGAGGAGGTCAAAGGGTTTCTACTGGCTGCCGCTTCCATGGCTTTTTCCTCCACCGATCGAGGGGCCATTTCCTACTCCATCGCTGCCGCCCAGCGTCGTCATCATCGGTGGCTCCCTGTCCAGTCCCTTGGAGTGTGGGGTCTCAAAGAACTGAAGCACAGAGCCACCGTCGAGGCTCTCAGGCTAAGGCCCGGCAAGAGCCGGCCTGAACACCTGTGCTCGATCTCAGTGTCGGGCCTCCCATGCAGGCCAGGCTGTGATGCCGATCACCGATTGCGGTGACAAGAGTCACGAGAAAGAGGACTTTTCCAGCGGCACTTTTTGCGCTCGAGATTGCAATCCTGCCGGCGCTGGTCTATAACACTGCCTCTCGGGGGGGCCATGAAGAAACTCAAGTGCCTGTTTCTGCTGGCGTGCCTGTCTTGTCCCGCCCTTTTCGCCCAGGAGAAGAATCCGGTTGCCACGGCCCTTCGCGAAGTCCTGCCGGGGCGGGCGAAGAACATCGTGGCCGCCGCCGAAGAGATGCCGGCCGACAAATACGGCTTCAAAGCCACGCCCGAGCAGATGACCTTCGGCCATCTCGCCGTGCACATCTTCGGGGCAAACTATCTTTTCTGTTCGAAGATTGGCGCGGTCGCGGCCCCAGAACTTCCTAAGCTCAGCGACACCGACCCCAAGGACAAGCTGGTGGAGCGGATGAAGGCGTCCTTCGATTTCTGCTCCACGGCACTGGCCAAGCTGGATGACTCCAATCTCGGCGAGACGCTTACGTTGTCCGCGGAAAGGAAGGTGTCACGCGCTATGGCGATCCTGATCTTCGCCGGGGCCTTGGCGGACCACTATTCGATCGAGGCCATGTATCTGCGGCTAAACGGGCATCTGCCGCCGACGGCGAAGAAGTAAGCGATCACCGCTCCATGGCCACCGCGCGCGGGAACAGAATGTTGTTCTCCAGGTGGATGTGCTGGTGCAGGTCCTGCTCAAACTCCGGCAGCGCCTTAAACAGAGACGCGTAGCTGGCGCAGGCATCGGCGGGAAGCGCGTAGTCGCTGGTGAGGCGCCGGATTTCGCGCAGTTTCTCGCCGGCATGGTCGTGTTCCATCATCATGACGCGGATCGGGTTCTGCACCGTGCCGAAGCACGAAGGCCCGCGCCACCCTCCGGCCATTTCTTTCACATAGGGAAACAGAATCTGCTCTTCCTTCATCAGGTGCGCCGCCAGCTCGTTGGCCAGTTCTTTGAAGGCGAGGCGCACCTGCTCCAGTTCCGGATGGTTCTTGCCATGAACGCCGGCCACCTTGGAGATGAGGGCTTCAATCCGCGGGACCTCACTCCTCACGTAGGTGTGATGCGTGCCGACGATGTGGTCCACCAGTTCCGCCAGCGGGGCAGCGTTCCAATCGCGGTCAGTGCTGCTGGGGGCGGCAGCCCCTTGCTCGAGTTCGCGCGCAACCTCGTCGATAGACAGCTTGGCACTGGAGCAGGCTTCGTCGAGCGACTTTTGCCCGCCGCAGCAGTAATCAATACCCAGCTTTTCAAAGACACGAGCCGCGTTGGGGACTTCGACAGCCAGCTCGCGGACGGTCTTGTCAGCACTGATCGGCATGGCTTCACTCCTGGCTTTGAAATCTGCGGAGGACGTGGCGCCCAGCAGAGCGCC
>DATKLD010000236.1:0-28621 GCA_035542595.1 Terriglobales bacterium
CGCCAGTCGTCCATCGACTTGGTACGGGTTTCCAAAAAGTAAGCAAGAAACAGGATGAGCGCAGGTTTCGCCAGCTCCGACGGCTGGAACGAAAGCAGGCCGAGGCGGATCCAGCGATGCGTGTTGTGTGAGCGGTCGAGGAAAAACACCGCCACCAGCAGGATGAGCGTGACGCCTAATAGAGAGAACACCACCGCCGGATGCCTGTAGCGGCGGTAATCCACGTTCATAGCGATCAGCATTGCGATCAGGCCGGCCACGGCCCATACCATCTGCTTAAAGAGGAACGTGTAGGCGGAGCCGAATCGCTCCTTCGCCATCACGGCCGAGGCGCTGAACACCATCACCAGCCCGATGAACACCAGCAGCAGGGTGACGATAAACAGCGCCTTGTCCACGCTGACGCGTTTAGCCATCGATGCTCCCCAAACTTCCACCACGGAGACACGGAGAAATCCTGATGGATTGTCTCTCTGTGCCTCTGTGCCTCTGTGTCTCCGTGGTGGGTTTTGGCTTCACGCCGCTCCTCCCACCTCGCTGGGCGTCTTGCGTGCGGCCAGGGCGCGTACCGCCTCCTTGAAGACGCGTCCGCGATGCTCGAAGCTTTCGAACTGGTCAAAGCTGGCGCAGGCCGGCGCCAGCAGCACGATGTCACCCGGCGCGGCGGACTCAGCGGCCCGTTTCACCGCCGTCTCCAGCGTCTCGGCGTGGAGCACGGGGACGGCACCCGCGATCTGCGATTCAATCTTCTCCGCCGCAGCGCCGATGGTGTAGACGCGCCTGACGCGCGCTCGCAGCAGGTCTTTCAGGACAGAGTAGTCACTGCCCTTGTCCTTGCCGCCGAGGATGATGTGGACGTTGCCGGAAAAGGATTCGAGGGCCTTGATGGTAGCGTCCACGTTGGTGGCTTTGGAGTCGTTGTAGTACTCGACCCCCCGGATGGTGGTGACATACTCCAGCCGGTGCTCGACCGCCTTGAACTCCTCGACGGCGCGGCGGATGCGGTGCGGCTCGCAGCCGACGATGCGTCCCACGCAAACCGCAGCCAGCACGTTTTCCAGATTGTGCGCGCCCTTCAGCGTGATACCGCTGGCCGGCATGATTTCCTGCTCTCCGCCCTCGTCGCGCGACAAGATTTTCCCCTCATGGAGGAATGCCCCGCGCTCAACGGCCTTGCTGCGGCTGAACCAGTGCACGTGGGCGGGGGTCTTGCCGGCCAAGCCAGCGCAGGTCGGATCGTCGGCGTTGAGCACCGCATGGTCCTCTGCTGTCTGGTTCTCGAAGATCCGCGCTTTGGCCCGCACATAGGCGTCGAAGCTGTGGTGGCGGTCGAGGTGGTCGGGCGTGATGTTGAGGATGACCGCAATTTCGGGATGGAAACTCTCGATGCTCTCGAGCTGGAAGCTGGAAATCTCGAGCACGTTGTAAGTGTCGGAGGTCGCTTCCGAGACCAGCGAGATGGCGGGCGTGCCGATGTTGCCGCCTACCAGCACCTCATATCCGCCCATGCCGATGATCTCGCCGGCCAGTGCGGTGGTGGTGGTCTTGCCGTTCGAGCCGGTGATGGCGATGATGTGTCCCTTCAGAAAGCGCGATGCCAGCTCAACTTCGCCGATGATGGGAATGCCGTGGGCGCGGGCTTTCTCCAGTTGCGGCACGTCGGTGGGAACGCCCGGGCTCACCACGATCAGGTCCTGGTCGCGGAACGTGCGCTCGCCGTGGCCCCCGGTCTCGACCGAGATGCCCCTGTCGAGGAGCGCGGGGATGGCCGAGCGGAGCTGGTCCTCGGCCTTGGCGTCGGAAACAGTGACGCGTGCGCCGCGGTCTTTCAAGAAGATCGCCGAGGCCACGCCCGACTTACCTAGGCCGACCACCAGAACGCGCTTGCCTTTGACGTCCACCGATTTGACTGGCAGAGACGTTGCAAGCAAAGTCTCTACCCTGCGCTTCCTGTAGAGACGTAGCTTGCTACGTCTCCTTTCACTTTTACCACGAACGCTCTGAGCGCTAGCGCAACTTCAGCGTGGTCAGTGCAAAAAGTGCAAATACCAGCGAGGCAATCCAGAAGCGCACGATGATCTTTGACTCCGACCATCCCAGCAGCTCGAAGTGATGGTGCAGGGGCGCCATCTTGAAGATGCGCTTCCGCCGCAGCTTGTAAGAGACGACCTGCAGGATCACCGACACGGCTTCAATCACGAAAACGCCGCCGATGAACGGCAGCAGCAGCTCCTGCTTGATGATCACGGCAACCGTGCCGATCGCGCCCCCCAGGGCCAGAGAGCCCACGTCACCCATAAAAATTTCCGCCGGGTGCGCGTTATACCAGAGAAAGCCGATGCTGGCGCCGACCATGGCCCCGCAGAAAATGGTCAGCTCGCCGACCTGCGGCATCCGTTGCAGCTCGAGATATCCGGCGAACACGGTGTGCCCGCTGACATAGGTCAGCACCGCCAGGGCGCCGGCAGCGATCACCGTGCAGCCGATAGCCAGCCCGTCCAGTCCGTCGGTCAGGTTTACCGCATTCGACGAGCCCACGATCACCAGCACGACGAAAGCCAGGAACGGCATGAAGGCGATAGGCCACATGTACGGGTGGTGGCGCATCAGGGAGGTAATCACCAGGTCCGGACGAAACCTTTTCAGGAACGGCACTATCAGATGGGTGGAGTAGTCGCCGCTGGCGGTAAGCAGCATCAGCACCACCCCCACCACCAGGCTGGTGAGGATTTGCAGCATCAGCTTGGTTTTCCCCGTCAGGCCCAGGTTGCGATGGTGGATAACCTTAAGGTAGTCGTCAGCAAAGCCGATGGAGGCGAAGGCGATGGTGGAAATCACGGCAATCCACACGTAAATGTTGCTGAGGTCGGCCCACAGCACCGTGGGCACGATGATGGAGATGGCGATCAGCACACCACCCATTGTTGGCGTGCCGGCTTTCTTCTGGTGCGCCTTGGGGCCTTCCTCGCGGATGTACTGGCCGATCTGGAACTCGCGCAGCCGCCGGATCACCGCCGGACCGACAATCAATCCCGTCGCCAGCGCCGTAAGACTGGCAAATGCGGTCCGAAACGTCAGGTAACGGAAGATGCGGAAGGGCGAGAAGACGGGAAAAAGTTTTACGTACAACAGCCAGTAAAGCAATCTGCCTCCGCTTTCCTGCGGTGGACACTTCCCTTATGTGACCGTAGCCGCCTGCCTGTGTCCGCGCCACGTCTCAAGAGCGCCTTCCAGCCTCACTCCGCGCGATGCCTTGAGCAGCACGGCGTCGCCGGGACGCACCTCGCGCGCCAGCCACTCGCCCGCCTGCTGCGGCGTATCGACGAACTCGGCAGCCATGCCTGCCTCGCGCGCCGCCTCCACCATGTGCCGCGCCGCGCCGCGCACGCCGAGCAGCACGTCGATCCCATGGCGCGCGATGGCAAACCCGCACTGACGATGCAGTTCCTCGCCCGTGGGGCCGAGTTCGAGCATCTCGCCCGTGACCACGATGCGCCGCCGCGCCGGCAGCCGCGCAAACGCACTCACCATCGCTTCCAGCGCCTTTGGATTCGAATTGTAGCAATCATTGACTACGGTCGCGCCGGCAACTTCCGTCAGCTCTCCGCGTTTGTCCTGGGGCGACAGCGCCGCCAGCGCCTCCGCGGTCTCGGACGGCGAGAGGCCTGCCTCCATTCCCACCGTGGCCGCCGCCAGGGCGTTGTACACGTTGTGCAATCCCAGCAGAGGCAGCCTGACGCTTTGCCGGCAGCCCCCGGCAAGCAGGTCGAAAGCGGAGCCGTCGAGGCCGCGGTCCTGAAGGTTCTCGGCGCGCACGTCCGCCGGGCGTTCGATGCCGAAGGTCAGTACTTTCCCATGGAAATCGCGCCCGAACTGGGAAACGTATGGGTCGTCGGCGTTCAGCACCGCCGTCCCTCCCGCGTGCAGGGTCTCGATGAGTTCGTACTTGGCGCGGGCGATGCCGGCGACGGAGTCGAAGAACTCCAGGTGCACCGGCCCCACGTTGGTCACTACAGCCACGTCATGATGAGCAATCCCGGCCAGGGAGCGAATTTCCCCGGCGTGGTTCATGCCGACCTCGATGACGGCGATCTCGTGCTCCGGCTCGAGCCGCAGCAGTTGCAGCGGCAGCCCAAACTGGTTGTTGAGATTCCCTTCCGATCTGAGGACGCGAAAACGCGTCAGGAGTACCTGCGCGATGGCTTCTTTCGTGGTGGTCTTGCCGGTCGAGCCGGTAACCGCGATCAGTTTCTTTCCCCAGAGCCGCCGGACGGCCGTCCCTAATCGTTGCAAGGCAGCTAGTGGGTCGGTGACCGCGAGCAAGCGATGCTGCGGGTTGTAGCGTGGTGTCTGGTCCCGGAGTACCACCGCCGCTGCGGCGCCTGCCGCCAGCGCGGACTCGACGAAGTCGTGACCGTCGAGCCGCTCGCCTTTCACGGCAAAGAACAACTCGCCCGGTGCGATGGTGCGCGAGTCGATGGAGTATCCGCCCGCGATCGCCGCGGCATCGAACTCGCCCACGGCGCCGATGAACTCGGCGATCCGCCCTAGCGGCAGCTTCATCGCACCCCTTCCGAGACGGCAGGCGCGCACGGATCGTAGCCCAGCGAGCGCAAGACCTCGCGCGCCACCTCGACATCGTCGAATGGGGCTGCTCCCTCGCGGCTGATCTGCGTCTTCTCGTGCCCCTTGCCGGCGATCAGCACGATGTCCCCGGCATGGGCTTCGTCGATGGCGAGCGCGATGGCCTTGCGGCGGTCGGGCTCCAGGGTGTAGCGAACATCGGTGCGCTGAACTCCCGGCAGCACGTCGTTGATGATAGCCAGCGGGTCCTCGCTGCGCGGATTGTCGGAGGTGACGACCACGAAATCGCTGCCCAGGCCCGCGGCTTCGCCCATCAGCGGACGCTTGCTGCGATCGCGATCGCCGCCGCAGCCGAAGACCGTGATCACGCGCCCCCGGTCCTTGCTGACCAGAGAGCGCGCCAGCGCCGTCAGGTTGCGCAGCGCATCGTCGGTATGGGCATAGTCGACGACCACATAGAACCCCTGGCCGCAATCCACGCGCTCAAAGCGTCCTGGCACGTGCGTAAGCGCAGCCACGCCCTGCTCAATCGCCTGCGCGGGGCAATCGCGCCCATACGCGGCGGCGGCCGCCGCCAGGATGTTGTACACGTTCACGCGTCCCACCAGCGGCGACCAGATGGGAATCGTGCCCCCCTGCATGACGATGTCAAAGCGCATGCCGTTTCGCCCACTGTCCACGTTTTCGGCGTGGAAATCGCCGGCGGCGATGCCGTAAGTCAGGCGCAGCTCCGATTTACTCGACTGCGCCAGCTTCGCGCCGTACTCGTCCTCTATATTGATAACGGCCACCCGCGGCGGTTCGGTGCCGCACCCGCGGAACAGGATGCCCTTGGCATCGAAGTAGCGCTCCATGGTCTGGTGGTAGTCGAGATGGTCGCGCGTGAGGTTGGTGAACACCGCCACGTCGAACGGGATCCCAAAAACGCGCTGCTGCTCGAGAGCGTGGGAGGAGACCTCCATCACAGCTTCCGTCGCTCCCGCGCCCAGAGCTTCGGAGAGCAGCCGCGCGAGATCGAGCGCCTCCGGCGTGGTGTGCGGGGCGGGGAGGACCTTGCCGGCGACGTGGTACTCGACCGTCCCCACCAGCGCGCTCTTGCGGCCGGCTGCCTGCAGGATGGATTCGATCAGAAAGCTGGTCGTAGTTTTGCCGTTGGTGCCGGTGATGCCGGTGACGCGCAGCTTCTCGGCCGGGCGGCGATAGAAGTTCGCGCTGATGCGCGCCAGCGCGCGCCGTCCGTGTGGCACTTGCGCCCAGGCTACTCCCGGTCTCGGCTTCTCCTGCGCAGAATCGGTGACCACCGCGACCGCGCCATTGGCGATGGCGGCATCAATGTAGCGATTGCCGTCGGTGGTCTCGCCGCGCGTGGCGACGAAGCAGTCGCCCGGCTTCACCCGGCGCGAGTCGTACTCCACGCCGGAAATCTCGGCGCCGCCACTCTGAAGCAGGACTTCCGCCCCATCCAGGAGATGAAGGAAGGTCATTGCCAAAAATTATAGTGTAGAGACGCAGCATGCTGCGTCTCTACACGGACTGCGGCGAAACCAGTCTTTTCACGGCGTAAACCGCACCGCCACGTGCCCGCCGGGCGCGATGCGCGTACCGGGTGGCGGCGCCTGCTCGCGGGCCACGCCGTCGCCGATCACGTCGATTTCAAAGCCGGCTTCCTGCGCCATCTCGACGGCGGCGCGGACGGGCCTGCCGATCAGCGACGGCACGACCAGTCCGCCACTTTCCACATCAACCACAACGGTCCCAGAGGCGGGAACCGCCTGGGCTTGCGGCAATACCGCAGGAACCAGCGCGGGCGTTGGCGACGCGGTACCTGCGGACGTTGTAGCCGGCTTTGCGGCAGGCATGTCGGCTACCGCCATCTCCAAGCCGTCCGCGAGGCGATCCGGAGAGCCCTCGTCCAGGTCGGAGTCTTTCAGCTTAGCCACGCGGCGACTGGGCGCCTTCACGTCGATGTCGTGCCGCACATTCAGATACTCGAGCACCTGCTCCATCACCCGCTGGAATACCGGCGCGCAGACCTGGCCGCCCTGGTGCAAGCCGACGGCAGAATCCAGAATGACTGCCACCGTCAGCGCCGGATTGTTGATGGGCGCGAAGCCGGCGAAGGAACCGATGTACTTGGTGCGGGAATAGGCGCCGGTCGAAGGATCGACCTTCTGCGCCGTACCGGTCTTACCGGCGGCGCTGAATCCATCCAATTGCGCTTTGCGGCCGGTGCCGCGCACCACCACCTGCTGCAGCATCATCTTCATCTGCGCCGCCGTCAGGTTGGAGATGACGCGGCGCTGCTCTTCAGGGAGCGTAGTGCCGGGATGGTAAGCCACCTTGTGCAAACCGCTCTGCGGCGCGGCTACGATGTGCGGCGCCTGCCACACGCCGTCGTTGGCGATAGTTGAGACCAGCCCTGCCAGTTGCACGGCCGAAATGCCGATCTCCTGCCCCATGGAGATGGCGCCGATGGAGACCTTCGACCAGCGGCTCACCGGCTTGGCCATGCCGCGCGTTTCGCCAGGCAGCTCGATGCCGGACTGCGCCCCGAAGCCGAAGGCGCGGATGTAGTGGTCGAACCGCTCCTCGCCCAGGCGCAACCCGAGCTTGATGGCGCCCACATCGCTGGAGTGGGCGATGATGTCGGTAACGGGGATAAGGCCGAACTTCTCGTGGTCGCGGATGCGCATGCCGCCGATTACGATGGCGCCCATCTGACAGTCGATCAGCTCATCCGGGCGGGTTAGTTTCTCTTCCAGCGCTGCGGCGACGGTCACCATCTTGAAGGTGGAGCCAGGCTCGTAGACGTCGCTCACCGCATGGTTCTTCAGGAAAGCCGCCGGAACCCTATTGAAGGCGTTGGGATTGAAGGTAGGACGATTGGCCAGCGCCAGCACTTCGCCGGTGTGCGGATTGGTGACGATGATCGTTCCCGCGACTGCTTTGGTCTGCTCCATGGCGATCTGCAGTTCGCGTTCGGCAATGTACTGGATGTTCTGATCGATGGTGAGCACGACGTTCTGTCCGGGATCGGGCTGCCGCTCTACGCGCCCGAACCAGCGCCGGCGCGCGTCCATGCTGATGAGCATCTTGCCAGGCATGCCGCGCAGATGTTCGTCGTACTGGCGCTCGATGCCGCCCAGGCCTTCGTCATCCATGCCCACATAGCCCACCACCTGCGCCGCCAGTTCGCGCTTGGGATAAAAGCGCTTGGGTTCCTTCTGGAAGTAGATGCCTTTCAGGTTCAGGGCCCGGACGCGTGCTGCCAGATCGGCATCCACCTTGCGCGCCACCCAGCAGAAGGCGTGCGAGGCCTTCATGCGGGCCAGGAGCTCGCGGGAATCCACGTTGAGAATGCGTCCCAGCAGGGCGGCCGCGGCAGCCTGGTCGGGGATCTCCGCGGGAACCGCGAAGACGGAGTCCACCATCACCGACATCGCCAGTTCCCGGCCGTTGCGGTCGTAAATGATGCCCCGCCGCGGGGAGACCTCGATCGTGCGCTGTTGCTGGCGTTGCGCCCGCTGGGTGAGATCGCCATAGCGGAGCGCTTGCAGATCCAGCAAGCGCAGGCCAATGATGCCCGTCCAGAGGACCAGAATCCCGCACAGAGCAAAGAGACGCCGTTTGCTGTCCCCGGGGGAAGCAGTGCTGCCGGAGGATTTTGCCAGGAATGCGCGCAGGCGAGTGAAGGCAGCCATCTCCCGTTACTCAGACGAGAAAACCCCCACCCTTGGCAACACCGGCCAACCACCCCAGCCAACCAAATCCGGGTTTGCTGGGGACCCCGGCCAAGGGTGGGGCACCCTCAAGAAGTTACTGTGGCGAAACCGCGGCCAGGTTGCGCACAGCATCGGAGACGCGCGCCATCACCGCAGTTCCCGAATCGCTGTCACCGCCGTCCATACGGATCACCTGTCCCGCTTGTGGCGCCACCAGCCCCATCTGGCGGGCGAGGAGGTCGATGCGCTGCGGATCGCGCAGTGAGGCTTCTTCCAGCCGCAGCGCCCGGTTCATCTCCACCAGGCCGTCGCGCTGCGCCCGCAACTGCTCGACGCGATAGCCGCACTCGATGGCGCTGAAGTGCTGCCAGGCGTACACCATTACCAGCAGGAAGAGCAGGACCGCGGTGCCGAAGAACATGGCCATCTCGCGGTTGTGTTTGGGATCGCTCACCTTTACCAGGCGCGAGTTGTCGATGCGCTTGGCAAAGTAGATCTCCGGGGTGACGCCGCGAAACTGCCGCCGCACTGCCGCTGAGGGTGCCGCCAGGCTGGCCATGATGACGCTCCTATGCCACTTCTACCAGTTGTTCGCCGTAGGACGGCTCGAGCAGATAGGCCACCGGTATGTCGACATCCTCTTCCCGCAGCATTTCGGCCGGCTCCGCCGCCGCCCAGCTCTCGGCGCGCTCGACCGTCGCGATCAGGTCCTCGATCATCGTTCCCGTGTACATCGTCCACCTCCGTGTTGCCTACCCAGCCCCTGAAAACTTTTTCGGGACAGCGCCGCTCCTGAGGAAGGATTGGTCTGTGGAACTGCGTTTTGCCCGTCTGTGTGGAGGCAACCGCCGTCCCGAAACTCGTTGCCCCGCCCCTTCTCTTGCTTCTGCTCAGGCCGCCCTGACAAAAAGGGGCGGGGCTAAATCTTTTCCGCCGCGCGCAACTTCGCGCTGCGGGCCCTTGGATTGCGACCGACCTCGGCAGCGCTTGCGGTCACCGGTTTTTTCGTCAACACACGGTAGAGGCCGCGGCGCTCGCCCTCGCGGAGAGCGTCCTTCACTCTCCGGTCTTCCAGCGAGTGGAAGCTGATGATCACCAGCCTTCCACCCGGTTTCAGCACCTGGGGCGCGCTCTCGAGCAGCGCCTCCAGGTCTTCCAGTTCGCGGTTTACGAAGATTCGGATTGCCTGGAAAGTGCGGGTTGCGGGATGAATTCGCTCGGATTTCATTGACCGGCTCGCGGCCGATATAACATCGGCAAGATGCTTGGTCGTACGTATCGGCCGCGACCGGACAATGGCTCTGGCGATTCTCCGCGACCTCCTTTCCTCACCGAATTCGTAAATCGCATCGGCGAGTGTTCGCTCGTCGAGGCGATTTACCACTTGATCGGCGGTACGCTCGCTGCGCGGGTCCATGCGCATATCGAGCGGTCCTTCCGCCTGGAAACTGAATCCCCGCGCGGCATCCTCGAGCTGCAACGAGCTAAGCCCCAGGTCGGCCAGCAGGCCGTCGGCCGATTGCGGCGCGACGCGCTTGCCGATCTCTCGGAAGCTCTCGTTCACCAGCTCGATCCGCGGCCAGTCGCCCGCGAGTTCCGCGGGCGGCCGGTCCAGGTGCCGGCGCGCGATCCCGAGCGCAGCGGGGTCCTTATCGAAGCCAATCAAACGACCCGGTGCGCCGAGGCGTCTTGCGATTTCGTAACTGTGCCCGGCCAAACCGAGGGTCGCGTCGATATAGGTTCCACCGCGCCGGATGGCTAAAAAGTCGATCGCTTCTTGTAAAAGAACCGGAGCGTGGCCAACTTCCGCCTTGCCACCACGCCCGCCCCGCTTGGGGGCGTCTGACTCCCCAAACTGCTCGTCCACCGCTAGATGCCCAACCCGTCGAGAGTCGCCTCATCCTCAGCCGTGAATGCGTTCTCTTCGATCTCCTTGCGGTACGCCTCCAGGTTGCGGACTTCCAGGTAGGTCAGCATCCCCACCACGGCCACTTCGCCCTTCAGTTGCGCCGCTTCCCGCAGCAGCGAAGGCACGAGGAGCCTGCCCTGGTTGTCCATCTCCACCACCTGGCCGTAATAGTTGGTGCGGTCCAGAAACTTTTTCTTGGTCGGGTTGAAGGTCGAGAGGCGCGCCAGCTTTTCCTCGATGCGCTGCCATTCCTCGAACGGATAAATCTGCGCGCGCTTGCCATCCAGGCTGGTGATGTAGTACTGGGCGCCCGAGTACTTCTCGTCGACCACGCGCTTGAATTCCGCAGGGACCTTCAAGCGTCCCTTCTCGTCCACGCGGGCTGGATGGTTGCCGCGAAACATACTTCCCAACCCCTCTCCGGCTTTCTAGACTTCCCTGAGCCGCCGCTACTGCTGCCGAGGAGGCAAGAACGGTCAAAATCGGGCTGATTGCTGGTTTTTGGGCGTCATTTGTTGGGGGTTGGTTAATCATCCCACTCCCAGTCACCGCGCTCCACCGGCAATGCCATGCTCGCCACTTTTTACCACTCTGCTCCACATCCTACACTTAAGTCGCGGCGTGTCAATAGGAATTTTTTAGGTTAGGTCCAAATTTTCTCACGCTCTGCAGTCGGCGGTGGGTTGTCTGAGAGATTGACGCTCCGGCTAGCAGACCCACAAGGGATTGGGTTTACCAGGTTGGTTCACACAGCCTGGTCACGCTTCTTGATAGGAGCTTTAGCCAGGGTACTTCTCAAACTCTGATACTTCGCTTAACCAAGGTCTGCAGTTGGCCTTCTCAGACTTGCTGGGCGGCGCAGTGGTCTCCGCCTCGAATCCACGTCTGTATTGGGTGGACCTGGGTGCTGAGCGCAGAACATCTGGTTGCTATTGCGCTCCAGACGGACGCGTCAAGAATTATGCTCGTATCGTGCAGTTCCTCGAACAGGACGCTGTGGACGCGGACAGGCTGAATCGCATTCTCGCAGCCGCGCCATTGCCGCCGCGCGTCTGAGGAGGAGGGCGCGTCCCCAAGGGGAACAACCGACCGGCGGCACCAGATCCAAGCCATGATCGGCTGCCGAGGACTTATAATCTAACCTCGCGCTCCGGGAAACTTTGCAATTCGAGCCGTGTTACAAGGGCGCGGAGTGCTTTCATCCGCGTGTCTGCTGATCCCAAAAAACGCGAACGCGCCGGCGACCGGCATCGACGCACGCTGATCCTTGTGCTGGGAGTCGCTATCTTCCTGCTGTTTGCCCTGGTGTTCTCGCAGCAGGCGTTCAACCTGACGCTGCGTCCCACCACCTCGGAGCAGGCGCTGATCTTCGTCGCGCTTTCCACCCTCATCTTCCTGTCTCTGATCGCGCTGAGCTTTGTGCTAGTGCGCAACCTGCTGAAGCTCTATACCGAGCGGCGAAGCGGCAAGCTGGGATCGAAGTTCCGCACGCGCATGGTAGTGGGGGCGCTGGCCCTGTCGCTTACGCCCGTGATCTTTCTGTTCGCTTTCGCTTATGGGCTGATGAATCGCTCCATCGACAAGTGGTTCTCACGTCCGGTGGAGGAGTTGCGCGAGGATTCCGGCGAGATCGCGCGCCAGCTCTCAGCCTATGCTGCGGAGAACGCGCGCACCGAAGCGGAATCAATCGCAGCCGTTCCGGAGACCCAGCGCGCTTTCGCCACTGGGAACTTTTCCAGTGTGATCACCGAATTCCGGCGCCGTGAAGGCACGCTGCAGGGAGGCTTTGCGCTGGCGCTGGTGGACGACGCCGCTGTTGCCAGTTTCCACGCGCCGGAAGCATGGGTCTTCCTGCGGCCGAAATTACCGCCACTGGCGCATCTGGAACCCGGGCATACAGAGTCAGTCAAACTGGCCGGACGCGAGT
This sequence comes from Terriglobales bacterium, assembly GCA_035542595.1. Lineage (GTDB taxonomy): Bacteria > Acidobacteriota > Terriglobia > Terriglobales > Acidobacteriaceae > JAHFUA01. The sequence continues at coordinate 12,143 of DATKLD010000236.1, forward strand.
ACCTGCTGGGGACGGCGCGTCTCGGCGATAACGGCCGCATCCTGGTGGCCATGCCGCTGCCGGCGCAGTTTTCTGCCACGCTGCGCCAGATGGATGCCGACCAGCGCATGTATTTCGAACTGGCGCGGCAACGCAAGCTGTTGCGCCGCACCTACATGGGACTGCTGCTGCTGCTGACCGTGCTGGTACTGTTCGCCGCCACCTGGTTCGCGCTGTTCCTCTCCAAGTTAGTAACCCGTCCGGTGGCGGCGCTGGCTGAGGCCATGCAGGAAGTTTCGCGCGGCCACCTCGGCTACCGATTGGACGTGGTGGCGCGTGACGAATTGGGACAACTGGTGGCTTCCTTCAATCGCATGGCCACGGAACTGGAAGCCAGCCGCAGCCAACTCGAGGCCTCCAGCCGCGAACTGGCGGATGCCAACGTCGCGCTGGAACAGCGGCGCCGTCATATGGAGACCATCCTGGAGAGCATCCCCACCGGCGTGCTTTCGCTCGACGCCAATCGCCGCGCGACCCACAGCAACGACGCCTTCTCCCGCATCTTTGGCCGCGATGATGAGCACCACACCCCCGGTCCCGGCGCCTCTCTGCGTGATATTTTTCCCGCGGACGCCGTAACCGACCTGCTCCACCTGTTGCGCAAGGCGGACCGCATGGGCGCGACCACGAGCCAGATGGAAGTCATGATGAACCGCACCTCGCTCACGCTGGCGGTAACCGCCGCTTCGCTCCAGCATCGCGGCGAACGCCAGGGTTACGTGGTGGTGTTCGAGGACCTCTCCGACCTGCTGCACGCGCAGAAGCAGGCGGCCTGGCGTGAGGTCGCCCGGCGGGTGGCGCACGAGATCAAGAACCCGCTTACGCCCATCGCCCTCTCGGCCGAGCGCATCCGCCGCCACTTGGAGCGCGGCGAGCGGCCCGATGCGGCGTCGCTGGCGGTCATCGCGGGCTGCGCGCAGACCATCGCCGGAGCGGTGGAAACGGTGCGCACCCTGGTGGACGAGTTCTCCACTCTGGCCCGCTTCCCGGCCTCGCGGCCGCAGCCCGCCAACATCAACGCCATCGTAGAGAGCGCGCTGGGCATGTTCAACGGCCGCCTGGACGGTATCCAGATCACTACCGTTCTAGCGCGCGACCTGCCGCCGGTAATGGCCGATCCCGAGGCCATGAAGCGCGCCCTCGCCAACCTGGTGGATAACGCCGCCGAGGCCATGCAGGACTCGATGGTGAAGGAAGTCCAGATCTCGACCGCTCTCGCCGGTGCGCGCGACTCGGTGGAAGTGGTGATCGCCGACAGCGGGCACGGCATCACCCAGGAGCTCAAGGAGAAGCTTTTCCTTCCCTATTTCTCCACCAAGGGCCGCGGCACCGGGCTGGGCCTGGCCATCGTCAGCCGCATCATCGAGGACCACCACGGTTCCATCCGGGTTGAGGAGAACTCTCCCGTGGGCGCGCGGTTTATAGTGGAGTTGCCGGTGGCCACGGGAGAGCTGGCTGCCGCCCAGCATGCATAACATCCTCATCGTGGATGATGAGCCCGGCATCCGCCAGTCGCTGAAGGGCGTGCTGGAGGACGAGGGCTACAAGACCTTCGCCGTAGGCAGCGGCGAAGCCTGCCTGGAGGCGCTGGAAAAGCGCAGCTTCGACGTGGTCCTGCTCGACATCTGGCTGCCCGGCATGGACGGACTGGAGGCGCTGGAGAAGATCAAGCAGGGCGACAACGGACCTGAAGTCATCATGATCTCCGGGCACGGCACCATCGAGACCGCCGTGCGCGCCACCAAGCTGGGCGCTTTCGACTTCCTGGAAAAGCCGCTTTCGCTCGAAAAGACCCTCATCCTGCTCAAGAATGCCATCGAAGCGCGCAAGCTGCGGGGTGAGAACCGCGACCTCAAGAAGCAGCTCCAGGCAAAGGGCGTCGTCGTGGGCGAAAGCATCCCCATGAAGGCGCTGCGCCAGCAGATCGCGCTCATGGCGCCCACCAACGGCCGTGTGCTCATCTATGGCGAATCCGGCACCGGCAAAGAACTGGTGGCGCTGGCCATCCACGCGCAGAGCCTGCGCAAAGACGCCATGTTCGTCGAGGTCAACTGCGCCGCCATTCCCGAAGACCTGATCGAGAGCGAACTCTTCGGACATCGCAAAGGTTCCTTCGCCGGCGCCGAGCACGACAAGGTCGGCAAATTCCAGAAAGCGGACGGCGGCACGCTGTTTCTCGACGAAGTCGGCGACATGAGCCTGAAGACGCAATCCAAAGTGCTGCGCACCCTCGACGAGCAGCGCTTTACGCCGGTGGGTGGCAACGAGCCCGTCACCGTGGACGTGCGCGTCATCGCCGCCACCAACAAGGACCTGGAAGAGGAGATCTCGAAGGGAAACTTCCGCGAGGACCTGTTCTATCGTCTGAACGTGATCCCCTTCCATGTGCCGCCGCTGCGCGAACGGCACGAAGACATCCCGCAACTCGCCCGCCATTTTCTGAAGGAATTCTCGGCCGCCTACAGCCGTCGCGCCAAGGAGCTGACCGACGATGCCATCGACACCTTGATGCGCTACGCCTGGCCCGGGAACGTGCGGGAGTTGCGCAACGTGATCGAGCGTATGGTGATCATGAATCCCACCGCCGTCAGGCTCGAACGCAAGCATCTTCCGCCGCTGGTGTACCGCGATGGCACCCGCCGGTCCGTCGGTGAGTTCTCCACTCTGCACCAGGCCCGCGCCGCTTACGAGCGCGATTACATCCTCAAGAAGCTGGATGAGAACCACGGCAACATCAGCCGCACCGCCGAGGTCCTGGGCCTGGAGCGCTCGCATCTTTACCGCAAGATGAAGACTCTGGGGATAGCGGTGAAGGAATAAAAACGCGCCGGATCTCCTTATCACGAAGTCTCCGGCGCGCTATGCGACGTGGCCTAAACGTTTTCCTTCTTGTGACACTCCGCACACTTCCCCGGGGCCGGCGCCTTCTTGCCTTTGGCAATCTCCTCCTTATGGCAATCGATGCACAGCCCGGCTTGTGCGGTGGGGTTATGGAAGGCCGCCTGCAGCTTGGTCTTCATCGGTGGGGTAGCGGTCTTGGTATGGCAATCGGTGCAGGCCTCCTGCGGCGCCTTCAGCGGTTTTTCCGGCTTCGACGCGTGATGGCAGGTGTCGCACTTGATCTTCAGTTCGACGGAGTGCTCCTTGTGGTTTAGCTTGACTCCTCCCATGGGCGCACCCTTCAGCACGACACTATCCGGCGCCTTCGCCTGCGCGAAAGCAACGCTGCTGCCGGCCATCACCAATGCCATGACCACGACAACGATGATCAATCGATGGATGTTTCTCACTCGACCTCCGTTATATAGCGACTAAAAATACACAACTGCCTCGGCCACGAGCAAGAGTGACCGCAGCGGCCTCGATTGTAAGGAACCGGCAGACGGATTTCTGTGACGGCGTTACATTCGTGAGTGACCGGCGTCACTCCTCTGGTTTGTCCGTCAGCCCCTCCAACTGCTTGCGCCAGTCCAGTTCCTCAACGAATTCTCTCGATTCGCGCCAGCCCGGCCGCACCTTAACAAACAGTTCCAGAAAAACTTTCGTTCCCAGAATGCGCTCGATTTCGTATCGGGCCGCGGTGCCGATTCTTTTCAGCATCTCGCCGCCGCGGCCGATGATGATCTTCTTTTGTCCATCGCGCTCGCAGTAGATGACGGCGGCGATCGAGGTCAGGCGGGGCGATTCCTCCCACCGTTCCACTACTACGGTGGCGGCGTACGGCACCTCCTGCGCGGTCTCGAGCAGCACCTTCTCGCGCACGATCTCGGCCGCCAGAAAACGCTCGGGCTGGTCCGTGATCTGGTCTTTGGGGAAGTAGCGCGGCCCCTCGGGCAGCGCCGCCATGACCCGATCCAGCAGCAGTTCCAGGCCGTCGCCCGTGAGCGCCGAGATGGGAATGATCTCGCGGAAGTCGTGCAGCTTGCTGTACTCGGCGATCATGGGGAGCAGGCGCGCTTTCTCCAGGCGGTCGATCTTGTTCAGCAGCAGGAGTACCGGCCCACCCGCCTTCTTGGCCAGGTCGAGGGTGAAGCGGTCGCCGGGGCCGAACTTCTGGGTAGCATCCACAATGAGCAGGATGGCGTCGCGGCCCTCCAGTGCCTCGTGCACTTCGCGCATCATTTTCTTGTTGAGCGAGCTATCGGGCTTGTGCACGCCGGGAGTGTCGATGAAGACGATCTGGCCCGCTGGCCGCCCTATGCGCGCCGGAGCATTCACGATTCCCAGGATGCGGTCGCGCGTGGTTTGTGGCTTGGGTGTGACGATGGCCAGCTTCTCGCCCACCAGCTTGTTCAGGAGCGTGGATTTGCCGGCGTTGGGCCGTCCGATGATGGAGACGAAACCGGAGCGAAAGGGCATGACAGGAAGTTTACAGTTTCACGTGGGGAAAGCCGTTAGTTTGTAAGCAGACGGTTATTCAGCGTCCACGGCCATTCCCTGAGATGCCAGCGCGCGCTTTATCCTATCTGCTATTTGATCTTTCTTGTTTTCATCGATCGGGGTGGCGTCATCCCAAGGGCCAATGGTCGCAAGATAGAAAACAAAGCCATTCATAAGCAATTCACCCGCTACGGTCATTTTCTTCGGACCTTCACGGTAGACGAGATGAGTCCGGTCGGTAATGCCAACTGAAAAGCCCTCGTCACTGTAAATCGTTCCGCGGAGTATCCAGCCCTTCTTAAACATCAGCGCCCTCCCTACTCTCGGCTCGCTGTCTTGGGAATCGCGCTGATCCTAAGTCGCTCGACGCGGCGGTCCGTGGATTCGAGCACCTCGAACCGCAGTCCGTTCTCCTCCACCACCTCACCCTGCTCGGGGATGCGGCCGAGGATTTCGCTCACCAATCCTGCCACGGTGGCGGCTTCGTGACCGTCGGGGCGTATGTGGAACAGTTCATCGAGCCGGTCCACGTCCATGTTGCCGGGGACGACGTAGGAATTCTGGTTCTCGCGCACGATGTCGGCCTTGGCCTCGTGCTCGTCGCGGATCTCTCCGACGATCTCCTCGACCAGGTCTTCGATGGTAACCACGCCCGCCGTGCCGCCATACTCGTCGATGACGATGGCCATGTGCTGGTTCTCTTTCTGCATTTCGCGCAGCAAAGCGCTCACCCGCTTGCTCTCGGGGACAAACTCGACCGGCTTCATCAGCTCGCCGACGGTGTGGTTCCGCGCCTCGGCATCCGGCACCTGCAGCACATCATGCGCGAACACGATTCCCCTGACATGGTCGATCGAGCCCTCGTACACGGGCACGCGCGAATAAGGCTTGGTGCGCAGCAGTTCGGTGAACTGCTCGACCGTCGCATCGATGGGAACGGCGACGATCTCCGGCCGCGGGGTCATCACTTCGCGCACCGTCTTGTCGCCGAACTCGACCACCGACTGGATCAGCTCGCGATCGCTCTCCTCGAGAATGCCTTCCTCCTGCCCGGCTTCGATGAGCGCGTCCACAGCTTCGGAGGGGTGGCCCGGCTGCTCCGGCGGGCGTTCCTCGGTCAGCGCCGCCACCGAGAGGCAGAAACCCAGCACCAGCGTGACCGGCAAGGCAAGGTAAACCAGGACGCGCAGCGGCCACACGAAATGCCGCAGCCACGCGCCGCGCGTCCGCGTGAAAAATACGAACGGCAGCAGTCGGTTGAAGACGATCACGATGAGCACGATGGAGACCGCCGCCTGCACGATCTCGGAGACCGTCCAGGCGCGTTCCATGAAGGTGATTACCCCGATCACCAGAGCGATGCCGGCCATGGTGATGGGCACCAGCACGGCCATCGACAGCGACGCACGGGCGCGGCTTACCTTCAGCCGCGGTTCGATCTCCTGCTCATAAACTTCAATGTTCTCTTCGAATTCTCGCGAGAGGAATTTGCCCATCTCGGCGTAGAGGCTGTCCACGTACGAAACCAGCGTCAGAATGCCGAGCAGCACGACCAGAGCGATGATGGCAGCGATGCTCATGCTCGTCGGGCGGAACGCCAACCACGGAGACACTGAGACACGGAGGAATTGGGCAGAGAATTTCTCCGTGCCTCTGCGCCTCCGTGGTGGATTTTGCCGTCGGCCGGAGTGCTCCGCTCGATCAGCGCCGCGGGAAGCCCGAGCGCTCTCCGCAACCGCGCTTCTTTCCGCGCCATCGCCCCGCCATCGGTCTCGTGATCGTAGCCGGCCAGATGCAGCAGCCCGTGCAGGACCAGGATCTTCATCTCGTCAGCCGCGCTGTGCCCCAGGCGGCGGGCATTTCGCTCTCCGACCTCGGCCGAGATGGCGATGTCGCCCGCCGTACCACTGGCCGAGGAAAACGAAAGCACGTCGGTCACCGTGTTCTTCCCGCGAAAGCCCCGGTTCAGCTTGCGCATGTGGGCGTTGGACGTGATCAGCACGTCCACCTCGCCGCGGACCCCGGCAGCACGCTGGGCCTGGGCGGCAAACTGCTCCAGCGCCCGCGCGCTCACCCCTCTGACCTTCCTGCGCAGAATTACCACACCGGCCCCCAAAAGGAATGGGAGGGCAATGATGCAGCCCTCCCGGCCAAGCTCGCAAGCTCTTAATCCTGGGTCGCCGCCTCGTCTCTTGCTTCCGGCCTGGAAACGCCCTTCTTGCCGTTGCCGCGCGCCTCGCCATTCTGGACGGCCAGCGGCGTCTGGCTGTCGCGCGCCTTGAAGTCGTCGTAGGCGCGGATGATGCGCTGCACGAGCTGGTGCCGCACCACGTCGGTCTCGTCGAAGTAGGTGAAGACGACGCCCTCTGTATTTTTGAGAATGTCGATCGCTTCCAGCAGACCGCTCCGCCGCGCCCCCCCGGGCAAGTCGATCTGGGTGATGTCGCCCGTGATCACCGCCTTGGAGTTGAATCCCAGGCGGGTGACGAACATCTTCATCTGCTCCGAGGTGGTGTTCTGCGCCTCATCGAGAATGATAAAAGAATCGTTCAGGGTACGTCCGCGCATGAAGGCAATGGGCGCGATCTCGATGATGTTCTTCTCCAGATAGCGGTCCACCTTCTCCGGGTCCATCATGTCGTAGAGCGCGTCGTAGAGCGGCCGCAGGTAGGGATCGATCTTCTCTTGCAGCGTGCCCGGCAGAAACCCCAGGCGCTCACCGGCTTCGACCGCGGGGCGGGCCAGGATGATGCGGTTCACCCTTTTTGCCAGCAGGGCCGAGACGGCCATGGCTACCGCCAGGTAGGTCTTGCCTGTGCCTGCCGGCCCGATGCCGAAAACCATGTCGTTGCGCTCGATCGCCTCCATGTAGCGGCGCTGGTTCATGCTCTTAGGCGTGACCGGACGCTTGCCGAACGAGCGCGCCCGGCCTGCCTCCGCCAGCGTGCGCAGGGAGACGCTCGCGTCGCTGGCCACGATGCGCAGCATCGAACCCAGGTCTCCGTTGGAAAAGGTGAAGCCGGTGCGGATGAGGTGGCGATAATCGGAAAATACCTGTTCGGCGCGCGCCACGTCCGCGGCAGCACCTTCAATGACGACGCAATCGGCTTTCAGGTCGATGGTGACGTTCAGGCCATCTTCGATGAGGTGCAGGTTCTCGTCGCGGGCACCGAAGAGGGTCTGGATATTCGGCGTGATCTCGACGTTCTTCTTCATTTACGTGGGAAAGCTAACCTCCTGGGCCGCGTTGCTGGACGTTGCCGGGCCAGCACCGCCCCTTGCGCGCACTCGAAATGGGGTCTGTTTGTGAAGAAACAGGCTGGGGCGGTCGCCACAGCGTGGAAACAACTGCCATTGCCCATAGCGTACCCCCGCCGTGTGTAATGAGTCAATAACGCTCAAGGGGATTATTAGATCTCATGAGAGCTAAAAAAGGCTCCGCTCCGCGCCCCTATGGCCGTGACCGCAGCCGGTCGACCGCGGTTTGACCCTCTCCTGCAGCTTGCGTAAAATAAACATCTTACGTCGTCAGACGATTTCTCTTAGAGGACACCCGGTAAGTTATGGCGAATCATTACTCCGCGCTCAAGCGCGCCCGGCAGACCGCAAAGCGCACGGTGCGCAATCGCATCAACAGGTCACGTATCCGCACCGCGTTGCGGCATTTCCGCGAGGCTCTGGCCAAGGGCGACAAGGCCGTCGCGCAGCAGATGTTCGGGCAGACGGTCTCGGCCATCGACAAGGCCATCCAGAAGGGCGTGCTCCACGCCAACGCCGCCGCCCGGCATAAGTCGCGCCTCAGCGCCCGGCTGAGCGCGCTGAAGTAAGTTGGTTAGAAGCCGGATCACGTGTCAGGGCACGACTTCAGTCGTGCCGTAACCGGACCTATTAGTTGTCATTCATTCCGAGCAAGCCCGAGCGAGCTTTGCGAGTGAGGGCGATGCGAGGAATCTCGGTTTTCTGTTTTGATCGGCGCAGCGAGAAACACCAAGATCCCTCGGTCGTGCTCGGTCGCCAAGCTCCCTCGCACTTCGCTCGGGATGACACTACTAAATGCTGTTCGCGGCACGACTGAAGTCGTGCCCTGACACGTGATTTCGCCTGACAGGAGTTTCTTCCATCTTCTGGTGCCGCGTCTCCACCATTCTCACCACTGCCGCAACGGCTTCCAGTCAAAGTTGGGCAGTTCGATCCCGAAGTATTCCACCAGCGCCCGCGCATACTGTGCTTCCGATTCGAGCATCCGTTCCGTGCGCTCCCCGTCCATGGTCTGGATCAAGCGCATTTCGGACAAGGTTATGCGTCCTTGCGGCGTGGCCCGCGAACAGATTCGGGCGCGCGGGAAAGTCGAACTGGGCGAGGTCTGGTGATAGACGCACATGCCGGCGAATTCCTCCAGCCGGTGGGGCGTCAGTGTGAAAACATACTTCGCCGACCAGGCACCGTTTTCTTCCCGCAGCAGAATCAATCCTTCCGGCCAGCGGTCGACGAAATACAACATGCCACCGCTCAGTTGTTCCTTACCCTCAAGCGCGAGCGGTTCGAGGAATGAATCTCCGAACCCGACGTCAGCGATCCATCGCCGGCCATCGAGCCGCACCAAGAGCACCAGATGGTCGAATTCGGGGCCGAAGCGGCCAAGCTCGTTCGAGACCCGACCCGACAGCAGGTCCAGGTCGTATCCCAGCTCGCGCAGCAGGGCGGCGAACAGGCCGTTAAGCTCGTAACAGAATCCGCCCCGGCGCTGGCGCACGACTTTGTCGAAGAAAGCGGCTTCGTCGAGGACGATGGGCCGCCCGAGATGGATGTCCAGGTTCTCGAACGGGACCGTCAGCATGTGGCGGCGGTGCAGCTCGCGCAAGGTCTCGAGCGAGGGTGCCCGCGGCCCTTCATAGCCGATGCGTTCGAGATAAGACCGGACATCCATATGACAACCAGCTTCTAGCCTCTAGCTACTAGCCAGAAGCTAGCGGCTAGAAGCCGCTACACTGGCAACGGCTGCTGCCACTCAGGCGCTGCCGGTTTGGGTTCAGCGCATAGATCGAGCACCAGACGCTCCAGCACCAAACGCTTGCTCGGCGGGCTGGAGCGAAGTTCGAGATCGGCTCGAGCGACACGTCGGATGGCCTGTGTGATCTCCCGTCGCGATTTGTAGCGACGCGCCTGACGAATGATGTCCTCGGCCGCGAATGGGGGGACGCGAAAGCCCTGCCACAGCGCCTGCCAGATGGCGCGGGAATCGCGGACGTTCTTCTCCACGATCACCAGCATCTGCCGGAAGGTGCGCGCCAGCATGTAGAGCAATCCGATGGCGGCGTCCTCGCCTTCGCCACTGGCCAGAATGGCTTCGAGGACTCCCAGTGCCCGCGGACGGTCCTTGGCGGAGACAGCGTCGGTCAGCTCGTAGAGCGAGCGCTGCTTGGCCGCCAGCACCATGGTCTCGACGTCGGCCAGCGTGATCCGCCGCTTCTCGCCCGCGTAAAGGATCAATTTCTCCAGCTCGCTGGACACCAGCATCAGGTCGGCGCCGAGCGAGTCCACCAGTTCGCGCGCCGCATCTGCATCGATCTTCACCCCGCGTGCGGCGGCTGTGTCCGTCACCCAGCGCATGCTCTCGCCTTCATCCGCGCGCGCCAGTTCGACCATGCCGCAATACTCGCCGAGCGTCTCACGGATGCGATCGTAGCGGTCACGATCGGCGAGTTCCATCTTGCGCACGTCGGCGGGGATGGAGATGTGGTCAGCAATAAAGATGAGCACCGCGTCGGGGTTGGGGTCCTTGACGTACTGCTCGATGGCCGCGAACTCTTCCTGGTGCGAGCCACGCCCGTAGAGGGTCTTTACGTTGCGAATGAAAAACACTTGAAACGGCGCCATGAGCGACGGGGTACGCGCCCGGTCCAGAATTTCCGCCAGATCGGTGGAGGCGAGATCAAGGTCATAGAAGCTGAACTCCCGCAACCCTGCGGGCACCAGATGTTCGAGCAGGGCGTCGCGGCAGCGGTCGCGGAAAAACACCTCGTCGCCAACGAACACATATGCCGGCCGCAGCTTGCGGGCCTTGACCTCGGAAACGAAGCGTTCTGCCGGCGCGAAGCTGCGTGCCATCAGCCCGCCTCCAGGAGGTCGTTAGTCGTTCGTCGTTTGTCGCTCGCTCGCCAACGACCACCGACCAACGACCACCGACGAGCGCACATCAAAATGCCTCCAAAATATTGGATACCAGAGTGCGCGCGAAGTCCCGCGACAGGCGATCGACGGCGGGAGATTCCTCCTCGAAGAAGCTAGTGATCTCGCGCGAGATCTGGTACTGGTCGTGGAAGCTGTAGTTGGGATTTTCGAACAGCACTTTCCCGTGCCGGTCCACAAGCGACACCTTCATGTTCACGACAACGATGGCCGAGGCGGCGCGCCCGGTGACGGAATCGTAGGCCACCGGCGTGAGCTGGGTGGAAACCACGGTACCGCGAAGGGTGGCGTCGGCATCACCGCTCTCCTGATTTCGGATGCGGTAGTGCGTCCGGTTGACGAATTCGCGCACGACAGCGGCGGTCAGCACTTGTTCGACGCGGTAAGTCTTGCTCTGGTTGACAAAGGCGGGGATGGCGAGAGTGTGGATATCGGCAGGCAAGGTAGCTGCGTGTCCGCCGGTCTTATAGCCACAACCGGAGACGGCCAGCACCAGCACTGAGAGCGAGACCCCCAGCCTTCTCACTGGACGGGTCCCTTGGAGCGCATGCGGGCCAGGGCCGCGGCACAATCCACCGCGGTCAGGGCGGCGACGCGGAGGTTATCGGCAGCGGCCCACACCCATAAGCCGCGCTCCTGGCGCGCATCGCGGCGAATCTCCACCAGTATTTCGTTCTGCCCGGCGGCGCTGACGTTGGAGGGGGAATCCTCCGGCAGGCGGGCCACGTTGACGTGGTCCCCGGACAATGCCTGCGCGAGATCGGCGGCGGTGACCGCCTGCTCAAACTCCAGATAGAGCGAAAGAACGTGTCCGTGGAAGATGGGCGCCTGCGCCAGCGCCAGCGCGGGCAGAACGGCGCGCCCCTCCGTGATTTTCTGCAGATGCGTCAATATGCGGCGCTCCACACTTTCCAGCGCAGGCACGGATTTATCGCCATAGCGCGCGAGCATGTTGAAGGCTATCTGGGCATCGAAAACTTCCGTCGGCAACTGCTGGAAGGAAAGCAGGTTGACGGTCTGGCCGTGGAGCTCGTCCATGCCGCGCCGGCCGTGTTCCGACGCCGGCTCGAACGCGCTGCAGACTACGGTGCGCAGCGCGCCTGCCTTTTGCGCGCGGAGCAACAGCAGCGCCAGGGCGACGGCCGCCGGGTGCGCCACTACCGCCAGCGCAGAGTCAAGCTGGGGAGCGGGAAGCACGCCCTCCAGTTGCAGCTCGCGTTCGACCCAGGGAGAGCGCACCGCGCCGCCTGGCTCCTCCTCCAGGACATACGAAAGATCAACCACGAGAGCACCGGCTTTCCGCGCCAGGTCCCAACTCTTGCGCGTGAAGTTCTCGTCGGAGGCAAGAAACACGATGTCCGCGCCCCGCAGGTTCTCAGGAAGCACGCTTTGGATAAAGGTAACCTCGTCGCCGACGGAGTCCAACTGCCCCAGTGATTCCTCATCATCGAGCAGCTTGATGTCGACCGCGGGGAAATTCCGGTCTTCAAGAACCTCCTTGAGCTCCTTCCCTTTCAGCGTAGCGGCACCCACGATGGCCACCCGGTACACATCACTGGCAATGGCAGCCCGCTCCTGCGAGGCGGGTTGGCGGGGGTCGGTCATCGCGCCTCCGGCGCCTCGGTGTAAGACGCAGGCGGCGTGCTGCGGCGCGGGCGCAAGATGTAGAAGAGCCGCACCATGACACCAGAAAGCATATAGGTGAGCGCGATGGCGAACAGCGCGTAGCGGGAGAACAGCGCAATTGCCGCGATCAGTACCCCCACCAGAATGATGACCGTGAAGGGATGGCGCGAACGCAGGTCGAGGTCCTTGAAGCTGTGGAAGCGCCAGGTGCTGACCATCAGGAAACTGGCGGCTAGCAGCAGCAGCGCCCAGATCAGCGACAGCCACCAGGTGAACAGCGGGTCGCCTTTGGCGAAGTGAACGACAGCGGCGATCACGCCGGCGCCCGCCGGTATTGGCATCCCCACAAAGTATCTTCTTCCGGGACGGCCTGGATTCGACGGCTGCGGGTTGACCTGGATGTTGAAGCGAGCCAGGCGCGCCGCCCCGGTTATGAGAAAAACAAAGCTGGCGATGAATCCCAGGCTGATGAGATTAAAGTGCAAATCGGCGTAGCTGCCGACGGGCAGCATGCGGAACCCCCAGATCCAGGCCAGCAGCGCTGGGGCTACGCCGAAACTGATCACGTCAGCGAGCGAATCCAGTTCGCGGCCGAAGTCGCTGGTCGTCTGCGTCAGCCGCGCCAAACGGCCATCGAGGGCGTCCAGCAAAATAGCCCACCCGATGGCCTTGGCGGCGTTATCGAAGTGCCAGAATTCGCCCGCGGTGCCCTGCAAGGTTTGGGCTATGGCGATGTATCCCAGCAGGATGTTGCCCATGGTGAACAGCGAGGGCAGCAGGGAAATACGCTTGCGCAGGCGACGCGGGCGGAACCGCGGTTCGACCGGAAGCTGAAGCTGAGGGTCGCTCATCGCGCTCCTCTTTCGCGCTGCGCGCCGATTGCGGCAAGACCCGCAGTCTCTGCGGGTGGCAGATGCGCCAGCACGCTCAAGCCGCCACGGACGTGATCGCCAACTCGAACATGGATATCGGCCGCCGGATCCAGCAGAACATCGGTCCGCGAGCCGAACTTGATGAGGCCCACGCGTTCGCCGCGTTCCACCCGGTCACCCAGCTTCTTGGTGAAAACGATGCGGCGGGCGAGCACTCCGGCGATCTGCTTGAAAACCACGGTGTGGCCTTCGCCTTCTACAGTGACGATATTCTGCTCGTTCTCCACGGCCGAGGCCGCGCTCAGGGCGTTGCGGAAGCGACCGTGCCGGTACTCGACCTTAGCGATGGTCCCGGCGATCGGTGAGCGGTTTACGTGCACGTCAAAGACGCTGAGGAAGATACTGACGCGGCTGCGCGTGCGGCCGTCCAGTTCAATGGCGGCAACATCGGTGACCTTGCCATCCGCCGGCGACACGACCGCGCCAGCCTCAGCCGGGATCACCCGCTCGGGATCACGAAAGAACCACAGGAAGAATGCGGCCAGAAGCACAGGCACGATGGCGTAAGCCAGGCCCGCCAGCCATCCCACTACCGCGGCCACCACGCAGAGCCCCAGCGCGTAATAGAAACCATCCCGAACCATGGGAGATGGATCGATTATATCGGGGTTCACAAGAAAGGGCAGAGTTTGCGAGGGTTCAACTTACAGGGATTCCCTGTCACGGCAAGCGCCGTTACAATTTCGTGAAAATTAAGCGACCTGGTTGGTCTGCCGGAACTGCCGCTCGATCATCTCCATCTGATCTTTGAGCCGCAGCTTCAGCTTCTTCAAACGCACTTCTTCGAGCTTCTCATCTTCGGTGAGGAAGCGTTTCTGAATCAGGCTTTCGAGTCTTTGTGAGTATTGGGTGTGCTCTACTACCAAGCGGCGAAACTCCTCATGGTTCGCCATGAGGAGGTCACGGACCTGAGTGGACATTCAGTGGACCTCCAGTCCGGCTTGAACAAGCTCACGCTATCACAGGCTCCTGCCCGCTTCAACGCTTTTCCGGACCCCCGAGGTCACAAAATTTTTTTGTACAGCAAGGCATCCTCTTCCGGGTTTGTGTAATACGACTTACGCCGGCCGGTCTCGACGAATCCCATTTTGGAATAGAGCCCGCGCGCAGCCCCATTCGATTCACGCACTTCGAGGAATACCGCTTGCGCGCCGCGGCTGCGGGCCAGACTGAGCAATTCCCTGACCAGTCGTTCGCCCAGGCCGCGGCGCCGGGCTGCCTCGGCAACCACGACGTTCTCGATCTCCCATTCCGGTCCGAGGTCGCGGCCGACGATGAAACCTTGAACGTAATCTTCCTTGATCACGAGCGTAACGTGTCCGGTATCTTCGGTAAGGAGCCGCCGGTATTCGGCTTCGCTCCAGTGCGGCGCGGCAGTCGCGGCCCGGTCGAGAGCCAGCAGGACGGCTAGGTCGGCGGGAATGGCGGCGCGGACGAGAAACACGTTTCAAGTTTCACGTTTCGAGTTTCAAGTTTCAAGTTCCGGCTAAAAGCCAAGAGCTAAGAGCCGGATTTTGAGAAGATTTCGGCATCGGAGCGCCGGACGTAGTTGGCGTCGAGGGCATCGGCTGAGATCGTCTGCCCGGCAAGGATCTTGCGGAGGCCGATGCGGGCAATCGTCTCGGCGCCCGGACGCTTGATTCGCCGAATTGTGGTTCCAGAGGGGAAAGCCAGCGTGGCAATCGATTCGTCGGGCGTGACCACCCTGGCGCCCGTCGGCAACGCCGCCACAAAGGCTTCGCGCGTCAACAGGGACTCTTTCTGTAGAGACGTTGCTTGCAACGTCTCCGGTTGAACCGCGTACTCGCCCAGAAACACTTCCCCGCGCTGAGCGTCGAGTGCTGCAAAGACGCGTCCATCCACCCCGGATGCAATCGCCAGCGCCTCCAGCACGGAAACGGTGGCAATCGGCTTTTTCAGGACTTCCACCAAACCTTTGATCGCCGCCAGTCCCACACGCAATCCGGTGAACGAGCCCGGTCCGGAGACCGCGCCAAACGCGTCGATCTCCTGTTTGCGCAGCTTGCGCCGCGCAAGCACGGCGGCGATCTGCGGCACCAGCTCGGCGGAAAACGCTCCTCCCGTCAGAGACGCTGTCTCAAGAAGCTCGAAGCTTGCGGCGTCGCCGCGAGCCAGAGCCAGGCTGCCGTGCTTCCAGGAAGTGTCGATGGCCAGGATGAGCATGGGATGGTCGTTGGTCGTTGGCTGTTAGTATTGGCCACAGGTAGCGCCGGCCTCTGGCCGGCTGTGGCGAGGGCGTCCCGCCCTCGCGCGTGTGGGCGAGACGCCCACACGGACAGCCGCCGAGACGGCGGCGCTACGGCTGGCCCTCACAGAGTTCGAGCAGCACGCCTCCAGCGCTTGAAGGATGAACGAAGACGTAGAGATGGCCGCCGGCCCCAACCTGGATCTGCTCGTTGATCAGGCGCACGCCGTCGCGCTTCAACCGTTCCACCGTTCCGGCCAGATCATCCACGTGCAGGCAGACGTGGTGCAGACCCTCGCCGCGCTTGGCCAGGAAACGGGCGATGGGCGAATCGTCCGCCGTCGGCTCCAGCAGCTCGATGCGGCTTTCGCCCACCGGCACCATGGCCAGCCGCACTTTTTCCTGCGCGACTTCTTCTTCCGGCTGCACGCGCAGCCCAAGCTGCTCATAGAACTTCTTCGACTGCGCCAGCGACTTCACCGCAATGCCAAGATGATCGATGGTGTACATGTGCTTTCCTACTTTCCTACCTTGCTGACGATCTCCTCCACCAGCGCGTAGGGATCGCGGCGGCGCTCCGCCACCTCGGCGGCATAGCGGGCGACGGCGCCGTCGCCCATCTGCTCGCGCAGAACGCGCTCCAGCAGCGACTCGCGCAGCATCTCCACCAGGCGCTCGCGCCAGCTTTCGATCTTCTTCTTGAGAACCAGGTCCTGTTTCTGGAGGAACTCTTCGTACTCACCGATGGCGCTGGCCAGTTCGGGCACGCCCACGCCATCCACCGCCACTGTCTTGACAATGGGCGGCGTCCAGTTGTCGGAGCGCGTGGCGAGGGTCTGCATGGCGCGAATCTCGCGCTCCACGCGTTCGGCGCCCTCGCGGTCGCTCTTGTTGATGACGAAGATGTCGGCGATCTCCATGATGCCGGCCTTGATGGTCTGCACATCGTCGCCCATGCCAGGCACCAGAATCACGATGGTCACGTCCGCGAGGCGTACGATATCGACTTCGTCCTGGCCAACGCCGACGGTCTCGATCATCACCAGGTCGCGGCCACCGGCGTCGAGTACGGTGGCAACATCCGCGGTGGTGGCGGCCAGCCCGCCG
>DATKLD010000237.1:0-11694 GCA_035542595.1 Terriglobales bacterium
GTGTTTGGATAATATGCCGTGCCTACGGCACTCACGGTGCGAACGGCCGGATCACCCAGCACTGCCGTGCTGGGCTAACCTATAGCGGGCCTACGGCCCTGTGACAGCGGCGTCACTACCACAATCCGAGCCTCTGAAGCACCGGCCCCGTCCTTCCTTTACAATACAAAATTCTCCTGTTCACGAAAGAGCACTGCATGTACCGCTGGTCACAACTGTTCATTCCCACGTTGCGAGAGGCGCCGGCCGATGCCGAGGTCGCGAGCCACAAGTACCTGGTGCGCGCTGGATACATCCGTCAATTGGCCGCCGGGCTGTATTCGTTCCTGTTTATAGGGCAGCGCTCGAAGCTAAAAATCACGCAAATCGTCCGTGAAGAGATGGACAAGATCGGACAGGAGTTCTACCTGCCGGCGATGAACCCGCGCGAGCTGTGGGAAATGAGCGGCCGCTGGACGGCGATGGGCGACAACATGTTCCGTCTGAAGGACCGGGGCGGACGCGAGCTTTGTCTGGGCATGACTCACGAAGAGGGCATGACCGAGATTGCGCGCAAGGAAGTGCGCAGCTATAAGGAGCTGCCGCAGATCTGGTATCAGATCCAGGAGAAGTTCCGCGACGAGCCCCGCCCAAAATCCGGCCTGCTGCGGGTGCGTCAGTTCACCATGAAGGACTCATACTCGTTCGACATCGACGCCGCAGGACTCGACGTCTCTTACAAGAAACACGACGAGGCCTACCGCCGGATCTTCGACCGCTGCGGCCTGAAGTACGTAGTGGTCGAGGCCCACTCGGGCGCGATGGGCGGTTCGCAGTCGCACGAGTTCATGGTGATGACCGATGCCGGCGAGGACTTCGTCGCGAGCTGCCCGAAGTGCGGATACGCGGCCAACTTGGAGAAAGCAACATCTCGCCTGGGACCGGTAGAAGATCTAGCACCGACGGGTAGCGGCAAGCCTGAGTTGGTCCACACGCCGGGACTGAAGACCGTCGAAGAGGTCGCGAGGTATCTCGGCGTCTCGCCGAAGCAGAAGATGAAGACCATGGCTTACATGGCCGTGGAGGAAGACGGCAAAACCGGCGAGAGCCGCGGCCGGCCAGTGATCGCCTTTGTGCGCGGCGACCACCAGTTGAATGAAGCCAAACTGTCCTCAGCCGTCGAAGGACTTGCGTTTCGCCCGATGCATCCGGAAGAAATTCAGGAGATCTTCGGCTC
Organism: Terriglobales bacterium; assembly: GCA_035542595.1. Classification (GTDB taxonomy): domain Bacteria; phylum Acidobacteriota; class Terriglobia; order Terriglobales; family Acidobacteriaceae; genus JAHFUA01. The sequence goes on from DATKLD010000237.1 coordinate 1,217, forward strand.
GCCCGCCGGATTCCTGGGGCCGATCGGCATCCCGCCATCGAAAAACAAATACGGCCCGCCAATCGTGCTCGTGGACTCGGCGCTCAAGGGCCGTACCAACCTGGTTTCAGGCGCGAACAAGGAGGACTATCACCTGCGCAACATCACTCCTGGCCGGGACTTTCCGGTCGAGAGCTGGGCCGACCTGCGCACGGTGAGCGAGGGCGAAGGTTGTCCTAACTGCGGAGCGCCGCTGGTTGTGGGCAAGGCGGTGGAGATCGGACACATCTTCAAGCTGGGCTACAAGTATTCCGAGTCCATGGGCGCGCGTGTGCTGGACAAGGACGGCAAAGAGGTTACGCCCATTATGGGCAGTTACGGCATCGGGATCGAGCGCATCCTGACTGCCGCCGTCGAGCAGAACCATGATAACGATGGCTTCTGGCTGCCGGCGCAGATTGCGCCCTTCCAGATCATCGTTACACCGACTAACTTCGTCGATGCCGGCATTAGGCAGGCGGCTATGGAGATCACAGAGAAGCTGGAAGCTGCCGGTTTCGACGTCCTGCTGGATGATCGCGACGAGCGCCCTGGGGTTAAGTTCAAGGACGCTGACCTGGTGGGCATGCCCTTCCGTGTGACTGTTGGCAGGAAGGTTTCTGAGGGTAAAGTAGAGGTAGTCGAGCGCTCGACACGCAAAATTGAGGATGCTACCATCAGCGGCATAGTGACCCATTTTGGTCAAGTGCTCCGGCCGGCTTCCTGAGCGAAGCGCGTTTGTAGCGGGGCATCCGATGAAGCCGCATTTTGCTTGGTTGGGTTGTAAGGCCGGCGCGCGGGACGGGGAATGAATAGGCTCAAAGCGCTGTTCGGGCTGTTCTTGGTCGTGGCGGCTGCCTACTCGGCCTGGATGCTGGTACCGCCCTACCTGAACAATTACCAGTTCCAGGACGACATCCAGAACGAAGCCCTGATGAACTCCTACACGACCAAGACCGACCAGGACATCCGCAACACTCTGGCAAAGAAAGCGGCGGAATACGGTATCCCGTTGAAGGCGGAGCAGATCAACGTCCTGCGTAACGGAGCCGAGCTGTCCATCTGGGCTGAATACACCGTGCATGTTGAGCTGCCGGGTTTCCCGCTGGACCTGAGGTTCCATCCCGCAACCAAGAACAAGCGAATCTGAGAATTGCTGTGCGCCCTTGGAATCCGGACGCCGCACATCCGCGGCGCCGCCAAGCTCTAGTCGAGGCAGGAACTTTGCGGGACAATGGGCAGGAAGCCGGTGGATCGCATCCAATTGAAGCAGCGGATGACGAAATGATGCCCAGCAGCATCTCTGGCTTAGTGGCGCACGCTATCATTCCATCGTGGCGGTAAAACTCAAGATCCCGGGATTCAGGAAGGCTGGTGCTGGGGGCCAGTCTTCGCATCCTCTGGCCAAGGTGGCGCTGACCGCAGCTCTTCTGGTCGCGGTTGCCGCCTTAGGCGTCTTCGCCTACTACTACGTCAAGTACGAGAGGATCGTAGAGCGGCGCATGCGGGGGCCCATCTTCGCCAACGCCGCCAAGATCTACGCCCTCCCCAAGCTGGTTCACACCGGGGACAAGCTTACCGTGCACGAGATCGCGGCCGACCTGCGCCGCGCCGCGTACACCGAGGGCGGCGACTCGCCGATAGGTACCTTCAAGCTGGTCAAGGGCGGGATTGAAATCCGGCCCGGTCCTACCTCCTACCACAGCGCCGAGGGGGCAGTGGTCCGCGTCAGCGAAGGGCAGGTGGAGAGGATCACCGGCGCCGACGACAAGCACGACGAACTGGCTGCCTACGAACTGGAGCCTCAGCTCGTCACCGCGCTTTCCGACACGGAGCAGCGGGCCAAGCGGCGGCTGGTCAGCTTCAACGAGATCCCCAAGGTCATGATTGACGCAGTGCTGGCCATTGAAGACCGCCGTTTTTTCCAGCACAGCGGGGTCAACTACTACCGGCTCATGGAAGCGGCGCTGGTGGACCTGCGCAGCGGACGCCACGAGCAGGGCGGCTCTACGCTGACCATGCAGATAGCGCGCGGCTTCTTCCTGAGTCCGCAGAAGACCATCAAACGCAAGCTGGCGGAGATGCTGATCGCGGTCGAACTGGAGCAGCGCTTGTCCAAGCCGCAACTGTTCGAGATGTACGCCAACTCGGTGTATATGGGGCAGCGCGGCTCCTTCACCATCCAGGGGTTCGGCGAGGCCTCACAGGCCTATTTCGGCAAGGACATCAAGAACCTGACCCTGCCGGAGGCGGCGCTGCTGGCGGGGATGATCCAGCGCCCGAATTACCTGTCGCCCTATAAGTATCCGGAGCGGGCGCTGGAGCGCCGCAACCTGGTGCTGGACTCCATGGTGGAGACGGGAGCAATCATCCGCGATCAGGCGAACAAGGCCAAGGCCACGCCGCTCAAGCTCGCTCCCCCTAACGTCGAGGCCAGCGATGCGCCTTACTTCGTGGACCTCGTCAAAGACATTCTCGCGCCCCGCTTCCCTGAGCGCGAGATGAACGAGCACGGCTACCGCATCTACACCACGCTCGACCCGCAGTTGCAGGAGGCCGCGGCGGAAGCGGTGCAGGTCGGCGTCAAACTGATCGACGCCAAGGTGGAGAAGCTGCGCGCCAAACGCACGAAGGTGGGCACGGGAAAAACCGCGAAGTGGGAAACCACGGTGCAGCCGGGGCCGATGGCGCAAGTGGCTCTGGTGGCCATGGACCCACACAGCGGCCAGGTGCTGGCGCTGGTGGGCGGGCGAAACTATGGTTTCAGCCAGTTGAACCACGCGGTCGCGAAACGTCCCACCGGGTCGGTTTTCAAGCCCTTCGTGTACGCCGCGGCCATCAACACCGGGCTTGATGGCACGCCGGTGCTTACGCCTGCATCTGTGGTCGACGATTCGCCCACCACCTTCTCCTATGGCGATCAGATCTACGAGCCGCGCAATTACAAGGAGGAGTACCACGGCCCGGTGAGCGCCACCTATGCGCTCTCGCACTCGCTGAACAACGCCACCGTCAAGGTGGCGGAGATGACCGGCTACGACAAAGTTGCGGCCCTGGCGCGGGCGGCGGGCATCAAGTCAGTGCAGGCCACGCCCGCCATCGCGCTGGGCGCCTATGATGCCACGCCCATCGATATGGCCAGCGCCTACACCATCTTCGCCAACGGCGGGGTCAAGGTGATGCCGCTGCTAGTAACCTCGGTGCGCGACGCCCGGGGCGAGGTGATCCAGGATTACACCGCCGAAAGCCACCAGGTGCTCGATCCCCGCGTCGCCTACATCATGACCAGCATGATGGAGACGGTGATGAACTCGGGCACCGCCGCCGGGGTACGCTCCCGCGGCTTCACCGCTCCCGCCGCCGGTAAGACCGGCACCTCGCACGACGGTTGGTTCGCCGGCTACACCTCCAATCTGCTGTGCATCGTTTGGGTGGGTTTTGACGACTACAGCGACCTGCGGCTAAGCGGCGCCGATACCGCGGCGCCCATCTGGGCGGAGTTCATGAAGAAAGCCGTCACCTTCCCCGCGTACCAGGGGGTTAAGCAGTTCACGCAGCCATCGGGAGTGGTGGACGTTAAGCTCGACAAAGTGACCAACCGTCTGGCCACTCCCACCTGCCCTGACGATTATGTCGCCGCCTTCCTGGCCGGCACCGAGCCCACCGACACCTGCGACCATGCTTCCGCCACCCAGCCGCAGGGTTTCTTCTCGCGTATCCTGGGCTTGGAACCGAAACCTTCTCCGCCCCCCGCGGTGTCTAATACAGGACAGCAGCAGTCCGGCGCAGGCTCGGCACAGCAGCAAGCTTCAGCGCAATCCGAGCCGAGCTCGAAAAAGAAGAAGGGCTTTTTGGGCAAGATCGTAGGGGTCTTCAAGGGAGACGACAGCGACAAGAGCGCTCCCGCTTCGGATCCCAGCCGGCCCGGCCGATAGGAGGCGTTGGTCGAGGGAGTAGGACGCAGGAGGCGGGAACAACTCGGTAATCTGCTTTCCAACCCCTGCCGGCTCTTTTGGAGGTGCTTCATGGTTCACCCGTTCTGGGTCATGTGCCTGGCCGCGAGCAGTCTGTCCATTCTCGCCCAGGCCCCGGCTGGCAATCAGGAGCCGGGATTGCGCCCGCCTCCCATGAACGAGGAACCGGCGGCCGTTACCGTCCAGGCGCCGCGGCTCCCCCTGCCTCCGCCAAAAGAGGCCTCGGCGCTTGATCTCGAAAAAGCGGGCGACGAATTGCGCTCGAAAAAGGCCTACACCGACGCCCTCGAGTACTATGCCGCTGCCGTGAAGAAAGCCGATTCGCCCGAGCTGCACAACAAGATCGGCATCGCCCACCTGCAGTTGCTGCAGCTCAAAGCCGCGGAGAAGGAGTTCAGCCGCGCCGTCAAGATGAACCGCAGCTACGCCGAAGCCCTCAATAACCTCGGGGTGGTTTATTACATGCGGAAGAAGTATGACAAGGCCATCAGGGAGTACCAGAAGGCGCTGGAGCTGAGCCAGGTGTCGGCTTCGTTCCACAGCAACTTGGGGATGGCGTACTTCGAGAAGAAGACGTTCGACAAGGCCACGGAGCAGTTCCTGCGCGCCCTCGAGCTGGACCCGCAAATCTTCGAGCGGCAGTCGCTGGGCGGGATCGCGGCGCGCATGGCCTCTCCCGAGGACCGTGCCCGCTACGCCTATACCCTGGCCCGAATTTATGCCGGGCGGGGAATATATGACCGCAGCCTGGAATATCTGAAGAAGGCCGTCGAGGAGGGTTACCCCCAGATCAAGGACGTGTACCAAGACGACGCCTTCGCCGGCCTGAGGAAAGATCCGCGCTTCGCGGTCGTGATGGCCAAGACCGAGCCGCTGCCGAACTAGTCAGCCGTCAGTAACGGTGGGTGGGGATTTGCTGACTGCTATTTTGGCGCATCTCCCCGCTCCAGATATTGCTTCACCGCTGCTTCCCAGCTTCCCTGGGCCTTCAGGATGTACTCGACAGCATCCCGGACGGCGCCGTCCCCGCCGGCGTGCGGCGTCACCCAGTGGGCTTCCTGCTTGACCTCATCGCGGGCGTTGGCCACCGCGATGGCGAAGCCGCAGCGGCGCATGATGGGAAGGTCGATAACGTCGTCGCCGATGTAGGCCACCTCGGTGGCGGTGATCTTCTCTTTCGCTAGAATCTCCTCAAAAACCTGGATCTTCACCATCGCGCCCTGATAGGCGTAGTCGAGCTTGAGATCGCGGGCCCGGAGGGCCACGGTTTCGGAGCTGCGCCTGGTGATCAGCCCGGTCTTCAGCCCGCCCAGCCGCGCCAGCGAGATGGCGGTGCCGTCGTGCGCGTGGAAGCCCTTGGCCTCGATCCTTCTTACCGTGTCGAAGTCGGACGCCCCACCCGAGCCTCCTCTGCTCGTCTGAGGTATCAATGACGGAAAGAACCACAGCTTGCCGTCGGTCATTACCCCGTCCACGTCGAACAGCAGCAGCTTGATTCTTCTGGCGCGCGTCTTCGACATGGGCGGGATTGTAGCAGGAGGGTTAAAGACGCCACGGATTTGCACGGATGTTGACGGATCTATGTCGATCAGTCTTCATCCGTGCGAATCCGTGGCTGCCTTTCCGTACCTCGGTGCGCTCGGCGTCTCGGCGGTGAATCAAAAGCTTCCCGGCACAAACTCTTCAATCGCCAGCCTGCAGACCGCACGGCAGTTCGCGCACAGCAACAGGGTCTCATCGGGCGTGGAGCTGAGGACGGCCACTCGCAGGCTGCCGCAACTGGCGCAGCCGGTAGTGGGATCGCTAGAACCCGGCTCTTCCGCCAAGATCGTCGTCTGGTGGTCGAATTGGCCGGTCTTGGAGGTGTTCAGTTCGAAGGTGCTGCGGCAATCGGCGCAGACGTGATTGAAGCAGCACTTCGGCTCGCAGGAGTAAACGATCTCCTTGCCGCCGCACTTGGGGCAGGCGATCACGTCCTTCAGGGTCACGCCGAGATTGTACGGCGCGAATGAGTGAGTTCACAGGCCAATGGCAAAACCGCGCTTCCGCTACGGCGGTCGTGGGCTGGCATAGTCCCGTGCCGCGCCCAGCCACAGGCTGCAATGGTTGTCAGGAACCCGACGCAGTCAAGCGGGCGAGCATGATGCCGGCAGATGCCGCCGACATAATGAGCAGCATAACCATCATTACGATCTTCGAAACGGCTGTCATATGACCCCCAGCTTTCCCAAGCGCCAGAAGAGGGAACGGCTTTCGTGAGGAGGAAGATAAAGGACGATATCCACCACAGTCCAACGCATTTTCTTGGTGGCAACTATCGAAGATACACCGAAAAACCAAATCTATAGCCATAAGAGACTAAGTCTATTGGTGTGGCCCGAGTAGCCGGTCTGTGCGTGATCGAATGACTGGACGCCTTGGCCCCCTCACACGGGACACGTGCGCAAGATCACTGCAATCATCCGGCATTGATGGCAGAATAAAAGTGGGTTTCCACGCTGTCGCTAGCGTTCGTACAGCGGCACGAGACCGACGACCTCATTCCGGGTGCTGCCGATTTTCTCAGGCGTGGCCCCACCCCAATAAAAGAAAGTCCTGCAGCGCCCCGTGAATCACAGGAGGCGTTATGGCGCAAGAAATATTTGTCGTTAGAATTGCGCAGGATGGCAGGGTCGACAGAGACCCAGTGAAGCTCAGTCTGAAAGAGAACCAGAGACTGGTCTGGGTTTCCGATGCCGACATGGACTACAAGATCGAGTTCAGCGAGGATAGCCCGTTCGGTTCCAATAAGAAGACTTTCGACGTGCCCGCCAAGGAGTCGTGCGATCCTGGGCCGGTCACGACGAAGGTAGAAAAGTCTTACTACTATGACCCTAAACCGGCAGTTGCAGTCGAAGCCGAAGAGGTCATGGCCGGGGTTTGGCAGCCGGACCCCGAAATCATTGTGACCGGCTAGCGGGCGGAATTTGGTGAACACTTGGGAATAGGGCGGACGCTCGCAGAGTGGGCCGCCCGCCGCTGTTGGCCCGCAGTCCGGTGGTTCGCGGGGCTGGCGGGCTCTGCTCCCTGTTCATGCGGGTCCAAATGGATCCCATTGGCACCTAAGTGTCTATGACTCGCCCTGCCACATAGGAACGGGAGTACTCTTCGTAGGCGAATATTTTACGAAGATACCCGCTTGGCATACAATGTCGGAATGCCTCCCGCCAGCGGGCCCCTGGGGTGGGCCCATCCTGTTGTCGAGGAGTGGTTCGTGCGCCGGTTCGGCACGCCGACCGAGCCGCAGGAACAGGGCTGGCCGCACATCCTTGCCGGGCGCACGACGCTGATCTCCGCCCCCACCGGGTCCGGAAAGACGCTTTCCGCGTTCCTGGCCTGCATCGACCGCCTGGTGCGCAAGGCGCTTGCCGGCGATCTGCAGGACCGCACCGAAGTCCTCTATGTTTCGCCGCTCAAGGCTCTGGGCAACGACATCCAGAAGAACCTGGAAGTCCCGCTGAGTGAGATCCTGCAACTGGCGGGCGAGCGCGGGCTACTGATGCCGGAGATCCGCACCGCCGTCCGCACCGGCGACACGCTGGCGCACGAGCGCCGCGCCATGCTGAAGCGCCCGCCGCACATCCTGGTGACCACGCCGGAATCGCTCTACATCCTGCTCACGGCGGAGAAGAGCCGGCAAATCCTGCGCGACGTCGAGACCGTGATCGTGGACGAGATCCACGCCGTGGCCGATGACAAGCGCGGCGCCCACCTCGCGCTCTCGCTCGAACGGCTCGATGCTCTCACGCATCGCCGGCCGGTGCGCATCGGGCTTTCGGCCACGCAGAAGCCAATCGAGCTGGTGGCGCACTTTCTTACCGGCGCAAGCCGTCCCGATCCGGCCATCGTCAACATTGGTCACCAGCGGCAGATGGACCTTGCCGTCGAGGTCCCCGCCAGCGAATTGGGGCCGGTGGCCTCGAACGAAATGTGGGACGAGATCTATGCCCGCCTTGCAGAACTCGTCCAGCAACACCGCTCCACGCTGGTCTTCGTCAACACGCGCCGGATGGCGGAGCGCGTGGCGCACCATCTCGCCGAGATTCTGGGCGAAGACGCAGTTGCCGCGCACCACGGCAGCCTGGCCCGCAAGCTGCGCCTGGTGGCGGAGAAGAAGTTGAAGAACGGCGAGGTGCAGGTGCTGGTGGCGACGGCGTCGCTCGAGTTGGGCATCGATATCGGCTTCGTGGACCTGGTCTGCCACCTCGGCTCGCCGCGCTCGATTGCGGTGCTCTTGCAGCGCATCGGGCGCTCCGGCCACTGGCGCGGAGCTGTCCCGAAAGGCCGCATCTTCGCGACCACACGCGATGAACTGCTGGAGTGCGCCGCGCTGGTGCGCTCGATTCGCCAGGGCGAACTCGATCGCATCATCATCCCCGACGCGCCGCTGGATGTGCTGGCACAGCAGATCGTCGCCGCCTGCGCCGCCGAAGAATGGAAGGAAGATGAACTCTTCGCGCTGACCCGTCGCGCCTATCCCTATCGCAACCTACCGCGCGCAGAGTTCGAGGCGATTCTGGTGATGCTTTCCGAGGGCATCGCTGCCCGGCGCGGACGTTACGGAGCGTATCTCTATCGCGACCGGGTGAACGGGCGGCTGCGGGCGCGACGCGGGGCGCGCATCGCGGCCATCACCAGCGGCGGCGCCATACCCGACAATGCGCTCTACACGGTCATAGCCGAGCCAGAAGGAATCGTCGTCGGCACCGTGGACGAGGACTTCGCAGTCGAGTCCATGAAGGGCGAGATCATGCTGCTGGGGAACACCTCATGGCGGATTCGCCGCATCGAGGCCTCCGGCCGCATGCTGGTCGAGGACGCTCACGGCGCGCCGCCGGGCATTCCATTTTGGCGCGGCGAAGCTCCCGGGCGCACCGCCGAACTGTCCGAGCAGGTGGCGGAACTGCGGGCGGAGATTAGTGAACTGACTCGCGATCTGAGGCCCGGATTTCTGGATCGCGTCTCGACGGGAGATAGCCATTCGTCTCAACAAGACGCCTCGTATCAGAGCACGCCTTCCGACACACAGCGCCCCCATCGAGAATCTGGTTCGTATCAGGGCACGCCTTCAGGCGTGCCGCAAGCGAGCGAAAAAATAAATAGCGCTTTAGCCCCCGAAAAACACTCCGCAGGGGCTAAAGCCCAAATTCATAAGGACGCCGATGCGGCACGACTAAAGTCGTGCCCTGACACGAATCTCTCCGAGACAAGCCTCGCGGCTGCAAATCTCGCTGGCGCAAGTCTTCAACCCGCGAGTACGACTCCCGCCATAGAGTGGCTGCGCAGCGAATGCGGCCTTGACGAACCCGGCGCAGAGCAGGCGATCCAATACGTGGTCGAAGGCCGTGCCGTGCTGGGCGAAGTCCCCACGCAGCGGACCATCATCGCCGAGCGATTCTTCGACGAGGGCGGCGGGATGCAGCTCGTCATCCATGCGCCCTTCGGAGCGCGCGTCAACAAGGCCTGGGGACTGGCGCTGCGTAAGCGTTTCTGCCGCTCGTTCAATTTCGAACTGCAAGCCGCGGCCACCGACAACGGGCTGAACATCGCGCTCGCCGAGCAGCACAGCTTCCCGCTGGCCGATGTTTTTCATTTCCTGCAGCCTGAAAGCGTGCAGGAGGTGCTGGAGCAGGCGGTGCTGACCGGCTCTCCAATCTTCGGAACGCGCTGGCGCTGGGACGCCGAGCGCGCGCTGGCGCTCTTGCGCTTTGAGCGCGGCAAGAAGGTCCCGCCGCAGATCCAGCGCATTCGTTCCGATGATCTGCTGGCTTCGGTCTTTCCCGACGTGGCGGCGTGCTTCGAAAACATCGAGGGCGACATCCAGATCCCCGATCACCCGCTGGTGCGCGAGGTGATGAAGGACGTCCTGACGGAAGCGATGGACCTCGACGGCCTGAAGCAGGTTCTGCGCGGCATCAGCTCGGGCGAGATTCGCTGCCTCGCGGTGGATACGCCGGTGCCGTCGGCTTTCTCGCACGAGATCCTGAACGCCAACCCCAACGCCTACCTCGACGATGCGCCGCTCGAGGAACGTCGCGCGCGCGCGGTGGAGATGCGGCGGACGTTGCCGGAATCTGTGCTGAACGAGGTGGGCGCGCTCGATCCCGAGGCTATCGCCGAGGTCCGAGAGGACGCGTGGCTGGAAGCCCGCGATGCCGACGAGCTGCACGACGTGCTGCAAACGCTGATCGCCCTTCCAGAAGTGGTCGCCTCGCCGTGGTCGCAACATTTCGAGCGTCTGGTGGCAGAGCGGCGCACTGCCAGAGCCAGGCAGAACGGAATCACCTACTGGGTTGCGGCGGATCGGGCGAAGAGCTTCCGCAGCATCTTCCCGCGGGCGCAGTTCGAGAGCGATCTGGCTGACATCGAGGCCGCGCCGCCGTCCTCCGATGACGCGCTCCTGAGCATGGTGCGCGGATGGATGCAGCACCTCGGGCCCACCACCGC
>DATKLD010000238.1:0-13116 GCA_035542595.1 Terriglobales bacterium
ACTTCGTGCCCGGTGCGCTCCACCAGCGACGCTTCGTCGGTGCCCTGAAAGCCGTCGGCCTGGGCTTCGTCGAACGCTTTCTTCAGCACATCGTAGCGAAAGCCCTGCGGGGTTTGCGCCATCACGACCCGCGCGCGCGGGATGGTGGAGACGACGATGGCGCCGTCGGCGGTGCGGTCCACCTGCTTGACCGTGTCCACAGCCGGCAGACCCGCGATGGCCGCTCCGTGCCGCGCCGCCGCCTGGATCACGTTGCCGATGATTTCGGCGTCCACGAAGGGCCGCACGGCGTCGTGCACCAGCACAACGTCGTCGGGCTCGGCTTCAATCTTCGACAAACCGCTTGCGACGGACTGCTGGCGGTGTTCCCCGCCCTCGACCAGCGTGATCTTCTTCCGCAATCCTTCTTTCTGCAGGCGGGACTTGAAGGCTGCAGCGTCGTCGGTACGCAGCGCCAGCACAATCTCACTGACCTCGGGCACCGCTTCGAACTTGCGCAGCGTGTGGATGAGAATGGGGACTCCGCCGATCTCAGCGAACTGCTTGGAGGTCGCAGTCACGCGCGCCGGCTTGGCGCCCGCGGTCAGCCCGCCCATACGTGTACCCAGGCCAGCCGCCGGGATGATGACGAACACCTTCATAAGGGCGGAAAGTATACAGTTTCCAGTTTCCAGTTTCGAGTTTCCAGTTTGTCCGAAGAGGCTTCGCAAACAAAAAGGGGCGCCACCTCAGGCGCCCCGCTCGAAACTTGAAACCCGAACCCGGAACTATTCCGTAGGCCGTTCCGCCATGATGGGTTGCGGTTTGGTGCTGGAGGGTTGGCGCTGCGGCTCCGGACGCGGCGCGGCTGCCGCCGCCCGTTCGTCGTACTTTCCGAAGATCATCTTTCCGGCGGTGGTCTGCAGAACTGAGGTCACGGCGATGTCGATGGTCTTGCCGATCATCTTGCGCGCGTTGTCCACCACCACCATGGTGCCGTCATCCAGATAGGCCACGCCCTGGTTGTACTCCTTGCCTTCTTTCAGGATGAAGACCTTCATGGTCTCGCCGGGCAGCACAATAGGCTTCAGCGAATTGGCCAGCTCGTTAATGTTCAGCACCTGGACCCCGTGCAGGCCGGCGACCTTGTTCAGGTTGAAATCGTTGGTGATGATCTTGCCGTCGTAGGCCTTACCCATCTCAATCAGCTTCATGTCCACTTCGCGGATGTGCGGGTAATCGTCCTCGACGATCTGAATGTCGAGCGTGGTGAGCTTCTGGATACGCTGCAGGATGTCCAGGCCGCGGCGGCCACGGTTACGCTTGAGCGAGTCGGCGGAATCGGCCACCAGTTGCAGCTCGCGCAGCACGAACTGCGGAATGATGATGACGCCGTCCAGGAATCCGGTCTCGGCTATGTCGGCGATGCGGCCGTCGATGATGACGCTGGTGTCCAGGATCTTGCAACTTCGCTTGCCCTGTTTCTCTCCGCCGAATACCCCGCCCAGCGCGGAAAGATTGAGCAGGTCGCCCTTATTGGCTCCGATCACGAGCCCGACATACGCCATCAACAGCATGACCAGCAGTTGCAGGAAACTCTGGGTGCTGCCGGAAGGGACGCTGTTACGGATGACCAGGCTGAATAGATAGGCGCCCAGGATGCCGAGCACGCTGCCGATGGCCGCCCCGATCAGCCGCTTCAGGCTGACCGCGCGCAGGCGCAGTTCAAACAGAATGACGGCAACGCCCAACACCAATCCGGCGACCGCGGCGGCTACCCTGCTCAACCCGAAGGGCTCGAGCAACGCGCTGGCGACGGCAAGAACAAGGATAAATACTAAGCGGATGATTACGAGGTCCACGGTGCCCTTCTTGCGGCCCACCTCGCCGCCCCGCGGACATGAAAACACTGAGCTCCTATGCTGGTGTCTCCCGTCCGGGCCTATGACGCATACAGATGAATTGGCTTGCGGCTCGGCTCTATTATTCCGCTACTCCGGCCGATCGTAAGGAACTATATCATGCCGGGCGGCTGCCTGCGTTGCTCTAACCGGCCTCGCGCTAGTAACTTAGAGCCTGTACCCCCTTAGATTGGCAGCGGCCTTCCCCCCCAGGCCAACTTCCGGCCCGATTGTGTCGACCAACCGCACCAAAGGGCAAATTCTCAGTCGGTGATATCGCCTTGTTCTCAACAACTGAGAAGTTATGCAAGCGTCCGGGGTGTCCCAGGCTCAAATTCAGCCATTTCGAATCCATCTAAACAAACGCCCCGAGTCGGACTCGGGGCGCTGACTAAACTCTGCTACACAAAATCAACGCTAGTGACGATCATGGTCATGATCAGGTTTCTTGTCGTGATCGCGGCCCCGCTCTTGATCATAACGATCCCAGTCGCGGCCGTTGTGCCATTGACGGTCCTGTGGATTCCACCAACCCTGGTACTGTTTGTAGCAGCGCTCGCGCTCATAGTTCAGTTGATGCCACCTGTCAATGGCCTGCTGACTGTTTCCGCCATACGTGCGGATTGCCTGGTCGAGCCTGGCCTGCGCCTGTTCTGCGTTCCGCTGGCAATCATAACGATCCCACTCGCGGCCGCTTTGCCATTGACGGTCCTGCGGATTCCACCAACCCTGGTACTGTTTGTAGCAACGCTCGCGCTCAAAGTTCAGTTGATGCCACCTGTCAATGGCCTGCTCGCTGTTTCCGCCATACCTGGAGATCGCCTGGTCGAGCCTGGCCTGCGCCCGTTCTATGTTCCGCTGGCAGTTTGCCCTGTCGTCCGCCTGCGAACGCGGCACTGCGACAAACGCCAGAAGCACGCTCAGCATTACGGCAGCGACCAGCGTTCTTCCCAGTCTGCTGTAATCTCGCCGTGTATTCACGATCGCCTCCCTGTCTGAGGCTACATGTCGCCTCTTTGTGATAGCGAGAAAATTGCACGCCGCTACAAGACAATTGTATGTGATGAAAATCACGAAGGCGTTGTTCGGCTCGAGAATTCAGCTCAGGAACGAGAATTGAGCGGTAGCCGCCACTCCAACGGTCCCGCGACTGGTCTTGCCGCCGGCGCCGCAATGGGTTATCCGCGCAGTTAACACCTGGCCGGGTTTTGCGGTTGACCCGGCACGCGCCCGGGCGCATGTTCAGCACTGGCAGCCAATATCAACCAAGTGGCGGCTGCCGCAGCTTTGCTCCCGGCGTTGAACCAGACGCCATGCATCGAACTATCCTCCACGCAAAGCGGAGGATCCAAGAAAACCGGCGCACATTCTCGGGGGAGAAAGCGCCGGTTCTTCTTTGCAATTGGCAGTTAGCACTTAGCAGTTTGCCGCCCAGCGATCGCCTCCGACTGCCAAGTGCCAAATGCTAACTGCCAAGTGCTGATTCGATGTCTGGTATAAAATCGGCATTCTACTCTCACTATGAAAGCCATCCTTGCCACTCGCATCGGCGGTCCTGAGGTCCTCGCCCTGCAAGATGTTCCCGATCCCCAGCCCAATCCTGGAGAGGTGCTGGTGCGGGTGGAAGCCGTCGGCGTCAATTTCGCCGACACTATGATGACGCGAGGGCTTTATCCGGGCGGTGCGCAGCCGCCCTACATCCCGGGACTAGAGTTCGCCGGAGTGGTGGAGGAGACCGGCGAAAAGGTCATGGGATTCGTATCCCATGGGGCCTACGCACAGCGCATCGCGGCCCGGCGCGAAGGCCTGCTGCCGTGGCCGGAGCGGCTGAGCGCTGCCGAAGCAGCCGCCTTCCCCATCAACTACTTCACCGCCTACTTCGCCTACTGGATGGCGGACGCCAAAGAGAACGAGCGCGTGCTCATTCATGCTGCTGCCGGGGGCGTCGGGACCGCCGCCATCGAACTGGGACGGCTCTTCGGCGTCGAGACCTTCGGGACTTCGTCTTCGGACGAAAAGCTGGGACGTCTGAAGGAACTGGGTCTCGACCACGGCATCAACTACGAGCATGCCGACTACGAGCAGGCGGTCATGGAGATGACCGGCGGCGAAGGCGTGGACATCGTCTTCGAAATGCTGGGCGGAGAACACACGGCCAAGAGCACCCGCTGCCTGCGTCCGCTGGGGCGGCTGATCATCTACGGTACGGCCGGCGGACAAGTCCCGCAATTCGATTTCCTCGCCATGTTTCAGCGCAACGCCAGCGTGCATGCGCTGTGGCTGACGCCTCTGGCCAGGCACCGCGAGCACATGGCGCAGGCATGGCAAGACATGCGCCCCTGGCTGGAGGAAGGCAAGCTGCGCCCGATCGTCGGACACCAGCTTCCGCTGGCGCAGGCGGCGGAAGCCCACCGGCTGCTGGCGGAACGGAAGAATTTCGGCAAGATCGTGCTGCTGCCGTAAGGCCGCTTTCGCTCCCATTGGTGAGCTAGGAGATCAATTCCAGGTCGCCGCGCAGGCCGGCAAGGCGGGCGCGGAGTTGCGGACGGTCGCTGCGGACGACCCGCAGATCAAGCCCGAGAATGTCCAGCGTGCGCTGGAGTTCGTCCGGGTTCGGACTCGATATCCCGAATTCAACGAGGCACAAACCGGAGGGTGCATCGTCGGCAGGGTGCGGCGAGCCGGCGCTCCACTCGATGAAGAACGGCAGCAGGCCCTCCACTCCAGCGCGCCAGGGATGGGTACGGTCGTCGGCCAGGCGCAGGAGTCTCCAGCGCAGCGTGCGACCGTCGGGACGCTGTCGCGAACTCTCGACGGGGCCATCACACGAAATTCCCGACCGGCGCAGGTGCTCGGCCAGCGCGGTGAGATCGCCCGGATGGACCATCCAGCCCACCAGCCGCGGCTCCGTCAATTGCGGCAGGTTGCGGAACCAGCCAAGCGTCGCCTGCTCAGGGTCGGGTGCGAGGATCTCCAAATAACAGCGTGGGCCCAGGGAAAGCAGGGCGTTGCGGGTGCCTCGCCCGGGATGCACGCCCCCTAAGACTGCGCGCGCCCCGGTACGCCGTTCGACAAACTCGATGCCGCGGGCGAGATCGCCCGCGCCCAGGATGAGATGGTCGAGACACGCAGGGATGGCCACTGGGCCCGTGATTATACGGTATCCGGCGCGGGCCTCATCTCGGCGAGTCCGGGACTCAGCGGTGAATGCGGCTGAGAAAGTAAACGATCAGGGAAAGCACAATGCTGAGCAGGATCGAGGTGGTCAAGGGGAAGTAAAAGGCGAAGTTCTTGCGGCGATAGATGATGTCGCCGGGCAGCCGGCCAATGGGGAGCCCGGTCCGCCCGAGCAACACGATCAGTACCCCCACAGCGACCAGGATCGCGCCGAGAACAATAATCAGCTTGCCCAGGTTGAGCACCATCCCATTTTAATGCCGATGGCGGCCGGCTGGTTTCCTTCCCCGCTGCTCCATCCTGCAGCGTCTCTGCTATAGTTACCCGTCGCATCTGCGCTCGTCCGTCATCATGGCCGCTTCTACCCAGCCTGATACTGCGGTGCTAGCCAAGCCCCAACCGCTGCCGGTGGTCGTCTATTTCTCGGCGGACCGCATAGCCGAGAAGGCGACTTCAGGCCTGCATGCCTTCCGCCGGGTGGAACTGGAGAGCCTGGAGGGCCGTCCGGCCAATGGCGGCCGTCTGGCGCGGGGGGCGGAGCGAGTGGTGGTCGCCTCGTCGGAGTGGCTGCTGGCGCACGCGGTGGACACCCTGCGTGCGCCCAACATCCGCGTGATCGCGCTCGCCGACCGCCGCTTCCATGATCTGCGCATCGATGCACTCGTCTACGCCTATCTTCCCATTAGCACCTCTGTGGAACTGCTGGAGCGCATGGTGGGGAATGCGCTCGAGCACATGCATCTGCTCGACACCCGCGAGAAGCTGGGAGAGCGGCTGGCGCTGGCGACGCATGAGATCCAGGAACTGAACCAGATCGGCGCCGCGCTCTCCGCCGAGCACGATACCGGAACGCTGCTGGAGATGATCCTCACCAAGATGCGGGAGATTACCTCCGCCGATGCCGGCTCTCTCTACCTGGCGGAACCCATCCCCACCCAGCTTCCGCGCGGCCAGAGCGAGCGCCGCAAGCGCGTGCGCCGCCGCCTGCGCTTCCAGCTGGCGCAGAACGATTCGGTCGAGCTGAAGTTCCGTGAGACGGTGATGGAGGTCGACGACCACTCCATCGCCGGATACGTGGCCAAGACCGGCGAGGGCGTGAACCTCGAAGACGCATATCATCTGCCCCTCGACTTGCCGTTCGCTTTCAACCGGCAATTCGACGAAGAGTCCGGCTATCGCACTAAATCCATCCTGGCCATTCCCATGAAAGACCAGCAGGGCGAAGTAGTCGGAGTAGTGCAGTTGATCAACGCCAAGCGCAGGTCCGACGTGCGGCTGGACTCGGTGACGGTGGTGGTGGCGCAGGTTGTGCCCTTTACTCGCCATCAGAAAGCGATGGCGGAATCGCTCGCCAGCCAGGCCGCAGTGGCGCTCGAGAACGGCCTCCTCTACCAGGAAATCCAGAACCTGTTCGAGGGATTCGTCAAGGCCTCGGTCACTGCGATTGAGGCGCGCGACCCTGCTACCTCGGGACACTCGTTCCGCGTCGCCAACCTGACGGTTGCGCTCGCCGAGGCAGTGGATCGCGCCGACTCCGGTCCCTACGGCAGCCTGCACTTCACCCGCGAGCAGATGCGGGAAATCCGCTACGCCTCGCTGCTGCACGACTTCGGCAAGGTCGGGGTGCGGGAAGAGGTGCTGGTGAAGGCCAAGAAGCTGTACCCGGCGCAACTGGAGCTGATCCGGCAGCGCTTCCAGTTCATCCGCAAGACCGTGGAGGCCGATACGCTGCGGTCCAAGCTTGACTATGTGCTGGCCCGGGGACGCGAGGAGTTCCTGGAGCGCTTGCCGGAGTTCGACGCCTCACTGGCGAAGTATCTCGAAGCGCTGGATGAGGAATTGAAGGCCATCGTCGAGGGCAATGAGCCGTCGCTCGACCATGACCAGGTTTCGGCCAGGCTGGCGGAGATCGCGGCGAAGCAATACACCGATGGTGACGGCCAGCGCAGGAACTTGCTGAGCGAAGACGAAGTGCGTCTGCTTTCCATCCCCAAAGGATCGCTGGACGAACGCGAGCGGCTGCAGATCGAATCCCACGTCGAGCACACCTTCAACTTCCTGCTGCAGATCCCGTGGACGCACGAGTTGCAGAACCTGCCGGCCATCGCCCGCAGCCATCACGAAAAGCTCAACGGCGTCGGCTACCCGCACCGGCTTACGGCTCCTAACATTCCGGTGCAAACGAGGATGATGACCATTTCGGACATCTTCGACGCGCTCGGCGCCTCCGACCGCCCCTACAAGCGGGCCGTGGACCTTGGGCGTTCGCTCGAGATCCTGGAAGGCTGCGTCGAGGCCGGAGAACTGGATGCCGATCTGTTCCGCATCTTTGTTGACGGCAAGATTTACCAGCGCTGGAAGATCGAGCCCTTCCCCTACTAGCCGCGCCGACGTCCCGCCGTCAGCGTTCCTGACAGTCTGCTTCCCAGCCCCGCTCTCTGTCCGTCTGCCCAGATCGGCTGAATCCAACCATTCTGCATACGAATTGAGTCGACTTGAGTGACACCGCAAGACGAGCTATTGCGGCTCGTGCTCCAGCAAATGGCAGGAATATGTCTTGATCACCAGCCAGACTTCTCGGCCGACATCGAGGTGCAGCGATTCCCGCGCGCCTGGAGTCAGCCTGACCTGAAAGGTGACGCCGCAATCGACACAAGCATGTACGGCGATGCCCTGCTGCTCGAGCGACAGCACCCGGCCGGCCAGCAGATTGCGGGCACTCAGGCCCCGCGGGCGCTCGACCGCCATCAGGATGTCGCCGGCATGAATGGCGATGCGCACTGTCGCGCCGGCCTCAATCTTGGCCAGCGGAACTTCCAAGTGGACCGCGGAGTCCTCCAGGCGGCAGGTCATCGTGCCGAGCGTCTCCTGAAGCGACATCACGCGCGCGTCGAAGATGTTCTCGACACCAGCCAGTTGCGCGATCGTCTCCTGGCGCGGCGCGCGCAACACCTCCTGCGGTTGGCCCTGGGCAAGGATTTTTCCTTCCTCCAGCACTACAACCCGTTCTCCCAGGGCAAACGCCTCGCGCTGGCTGTGGGTCACGTAGAGAATGGGGATCTGGTGCTCGCGGTTCCACGAGCGCAGGTCGGCGATGAGCTGGGATTGCGTGGGCAGGTCGAGCGCCGCCAGCGGTTCGTCCAGCAACAGCACTCGCGGTTCGATGACCAGAGATCGTGCCAGGGCGACGCGCTGGCGCTCTCCGCCAGAGAGCTGCGCCGGTCTGCGGCGCGCGACGTTCGCAATGCGGAACTGCTCAAGCATCGCCTGCGCACGGCTGCGGCGCGCGCTCGCCTCCAGGCGGCTTAACCCATAAGTGATGTTCTGTTCAGCGGTGAGGTGCGGGAACAGGGCCAGGTTCTGGAAGACGTATCCCACGCGCCGGCGTGCGACGGGAACATTAACCTTGCGCTCAGAGTCAAACAGCACCCGGCCGCCGAGTTGGATCCTGCCCGCGTCGGGCTCGAGCAGTCCGGCGACGCAGTTGAGCACTGTCGTCTTTCCCGAACCCGACCGGCCAAACACTACAGTGATGCCGCCAAGGGCGTCGAGTTTGGCCACCAACTCGAATCCACCGGGAAAACGTTTTTGTATGTGCGCCGAGAGTGAACCTTTGTCTGCCGAGTCGACGTCGCCAGCCACGTCCGCCGTCACAGTGCCCACACCTTGCGGTTGACCGCGTACACCACGGATAGCGTAAGAAACGAGACCGCCAGCAGCAGAAGTGCGGTCTGATTGGCAGAGACGTAGTTCAACGACTGAACCTGATCGTAGATGTCGATGGAGACGGTGCGGGTCACGCCCGGGATATTGCCTCCGACCATCAGCACCACTCCGAACTCACCCAGAGTGTGGGCGAAGCTGAGCACCAGGCCGGTAATGATCCCGGCATACGACAAGGGCACGGTGACACGCGCGAAGGTCAGAAGGCGCGACACGCCCAGGGTCGCGGACGCTTGCGCGAGTTGCTGATCCACCGACCGGAAAGCGGCGGCGAACGGCTGGACGGTGAACGGCAGGCTGTAGATCAGAGACGCAACTACGAGCCCTTCAAAGGTGAAAGACAAGCTATGGCCGAAGGCCCGCAGCCAGAGACGTCCCAGAGGGCTGCGCGGACCCATGGCAACCAGCAGATAAAAACCCAGCACTGTGGGCGGCAGCACGAGTGGCAATGCCACCACCGATTCGACCAGAAACTTCCACCGCCAGCGCGAATAGGCGATCCAGTAAGCGATGGGCATGCCGATCACAAACAGCACCACCGACACTACGAAGGCGAGCTTCACCGAGAGCGCCAGCGCTTGCCAGTTCATTTCGTCTCCGGCGGAGGTTGGAATCCGTATTCGCGCAGAATCGCCTGCGCCTCGGGCGTTCGCACGTAGTCGAGGAAGGCGCGGGCCAACGTCTTATCGGTCGCGGCCGTGGGGATGATCGCGGCCTGCTCGATAGACGGATAAGAATCGGCAGGGATCTCCCAGTACGTGCCCTTGTCTTTCATGGTGGGGGCAACCACGAGCGAAAGTGCGAGGATGCCGATCTGCGCGTTCCCGGAGGCGACGAACTGCGCCGTCTGGGAGATGTTTTCCCCAAGCACCAGCTTGTCGCGCACCAGGGCGTAGAGCTTGAGGTTATGGAGAGCGGCTTTGGCGGCGCGCCCGTAGGGCGCGTGCGCTGGGTTAGCGATCGCGATCTTCTGCACCGAGGGATCGAGCAGCGCCTTCATTCCCATTTTGCCCAGATTGAGCGGAGAGTCGGCTGGTACCCAGAGCACGATGCGCCCGGTGCCATACACCCAAAGCGTGGGGGCAACGGCCAAACCGCTCGCTGCGAGCTTCCGCGGATAGTCCAGGTCGGCGGAAAAAAACACATCGAAAGTTGCGCCGTTTTGGATCTGGGCATAAAAATTTCCGGAGGACCCGAACGCCAGTTTGACCCGGTTGCCCGTCTTCAACTCGAACCGATGTGCGACTTCGGTTAGCGCAAAGGTCAGGTCGGAGGCCGCTGCCACCGTAATCTCTCCAGGTGCGCACCAAGCCAGCACGGAGATCAACAATAGCAGCAGGCAGAGCCAAGTCTTCATAACGTTCACCCCACGTCACACGCGAATGATCATCACTTCGGTTGACTTGATAAGGGCGGCCGCGGTGTCCCCTCGTTTGAGCCGCATCTCGCGCACGGCGTCGGCGGTGATAATGGAGGTAATGGCTTGGCCGCCGATGGAGATTTTCACCTGCGCCATCAGGCCGCTGGTGCGCACCTCGAGTATGCGCCCGACGAGCTGGTTGCGCCCGCTGATGCGGCGGAAGTTGCGGCGCCGCTCGGGGCCGGGTTTTTCGCGCAGGCGATGCAGGTAGCGGTCGAGCTCGCTCTGGGGAATGCGGTGATGGCCGCCGGCGGTCTTGATGGTGCGCAGCTTGCCTTTGTAGATCCACTGCTTCACCGTGGGATAGCTGATGCCGAGCACGGTGGCGGCATCACGCGGACGGAGGAGATCCATAAGGATGTGCAGTTTAATACGATAACAGGTGTGAGTTCAATGTCTTTAACGCCTGATTCCAGCCTGTGTTGAAGTCCTTTCTGGAGCGACTTGCTTCAAAGAAAGTCAGCGGAGCCACCCCCGAAGGGGGACTCCGCTGAAGGTTGGCGAAGCTCGGATCGAATCAGAAGGTGACGATCGGTCCGAACTCGTTGCGGAAATCGTGCCACGCCCGCGCGGCCCCGTTAGTTGTCGATCCCCCGACCACCAGGGGGTACTGGATGTACGGCGTCCCGGTGCAAATTAGTCCGCCGCCCGGGCCCAGAACCCCTCCCGCGCTAGCGCCATTGGTGGCGCCGGGCACCCCCGTGCCCGCCGGGAAGCAGGTGGTGAAGCTGCGGTAGAGCGAGGTCTCATAGGCAAAGGTGAAATACGGGTTGAGTTTCCAATTGAACGTCGCCGCTACCATGTCCGCCCGGTTGCGGCCACCGGAGGGCTGAGCGATGCGGACGTCGCGTCCCTTGGCCTCGTCCATACCCATGGTGATTGCCGCCGTCCAGCCGGCATTGCGGCCGGCAGGGTTAGCGTTGAAGAGGCGGGACAACGGGAACGAGAGCTGCGTAAACCCGCCCATGGCCCGCATGGGCTTTTGCGGGACCACCTGCCATGTCCCCGTACTCGTGTTGAAGCCAAAGGGCACAAACGCCGCCGACGTGCTTGTCGAGGCGTCCACGTTGAACACGGTCGGGCACGTCCCGAAGTTCGCGCCCCCATTGCAGACGGTTCCCGACCCATTGGTCAGCAGCAACCCGGCATTATCGTTGAAGAAGCTGTAAAGCTGGCTACCGAAGTAGTATTTCAAATCCGCTCCGGTATAGTACTTGCCCACCCACGTCATCCAGCGCGTGGGCAGCTGGAATTCAGCATCGGCACCCCAACGCTCGTTGCTGGGGTGGATCCCATGGGGAAAGGTATTCAGCAGGGCCGTAATTGTGCCCGCCGGACATGCCACTCCAAATGGGGCAGCCTGGGTTGCGGCCCCGCAGACAGCACTGGCAATCGCGGCCCGATTCACCAGTTGCTCGTCCCTCGCCTGCATTCCGCTGAAGATAATCTGCGCCGGCGGCACGCCCTTGGCCTTGTCCAGTTGCCATTGGAAAACCACCCGGCCAGAAATTTCCGGCCGCGCGGAATCGATGCCTTGGCGTTCCCCGACGCCCAGTTGCGTGCCCAGGTCGGTGGAGTTATTGCCAAAACCGGGCTGCGCGATGGCGGGTTCGAAGCCTATCTTAAAGTTATGTGCTCCGCCGAAATCGTGCCAAAGGCCCAGGCGAAACTGCGCTTGACGTTCATAGACATTGCCGAAAAACGCCCCATTTTCCGTGGTTTCCAGTAGGTTCATCACGGTTGAGGACGCGAACGGCGCCCAGTCCACGCCCCCTAGGAAGAACCCGGTGGTCTTGTCGGAGAACCGGTGGTCCACCCGCGCATATGCCAAACGGATGGACATCATGCGGGTACGGATCGACGAGTTGTTGCGGTTCTGAGCACGCGAGAAGTTGCCCTCGAAGTCCATTTCGATCTTGCCTGTCAAGGTATTGTTGCCCCCCGCAATGTCCGGCCACTCGAAGTTCGCGCCCATGCGGGTGGTATTGCCTTTGAGGTAGAACGACGGCGAGCCGTTGGGACCAAAACTGCTGCCACCCACGCCGGGGATCGTGAGGACCCCTGAGTTCAGCCCGTTGGTTATCGATGTCGGGAAGGTGGCACCTGTTGCATTGTCCAGTCCCGGCAGTACGAAGTCGAGGTTGTAAGGGTTGGAAGTGTCATACGAGGCCGTGGCCTTAACAAAGCCGTAGAGCTTGATCTTGGCGCCGGAGCCCAGCTTAATGTCGGGTACCAGGCCGCCGGGCTTGGGAGGATCGCTGGTCAGCACACGTATTGGCGCTACGGCGGGAATGACCGCCGGCGCAGCCGGAGCTTGCGGAGGCATGGCCATCGCCGGCTCAGGTTCGCCCGCCGAAATGTGCGCAGCGGCCGGGAGCCACTGCCCGTGCGGGGATGAATCTCTGCTTGCTTCCGCAGGAGCCTCGTTCCTGTATTCATCGGGCGCGACCAATAGAAGAACGATGCCTTTGGAACGGAGCAACTGCGTCAGTTGCTCCTGCTGCTCTTCTCGGGTAGGTGCCTGGTTGATAGCCGCGGCCTCTTGCGCGGTCACGATTCCATTGTTCCGTAGCCGCTGGACAAGGGGGTTCGGCGTAGCGCTAGGTTGGTCCTGTTGCTGTGCGGCAGCCAGGCTCACGAGTGCGAAAGCCAGTACCGCGGCTAGCAGAAGGAACGTTCGTCTTGTCATCGCAACGACCTCCGATGCGTTAGTTAGTGGGCCTTGAGTTCCACCATTCCGGGAGCAAAAGGTAGGCGATTAAATACGGTTAATACAGTTATGTCAACTCGTATTAAGTCATATTGCAGATGTCTAAATTTAGGCGTTTCCGCAGAAAGGCGGACGGATCTACGGCCAAGCTTGCCAGATCGTCAGACTGCTGTTATCAGCAGGGTTATTGCACAGCCACGATTTTC
>DATKLD010000239.1:0-4139 GCA_035542595.1 Terriglobales bacterium
AGTTGGCGCCGTGCGGCCCGGGATATTCGATCGGGATCGTGCGGTAGATACCCTGGTAAGAGCCGGTAAACACGGCCGTGATGCGCTCGGCAACCAAAGCGGAGCCGTCCTGGTGAACGTCGATGGTGGCCTGAAAGTTGGCGATGCGCCAACTGCGCGCGCAGGCGGGTAGCGCAAGAGCCAGAACGGCAGCCAAGCCGAACACCAGCTTCGGGGCCCCCAAGGCCGGTCTAGCGCGGCGCAGCATGGTTCAGAACTTGACGGCCACGTTTTCCCGATCGGCCGGCACGTCCACCTGGAAGAACTGCTTCTGCTGGAAGCCGAACATGCCGGCGATGATGTTGCTGGGGAAACTCTGAATGCGGGTGTTCAGGTCGCGTACTACGGCATTGTAATAGCGGCGGGCGTTCTGGATGGAATCTTCCAGTCCGTTCAGCGAGCCTTGGAGCTGGGTGAACTCCTGCGAGGCCTGGAGTTGAGGATAGTTTTCAGCCACGGCGAAAAGGCCGCGCAGCGCCTGCGTGAGCATCCCTTCGGCCTGACCGCGCTGGTCGGGCGTGGTGGCCGACATGGCCATCGAGCGTGCCTTGGCGACGTTCTCGAACACGCCCTTTTCGTGCGCCGCGTAGCCCTTGACGGTCTCGACCAGGTTGGGAATCAGGTCGTGACGGCGCTTGAGCTGCACGTCAATGTCGGACCAGGCGGAATCGGCGCGCACACGTAGCTGCACGAGGCCGTTGTACATCAGCGCGATCAGGACGACCGCGGCCAGAACAATGAGGAGGACAACTACACCTGGACCCATGCTTCCTCCGTCGGACATCGGCGATCAGGACTTCTGCGCGGAAGCTAACACAGGTGCGCGCAAGGCGCAATCCCGGGAAGCAGCCTCGTCACGTGGAGATTTTGCTGAGATGGAAACGACGCAGCAGGCTGCGTCGCTGCAACTCACATCACGCGGACTGCTTCCCCAGCGACTTCACCGCCGAGTGCTGCTTCTCCTCGAAGATGTCATAGATGTAATCGTGGGCGTCCAGGGCCGCCTTACTCAACTTCCCGGCTTGAACACGCCTGACGATTTCCTCGCGGGAAAGATCGAAGATCGCATCCATGATCTGCGCGCGCTCCTGCGGGTTCGCCTGGCCCACGACAAACAGCACGCGCGCGCTGTGCTGGATGTAGCGCGGACACAGCAACTGCCGTTTCAACAGCTCCATGATCACCGGCGCTTTGGAGCGATCGAAGCGGCCGGGATCGTGGCGGCGATCCAGCTCGGCAAAGAACTCCGAGGTCCACTCGTTGTGATAGTCCCACACCTTGTTGAACATCTCGCGGGTGAAGCGGGTGCCGGCCTTGACCGGCTCGGCGTTGGCGGCCAGTTCGACCCCATCCTCGGTGAGCGCCGAGCGCTTGAAGTAGCCGTCCTTGGTGATTGCGGCCTGGTGATGGGCCAGGGTCCAAAGCCACGAGACATTAATGCGGTACGTGGCGAGGTCGTTCATGAACCGCAGCTTGAGTTCGTAGTCGTCGATGGCGGCGGCGAAGTTGCCGTTCAGAATCTGGAAACCATAGTTCGCCGCCATGTAGAAGGAATGCTGGATGTGCTCAATGGTAATGTCGCCCTTGGGCACGCTGTAGATGTCGTCCCAGAGTTTTTGCGTGAAGACTTTCTCCGGTGCGTCCACGGCGTCCTTGGCGATGACCGAAGGCGTAATTTTGCCCTGCGCGTTCAGCAGGCCGCGGGCTCGCAGCAATTGCCGCTCCGCGTCGCTGAGACCGCTGGGGACGGTGGGCACCAGCTTGCCTTTTACGTCCGTAGTCTCGAGCGGCGCATCGAGGACCTTCTGCAGCTCGCTCACCTGCGCCCGCAGCGGCGCGTTGCCGGCGGCCACATAGGCAGGCTCGGGGCTCGCGACCCAGCTTTGCCGATAGGCGTCGTAGAGTTTCCCCTTCACACGGCCGGCAAGGATGTCATCGAGCGCCGGCTGCTGGCCTGCAGGCAGCGGTCCGTCGGGCACGAACATCAGGCCCAGCACGCGCTCGCGCAGCTTGTCGACTACCATGGCGCGCAGAGCGAGCGGGTTGTAGCGCGAGCGCCCATAGGGATCGCTGGGCTGATAGATCATGACCGCGGCCATTCCGCCGATGGGGGCGCCCTGGCTGAGCTCGCCGTTCTTCATGCCGGCCAGGAGCATCATCAGCGCGTTGTAACGCTGATAGGCGATCATGGTGGGAACAGCCATGCCGACCGTCTGCGGATCCGGGAAGACGCCCTTGGGATCGTCCTTCCACATCTCAATGATGCTTCCCGTGTAGTCCCAGCGGCCGACGTTCGTGCCCAGCAGCCGGCGCCGCAACACCCAGGCAATCGCTGCCAGGGAGCGTCCGGCATTTCCCTCCTCGTAGAGGACTTTGATCTTAAGCGTGCCAGCAGGCACGCCGATCATCCCCTCCAACCGCGAGAGCAGCTTCTCAAGAATGAGAGCTTCCTGGGGAGTCTGAATCTTGGGAATGTAGTAGTACACCCCGGTTCCGGCGCGCCTGAGCAGATCGTAGCTGTTGAACGTCCACAGGACCGCGATGGCAATCAGACCGGGGGCGGGCTTGCCATCCACCGTAATGTAGTCAAAGCGCACGTGGTTGCCCGGAGGCCGGCAGAAGCGGGTCGGCCACTCGGACGGTGGCTTGTTGATCTTGTACGCGCGTTGCTGTCCTTTTTTCACCACTTCGTACGCGCGATTCGCCCAGCGGCCTTCCAGAATGTCCTTGGCGTTCTGTAGGGCGGCAAAAATCCCAATCGGCTGGTCCTTGGGCGTGCCATCGGGCTGGAAATGCGGCGGGGAGGCGTCTTCCCAGTCGGGCATGTTCACCGGCGCCGGACTGTTCAGGGCGTTGAACGCCATGTCCAGCGGATGCCACGGCCCGGTGAGCTCCAGGCCGGGATTGGTCAGCGGGTGCGCGTCCTTGGGGATGGGCACTTCGTCATTGAGCCGCCAGCGCCACTTGCTCTCGCGGCCAAGAAAGTTGTCGACCATGCCTTGCCCGATCTGGCGAAAGGTCCAGGGCTGTCCGCTGACTGGGTCTTCGAACTTCTCGTCCCAGCCGGGCCAGGCATATTTCTTCGTGACCGGGGCGGTAGACCCGAGTAGCGCTCTGCGTGCGTTAAGGGCGACAGCAATTTCGGGATCCAGCTCCCGGGTGAGCGTGGCAATCGTCTCTTCGACGTTGACCTCGCGGCCGTTTACCTTCTTCGTCCCAAACAGTTCGGGATATTTCTGCAGAATGTCTTCGCGGATCATGACCTGGGTCCTCCTCAGCTCGAGCCTACGAGAGGCCTGAGAGCGCAAAGCGAAACCTAGCAATATCGACTATTGACGGCAGGGCGTCAAGCCCCAAACGGCTTTTCGCCGGCCAATTGCCGGGTAGCGTTCGCCCATTACTAAAGGCCAGCCCGAGTGTCTGCTACTTCTGCCATCCTTTCCGGGACCAACATCACCGGCCAGCCCACAACTTTTCCGCGACACTGCGGTTCAAGCGTATTGAGAGTTCCTGACAGGCAACCTGCTCCCCACGGGCTCTTGCAGCGCTACCAAACTTTTTCTGGGAGGATGTATGCGGCGGCTGGCGTTTGGTCTCTTCCTTATAGTCCTGTTTGCCCTGGCTACGCTCAGCGGGTGTGGCAGCGTCTCCAATTCCCCAACAGCACAGCAGAGCGGTACGGTCTCTATCACCGGCCAGGATGCGCCCATTCCGTCTGTGCTCTCGTTCGTGGTCACGATCGACAGCATCACCCTGGGCACGGGCCTGAACAACGGCACGGTGACGGGTGCGCAGTCGGTGCTGAGCACTCCTACGACGGTGGATTTCGCGCGCTTCGTTGGATTGCGCACCCTGTTGGGATTGCAGTCGGTGCCGCCGGGAACGTACACCGTGGCGCAGATCGTCATCGAGAACCCGGTGATCTCGGTGTTGAACCTGGGACCGCCGCCATCGGTGAGCACACAGGCGCTGCCCTTTTCGGCGGGCGGGACCACCTTCACGCTGAACATGGCGCTGAACCCCGACATGACGGTGGCGGCCAACGGCCTGGGCGGTCTCACCATGCACTTTGACCTGCGCAACTCGCTGGTGACGGACGG
>DATKLD010000240.1:0-13421 GCA_035542595.1 Terriglobales bacterium
TCCTGGTGCAGCGCGGGATCTGATTTCACGATGATCGTGCGTCCGGCCAGTTCCTCCATCTCCTGCAGCCAGCGCCCGCCGTTTCCCTTGAGGGCTTTCACCACCTCGGGATTGGCGCGCAGCATGATGTCGCTACGGTCCACGTGCTTGGCCAGCTTGCGCAGTTCGACGTAGATCTCGTTGCAGATCGTGCTCACCGACTTCACCAGGCCAGTGCCAGTGCAGTACGGGCACGGCGTGCCCAGCGTTCGTTCGAGCGATTGCTTCACGCGCTTGCGGGTGATCGCCACCAGGCCGAAATCGTTGAAGTTGAGCACCTTCGAGGGAGCGCGGTCGTGCTTGAGTTCCTCTTCCAGGGCCTGCAGGACCCGCTGGCGGTTGCGGCGCTCGTCCATGTCGATGAAGTCGATGACGATGATGCCGCCCAGGTCGCGCAGCCGGATCTGCCGCACGATCTCCTTGATGGCGTCCACGTTGGTCTTGACGATGGTGTCTTCGAGGCGCGCCGTCTTGCCCACGTACTTGCCGGTGTTGACGTCGATCGCCACCAGCGCCTCGGTCTGGTTGATGACGATGTAGCCACCGCTCTTCAGCCACACCTTCGACTTGAGCGCCTTGTTAATCTCTTCCTGAATATTGAACTGCTCGAACAGCGGCGTCTCCTTGCCGTAGAGCTTGACGCGCTTGACCAGGCCTGGCTGGAAGCGGCTGACGAACCTCAGCACGCGCTCGTACTCCTGCTCGGTGTCCACCCAGATCTGGGTGAAGGTCGCCGTCACCTGGTCGCGCAGAATGCGCTCCACCAGGTTGAGGTCGTGATAGATCAACGCCGGGGCCTTGCTGGATTCGGCCCGGTTGCGGATCTCTGACCACAGGTTGAACAGGAAGCGCACGTCGGCGCGAAGATCGTCGTCGCTCGCTCCCGCGGCCGCGGTGCGGACGATGAAGCCTCCCGGTCCCTGGTGTTCGGCAAGGATGAGCCGCTTCAGCCGCTGGCGCTCTTCGTCGCTGGCGATCTTGCGCGAGACGCCAATGTGGTTCACGGTCGGCATGTAGACCAGGAAGCGTCCGGGCAGCGCGATGTGGCTGGTGATGCGCGCGCCCTTCTTGCCGATGGGCTCCTTGGCGATCTGCACCAGGATCTCCTGGCCTTCCTTGAGCAGGTCGGTGATCTTGGGCGCCGGACCGCGCTGGATGTTGCGGCGGGAACGCAGGTGGCGTCCGCCGCGGCGGCGGCCACCGCGACGATCGAAGGGCGGGCGCTCAGCTCTCTGCTGGAAGCCCGCCGTGCCGGGGAGCCCGCGGGTTTCGGCGCGGGCCTCAGTCCCTTCGCTGCCGGCGACCGCTTCGGCTTCCTCTTCCTCGGACTCTGCCTCTCCCCCCTGCTCTTCCCCTTCCTCTTCGAATTCCTCTTCCGCTTCAATCGCGGCGCGATCGGTATCGGCCTCTTCCACGGCTTCAGTAAGATCGGGAGCCTCCACCCTCTCGGTATCCGCTCTGAACCCAGCGCGATCGAGGGTCTCCTCTTCGAGTTCTTCGTACTCGGCGATGTCGAGGTCGTCTTCCGGCTGCGGAAGCTCGGTCTCTTCGTCTTCGATCTCCTCTTCTTCGATCAGGCCGGAGCCGGGCGTGAAGGCCGGGGCGATGTGCTGCTCGTCACGCTGCTCGCTCGGCGCCGCGCCGGTCTCAGGTTTCTCGCGTTCCCTTTCGGCTTCTTCGCCGGCGAAGACCCTGGTAACGTTCATCCGGTCGAAGCGTTCTTCCTCTTCA
This sequence comes from Terriglobales bacterium, assembly GCA_035542595.1. Classification (GTDB taxonomy): domain Bacteria; phylum Acidobacteriota; class Terriglobia; order Terriglobales; family Acidobacteriaceae; genus JAHFUA01. The sequence continues at coordinate 1,771 of DATKLD010000240.1, forward strand.
TCATCATCCAGAGTCTGCGGTTGCTCATGGCTCTCCCGCACCGCGGCGCCAGCGCCGAAGCTGCCGGCCTCTTCCGCCGGCGCAGGGAAGCGATCCGGTTCAGCCCGGTGCTCGCTCTCAAGCGAATCGCTCAACGGCTCCATGGAGGCAGCCAGAGCGGCGGCATCGGCGGCCCGTTCCACGGCCCCGGCGCTCACCTCGGCTGCGGTTGGCGCCTGCGCCAGGCGCTGGTATTTGGAGATGGATTCGCCGGGCAGGATGATCGGTTGGTAGGCGGGTGGCGGTTGATACGCGGGCGGAGGCGTACTGGCGGCCTCCTGCGGACGCGGCTGCTCCTGACGCGCAAACTTACTCTCGGGGAAGCCGCGACCGCGTCCGCGACGACGTCGGCGCCCGCGCCAGCGGCCTCCGCCCTCGTCTCCGTTGTCACGCTGCGGGCCGCGCGCCGGTTCGGAGGCGGCCGGACGAGCGATCTCTCGTTCCTCGGCAACCGCCTGCACCGGTTCAACGGGCGGCAGAGAAGGAGCAGCTTCCGCGCGCTGCTGCCCGCCATTGCGGGTTGCATCCTCGTGCGCTCGCGAGATCACCTGCTCGAACTCTTCCTGGTCTTCCTGCTCCTCCAGGAAATCGGTCACGTAGAGAAACGCGTCGCGCTCCAGGCCGACATCGACGAATGCCGACTGCATGCCCGGCAGCACACGGGTAACCCGGCCTTTGTAAATGGATCCCGCGAGGGTGTATTCGTTCTCGCGTTCAAAATAGATTTCACTGAGCTGGTCATCCTCGACCACCGCCACTTTGGTCTCATGTGGCGTCGAGGAGACGTAAAGTTCCTTTGACATACTGTCTCCGCGGCCGCTCGCTTAAAGGAACGGCCTCTACCGGCACGGAAACAGGAGGAGGGGACACCGACCCGCCGCCGAGTCGCGATAACGCCCGGCATCGGGTCTGGAACGAAGCATGGAAGCACCGGCTTCTGGATCTGCCAGGAAGGTCCGGCGGCGCTCGGGTAGGATTCTAAGACTACGGCTTGGAATCTTTTCACCTAGGCGTCATCGCAAGACTTGTGGCCTCACTCCCGAAGCGCTGCCTCGAAAGGCAACCCGCTTCGGCGGGGCCGTTACCCGCCCTGCGGCGCTAATAGCACCCAACGGGACCTGAAGGATCCTCGTCGGGGACCCACTGCTTCAATCCTGTCCGGCCCCTCATGTGCGGCCGGTTCCGCCCTCTTCTCGTGGGGCGATACGAAAATCTTGCTCACGCCGCCCTGTGGCGGTGGATGAATCATGCCGCGGCCTCGCCCGCGGCGGGCGATTGTCAGTTCACGAAACGGCGCATGCGTATGTTCATCACAATGCCCAGCGCCAGGAACATGAACAATACCGACGAGCCGCCATAACTCATCAGCGGCAAAGGGATCCCGGTGACCGGCATATAGCCAACCACCATGCCGACGTTTACCAGGATGTGGAAGAACAACACCGCGACCACACCCATGACCACGAATGCTCCGACGCCATCAGGCGCCGTCTGCGCGTCGTGGACCAAACGCATCAGCACTAAAAAGTATAACAGCAGGACAACCACAGCGCCTACAAATCCATGCTCCTCGCACCATGCCGCAAAGATGAAGTCGGTCTGCGGCACCGGCAGGAACATCCCCTGTGTTTGTGTCCCCTTAGTGATGCCCTTGCCCCAGAGTCCTCCGGAGCCGACGGCGATAAGGGATTGCTGAACTTGGTACCCCGAACCCTGGGGATCGGCTTCCGGCTCACGGAAGCTGACCAGCCGCTGTTTCTGGTAGGGCTTGAGCCCGTAATGCCAGACCACTGGGAAGACCATTGCCCCCAGCAGAATGATGGTGGCGGCTTGCTTGAATCGGAGGCCGCCCAGGAACAACGCCATCACCAGCACCGGAATGTAGGTGAGAGCCGTCCCCAGATCCGGCTGTTTGAGCACCAGCAGCATGGGCACACCGGCCAGCAAACTGGCCTTGACGATATCGCTCCAGGATGCCTCCCTCTGGTGCAAATCGCTGAAGTACTTGGCCAGGGCCAGAATCAGCACCAGCTTCACCCACTCGGAAGGCTGGAAGTGCTGCCCCCCGGGCATCTGGATCCAGCGCCGCGCGCCCAGGTACTTCTTGCCGATCAACAGGACGGCCACCAGCGAGACCGCGGAGGCGATGTAGAACCAGTGAATCTTGTCCAGCAGCGCGTGATAGTCGATCAGGCTCGTCAGGAACATCAGCACCACACCCGCCATGATCCAGTACACCTGCTTGGTATGCACACCTGCGAATTTGGTGTGAAGGGTGGCGCTGTAGATCTCCATCACGCCCAAACCGCAGATTGCCAGCACAAAGGTGAGCAGCAGCCAGTCGAAATCGCGCAAGGAGAAATAGCGCGTCATTGGCCTGCTCCGGTAGTGACGGCGTCTCGCCGGCTGTCACGCGGGCGTCCCGCGCGCGACTCGGGTCGCCGGGACGGCGGCGCTACGTCAAGGTGGAACCGGCCGGCCTGCATGGCGTCCGGCTCGCCTTCCGCCGCCCGGTTCCAGACCGCGGCCACGTCGACAGTTTCCCGCGGGTGGGCGTCGGCCATCTTCACCGCGCGCTTACGCTGCTTCTCGACATAAGTCTTGATGACTTGTGCGCACAGCCGGGCCGCCAGGTAACCGTGCTCGCCTTCCTCCAGCAGCACCGCGACCACGATCTCGGGGTTGCGGCGGGGCGTCACCCCGACGAACCAGCCATTATCCCTGAACTTCGCCTTGCTTCCCGTAAGCTTCGCCTTCGCCACGTTGCTGATGGTCTGCGAGCTGCCGGTCTTGCCGGCGAAGTCGATGCCCTCCAGATGGGCGCTGGGGGCCGTGCCGATGGGATTTACCACATTGGCCATGGCATCGGTGATGATCTCCCAATTCGCTGGATCAATCGGGACCTTCAGCTCGTCGGGATATTGCGCCTGCGTCTGGCGCAGATTGGGAGGGAGTCCATCGGGGAAAGCCACGTGCGGCCGGTGCAGCGCGCCCTGCGAGGCTATCCCGCCGATGGCGCGCGCCAACTGTATAGGAGTGACCGCGATTGCGCCTTGTCCGATGCCCACCGAGATGGTCTCGCCCGCGTACCACTTCTCCTTGAAGTTCTTGATCTTCCACTCTTCCGAGGGCATCACGCCGCTCGCTTCGTTGGGCAGGTCAATGCGGGTCTTCTGTCCCAGCCCAAACGCGGTGGCGTACCTGGCGATGCGCTCGATGCCCAGCTTGTCCGCCAGGGTGTAGAAGAACGAGTCGCAAGACTGATAGATCGCCTTGCTGATACCCACTTCGCCATGCGTGGTGTGCTGCGACGTGATCCAGCACTTGAAGAAGCGTCCGTAGAACACCTTGCCCCCACCGCAGATCACGTGCATGTCCTGCGCGACGCCTTCCTGCAGTCCTGCGGTCGACATGATGATCTTGAACACCGACCCCGGCGCGAGCTGTGCCTGAATGGCCTTGTTGAGCAGGGGATGGTTTTCGTCGGCAATCAGCTTGTTCCAATCCTCGCGCCTGATGCGCACGGCGAAATCATTGGGATCGAATGCCGGGCGGCTGACCATGGCCAGCACTTCGCCGGTTCGTGGGTCCAGAGCGACGATAGCGCCGCTCTTGCCGCTGGCGTCGATGGCTTCTTCGGCGGCAATCTGCAGGTCGAGGTCAACCGTAAGCTTCAGGGGCTTGCCGGGAACGGCCGGAGTCTCGCTCAGGCGCCCCACTTCCTTGCCGCGGCTGTTGACCAGCGCGCGCCGAGAGCCATCCTTGCCCATCAGCATGTCGTTGTAATACTGCTCGACGCCCGACTTACCTACCACGTCGCCAGGTTCGTAAAGCTCGAACTGCGGCTGGTTGAGCTCCTCTTCGCTGACTTCGCCCACATAGCCGATCAGGTGCGCCATAAAGCCGTTCCTGGGATACAGCCGGCGATGCACCATGATGGTTTCCAGTTCCGGCAGCTCGTTCTTGTGCGATTCAACGAACGCCAGCTCGTCCGGCGTGATGTCATCCTTAAGGATCAAGGGCTGGAACTGGGGAGCGTAGGCGAACCGGCGCAGCCGTTCGCGCACGGCCTCTGAGCTCATGTGCAAGCCCTCGGCGATGCGGTCCACGTCGGCGTTCAGATCGCGGGTCTGGTCACGCAGCAGCAGCACCGAGAACGAAGGATAGTTGTCCACGATGATGCGCCCTTCGCGGTCCAGAATCTTGCCGCGCGGCGCCAGGATGGGAATGGTGCGGATGCGGTTGCGCTCCGCCAGGGTCTCGTATTTTTCCGTGCCCGCAACCTGCAGCCGCGCCAGGCGGAAGATCAACACCACCATCACCGCCAGAATCACGTACTGCACGGCGGTCAGCTTGAACTGCGGGACTTTGTCGTCACGATCCATCGGAAGCAGTTGTCAGTAGCCAGTTGCCAGTGGTCAGCGCTGCCGAGTCACAAATTGCAGATCACAAATTACAAATGCCCTTCACGCGCTGTGCTTGAAGCGATCGAGAACAGCGAACAGCACGATTGCAGCCACGCCATTCAGCAAGGCGGCCAGCAGCGTGCGTGCCCACAGCCATCCCACGGTGGCTCCGAGTATGTTCCTGGCCACCAGAAAGTATGCGGCCTGGTGCACCAGGTAAAACCCAGCCGTAACCAGCAGCCTTGTACCCGGGTTCTCCACGTCGATCTTCACGCCCAAAGACGACGCACCGTAACCGACCACTGTCTTGGCAATGCCATAGAGCCCGATGGCCTGGTGGGTCAGCGCATCCTGGACCAGGCCGACCGCCGCGCCGGTCAGCAAACCGGCCACCTGGCTGCGCCTCGCCACGGCGAAGAAGATCGTCACCAGCAGAGGCAGGTCGAAGATGGCGAAAAAGCGGAATCTCACGGGCACGAATGCCTGGATGACCAGTGCCATGGTCGGGATCAGCACGCTCACGATCGGCCCGAACCGATAAACCTCAATCTCTTCGCGGCTGGTGCGCACAATGGGCATGTCGATCATCGCGGGACTTCCTCGCCCGGCGGCGGCTGTGGCGGCGGAACGGCGGGTTTGGCAGGCTTTGCGGCCGAACCGTTTTGCCTGGGCTTTCCTGCATTCCCGTTCACAGCGGGCTTGCTCGCCGCCGGTTCGGCGACCGCAGGTTCGCCAGTGGTTCCGGTGGTGGCCCCGGCTGTGCCAGATGCAGGAGTCGCCTCCAGAGGCTTTGCGGCTGGCTTCGTCGCGGCCGAATCTGGTGTCGCGCCAGCGGAGCGAATAGCGGCAGGCCCGGAAGTCTTGACCGCAGGCTTAGCGGTTGCGGCTGCGCCGGTCGTTAGCGACTGGACGACCGCAGGTCCGGTTGGCGGCGTTCCCGTAGTGCTTGCAGCGGTCGCGCCCTGGCTCGGGTTGGTGGAGGCGGTTTCCGCTGGCGGCTTCGTGGCCGGTGCCGGGGCTGCGGCTGTCCCTTTTGCGGGAACTGCAGGAGGCTTCTGCGGCACGCGGGGCAGTCGTTCCGCCAGGATGTCAGCTGCGCGCAACGGCTTGGAGGGCTCCGAAGTCTGCGGAGCGTTCTCCACCATCCTGGTAACCACGAGCACCTCTTCCAACCGGCTGAGGTCGGCAGCCGGCTTGACGCGTATGTTCAGGAAAAGATCGCTGCCGGGATTAATCTGCTGCACCGTACCCACGGGAAACCCCTTGGGGAAAATGCGGTCGCCGCCGCTGCTCAGCACGCGCTCTCCCGGTGCTACCTTTTCGTCACTCATGACGTAGCGCAGCATGGTCTCGCCCGCGGCCGTCCCTTGCAGAATGCCCTGCAGCCGCGATGATTCCAGGATGGCGCCCACGCCGCTGGAGGGATCGTTGATCAACAGCACCTGCGAGGAAGCGCGAAATACCCGCAGCACCTTGCCTACGATACCGGCGGGCGTGATCACGGCCATGTCGGGCTTGATGCCGTCGTTCGCGCCCTTGTCGATATAAATGACGTGCGACTGATCGCTGCCGCTCGAGCCGACCACCTGGGCAGCCAGCGTCTGCGAGATAAACTGTTCCTTGAACCCGAGCAGAAGCTGAAGCCGCCGGGCCTGGGCCGCATCTTCGCTCAAGCGCACCTGCTCGATGCGAAGGCGCTCGATCTGCGCTTTCAGATCGCGGTTCTCATGGCGCACGCCGCGCAGATAGAGATAGTTTCTCCAGATATTGCGGACACCCTGGCTGGTGTTGACCAGCGCCTTCTCGAAGGGGGTGATGGCGCTCACAACCCAGAAGCGGATGAGGCTCGTACCGCCGCTCTCGGTGGGGCGCTTGACCTGCACCGCCAGTCCCAGCACCTGCGCAAAAAGGACGAGCACCAGGATGCTGGCGTTACGGTACCGGCTGAAGAAGTTCTCCACGGGACAGGCTAGGCTTTCATTTTCAGGTTTCCGGTTCGAGCGCCGCTGCTCGCCAATGGCCGGGTGTTACTCGATCGAAATCTTCCGCAGCAGTTTGAAATCGCTGAGCATCTTGCCGGTACCCAGAACCACGGAAGCAAGGGGATCATCCGCGATCGAAACCGGCAACCCGGTTTCTTCGCGGATGCGCTTGTCGAGGTTCTTCAGCAGGGCGCCGCCGCCGGTAAGCACGATGCCGCGGTCGCTGATGTCGGCGGAAAGCTCCGGAGGCGTGCGTTCCAGGGCCACGCGAATGGCGTTCATGATGGTGGCCACGCACTCGCCCAGGGCCTCGCGCACCTCGCTGTCGTCCACGGTGATGGTCTTGGGCACGCCCTCGATCAGGTTGCGGCCCTTGATCTCCATGGTCAGCGGCTTGTCCAGCGGGTAAGCCGAGCCGATCTCGATCTTGATCTGTTCTGCCGTGCGCTCGCCGATCAGCAGGTTGTACTTGCGCTTCAGGTAATTCATGATGGCTTCGTCCATCTGGTTGCCGGCCATGCGCACGGAACGCGAATAGACGATACCGCTGAGCGAAATCACCGCGATGTCGGTGGTGCCGCCACCGATGTCCACGATCATGTTGCCGCTGGGCTCGGTGATGGGCAGCCCGGCCCCGATGGCCGCCACCATCGCCTGCTCCACCAGATGCACCTCGCTGGCCTTGGCGCGGTAGGCCGAGTCCATCACCGCCCGCTTCTCCACCTGGGTGATCTCGGAAGGCACCCCGATCACGATCCGCGGATGCACCAGCATCTTGCGGTTGTGCGCCTTCTGGATGAAGTAATTCAGCATCTTCTCGGTGGTCTTGAAGTCGGCGATCACGCCATCCTTCATGGGCTTGATGGCCACGATGTTGCCCGGTGTGCGGCCCAGCATCTCCTTGGCTTCCTTGCCCACGGCTTCCACTTCGCCAGTGTTCTTGTTGATGGCCACGATGGAGGGCTCGTTCACCACGATGCCCTTGGTCTTGGCGTAAACCAGTGTGTTGGCGGTGCCCAAGTCGATGGCCAGGTCGCTCGAGAACAGGCTGAACAGCGACCGCAGATTATGGACCCAGGACTGGGAATGAAAACCGTTGGATGGCATAACGTACTTCTCTCGCGGAGTGGTGGATTTGTCCAGTTACCAAAGTTGATGCACACAACTAAGGGAACCAAGTTTCTATTGTAGTCGAATTGCCGGATTTGGGGGGCGGGCCTGCCGCCCCGCAGGGATTCCGGGCCCGGAACCCCTTCAGGAGTGGGAGGGATTACTGAATCAGTACCCTTTTCTGCTGGGTGTTCACGCCGCCACGGGCGTTCTGCGCCGTCACCGTGATCAGGCTCTCGCCGTTGGGCAGGGGCGGCGTGAAGTAGTGGAAGCTGCCGTCGGAACTGATCACCGGCACTTCATGACCGTTGACCATGACGCGCGCCGCCGGCTCGGTCCGGCCCTGCACTTCGATCACGTGGCCGTGCTGCACCAGGGGCTGCAATTCCAGCGCAATCGAAGCTTCCTGCTTGGACCTGGGTATCACGGTGAAGCGGTTTTTCTCACTTTCCACCGACTGCTTACCGTCGGGCCCAACCGTCTGCACGACCCAGTAATACGGCCCCTCACTCAGGCCTACGACCTGCACGTCCGTCCCCTGAAGGACCTTGTCGAAGACGACCGAAGAGAAGTAAGGATTGCGCGAGATCCGGATATGGAACATGTTGCCTTTCCCGGCCGGCGTCCAACTGAAGCCCACCGGATGCGGTCCAAGCGCTACGATGGGCGCCATGTTGGCGGGCGCAATCAGCGTAGGCGGACTGATATCCTTCTCTTTCACCATCCTGGGTGAGGTGGTCTGGAAGCTGACCTTCTCAAAGCCGGTCAGGCGCACCGATTGCCCGTTGCGCACTACCTCACCGGAACCTTTCTTCAGCAGGATCTCGTGCTGGTCCGCGGTCGTGTCGCTGCGTACGATGGCGGCGCTCTCCGGCGCCAGGCTGGCGGTGGCGCCGGAGACGATCACCTGGTTCTTCGACCCCTGGGCAAAGGTGGCGGTGGTCAGGTCGACCGTGCCGGTGGTCACCTGCACGGCGACCTGCGTCTGCTGCTGCGCGTTGGCCGAGTTCTCCTCCACCACGATCAGCGAATCCTGCTTGATGGTGTAGTTGGTGCCGTCAGCGAAGACCACCTTGGCCATTCCTTCCGACGTAGTCTGCACCACATCGCCTTTTTCCAGCGGCAGCGAGTAGTCCGCTGCGACCCAAGTGTTGCTGTTGGCCTTCTTGACGCGGACCCTGCCATCGATAGCAGTGAAGTGGGCTTGCTGTTTTCCGGGAACAAATTTCTCGGTGCTACCGACGGACGAATCGATGCGGCTGAGCGCGCTTTGCCAGGCGCGTGCGGTATAGGTTCTGCTCTCCGGCAGCACGAGGTAAACGATGAAACCCACCAACAGCAGCACCAGAAGAGCCGCGATGGCAACACTGCGGTAGGTGATCGTGATCCAGGCGATCACCGATTCGGATTTGGGCTTCTTTCTGGGCACAACTAGACCCAGTCCGCGAAAAACGGGCCTTGCTCGCAGAGTACCACAAGCGCAACCGCCCAGGGCCCCAGCCGACACACCGAAGTAACCGGTCAAACCACCGTTCCGGCAAGTCCCAGGGGAGATCAGAAAGCCTGTAGACACGGGCTCGAAATGGGACGGCGATTCCCGCGGCTGTACGCAGCTCCCAATAGGTCTAACACCTCCGGGTGCAGGCAGATGCGGGGCCTTTGCCGACAGCGCGCGTGCCATAAAGGGAAATCCGTCGGCACAGAGCTTGCCGAAACGGCGTGTTTTCAAATGCAAGGCTTCGGCACGCTAACTGCAATGGTGGGGGCGCCTCCACGGAGAGACTGCGCCGGCAGCTAACCGGCGCGCGAGGAAACGAACACACAGCCTGCGATCGGCGATTTTCTGAGTGCGCCGAGGATCACTCGCGGGTGCCGGCTCGCCGGGTCTTCACGGGAGCTTGGCTCGACGAGCCGGGCTGTTCGTTCTCTCACCCTAGGGCCCCACGATCCTGCCTCCCCTATTCCTCCTGCCAGCGCTGCGCTCCTGCGCAGCGCCTCATCTCTTCAACTTCCACTCGCTTGCGCCACCCCAAATGCGAGGATTACGATGGCACTCGAACGGAGGCGATTGGGCTATGGCCACGGACACAATTCGCGCAACCGAAGACGTGGGCTACGCAGGCACGTCGAGAGTCTATAAGAACTTCATCGATGGCGAGTGGGTGGAGGCCAGCACCGGTGAAACCTTCGAGAACCGGAATCCCGCCGACACGCGCGACCTGGTAGGCATCTTTCAGAAATCCGGCAAGGCGGAGGTGGACGCCGCCGTCGATGCGGCCAACCGCGCCTTCCAGAAGTGGCGTCTGGTGCCGGCGCCGCGCCGGGCAGAGATTCTCTACCGCGCCGCCGAACTGCTGATGGAGCGCAAGGAGGACTTCGCCCGCGATATGACCCGCGAGATGGGCAAAATCTTGAAAGAGACGCGCGGCGACGTGCAGGAGGCCATCGACACCGGCTTCTACATGGCCGGCGAAGGCCGCCGCATGTTCGGACCGACCACGCCCTCGGAGTTGCCCAATAAATTCGCCATGGCGGTCCGCCAGCCGCTGGGCGTCTGCGCCATGATCACGCCCTGGAACTTCCCCATGGCGATCCCGTCGTGGAAGCTGTTTCCGGCGCTGGTTGCCGGCAACACGTGCGTCATCAAGCCGGCGCAGGACACGCCGCTCTCGGTGTTCAATTTCGTCCGTACCTTGAGCGACGCGGGCGTACCCCGGGGAGTGGTCAACATCGTGACGGGGTTCGGCTCGAAGATCGGTGCGCCGATCATGGAGCATCCCGATGTGCGCGCCGTCTCCCTCACCGGGTCGACCGACGTAGGCCGCATCGTGGGCGAAACCTGCGCCCGCAGCTTCAAACACTGTTCGCTGGAGCTGGGCGGCAAGAACCCGATGATCGTCCTCGACGATGCCAATCTGGAATTGGCGCTCGAGGGCGGGCTGTGGGGCGCGTTCGGCACCACCGGACAGCGTTGCACCGCAACCAGCCGCATCATCGTGCAGAAGGGCGTCTACGGCGAGTTCGTGCACGAGTTCGTTGAGCGCGCGCGTCGCCTGAAGGTAGGCAATGGTCTGGACGAAACCACCGAGATGGGCCCGGCAATCAACAAGGCCCAGCTCGAGACTGACCTCAGCTACATCGAGATCGGCCAGTCGGAGGGGGCGCGCCTGCTGTGCGGCGGCCATCGCCTGGATAGCGGCGAGCATGCCAACGGATGGTTCCTCGAACCCACGGTGTTCGGCGATGTCGATCGCCGCATGCGCATCGCGCAGGAGGAGATCTTCGGCCCGGTGGTATCGGTCATCCCGTGCGACAGTCTCGAGGATGCCATCGCCATCGCCAACAACATCCAGTACGGTCTCTCCTCGGCCATTTATACTCGCGACGTTAATAAGGCCTTTGTGGCCATGCGCGACCTCCACGCCGGCATCACGTACATTAACGCTCCTACCATCGGCGCCGAGGTGCACCTGCCGTTCGGAGGCGTCAAGGCCACGGGCAACGGGCACCGTGAAGGCGGAATCGGAGCGATCGATTTCTACACGGAGTGGAAATCCATTTACGTGGACTACTCCGACCGCTTGCAGAAAGCGCAGATTGATAGGCCGGAGTAGGGTAGGGCCTGCGCTTTCAGGTACGTTTTGCCTTCAGTACTCGGAAAGAGTTGGAACTGTCGGGATCATGTGTCAGCGCACGACTTCACAGGCTGCTGAAGGACTCCTTCGTGGGCCGTCACGTGTCAGGGCACGACTTCAGTCGTGCCGTTTGACTCGCAATAAAGATCGGGCTTTAGCCCCTGAGCAAAACGCTTCCTCCAACCCAGGATTTTCAAGAATCGATTTCGTTCAGATTTTTTTCTGTTTATGTGTAAACGCGGATTATAGTTGCCGGAAATGGGCAGGGGCTAAAAGCCCGGACCGAGGGGGTGGCGTAACGGCACGAGTAAACTCGTGCCCTGACACGTGATGGCGCACGAAGCGCGCTGCGTGGATTCTACAGATTGAAGACCTGCTCCATCCTGGTGAATAATTCCGGCTTCGGGGGCGGGGGAAACGGGAACGATCGCGGGCATCTCGCCCGCGTTGTTGTGTGGAGGCGCTCGCATGCGAATTGG
>DATKLD010000241.1:0-4990 GCA_035542595.1 Terriglobales bacterium
CGCCGAGAAACGGAAGCCGGCCGCAAGCGAGAAGGGCGACGAGCCCAGCCTGGCGGAGTTGCTGCTGGGCCTGCTGGCCAAGGGCGAGAACGGCGATCCGGACGCGCCTCCGCCGCGCATCCGCAACCGCGAGGATTACTACGCGGCGCTGGAAAGGAAACGGCGCACTGACACACCTGCAGTGCCGGATGCGTCGGCGGGATGATGGGGGATGCGGGGAAAAGAAATCCCCGGCAGGAATAACCTGCCGGGGCGGGGATTCCTGGGAGAGGAAAACCTTAATCGCTGGCCACGGCACGCAGCCCGACGGATTTTCCGTTCACGTGCCGCAGCTCTTTCCCGATGTAGATCTGGCGGGGACGCGCGATCTTCTGCTCCGGGTCTTCCAGCATCTCCTGCCACTGAGCCAGCCAGCCGGCCACGCGCGGGATGGCGAACAGCACGGTAAACATCTCCGGCTTGAAGCCCATGGCCTGGTAGATGATCCCGGAGTAGAAGTCCACGTTGGGATAGAGCTTGCGCTTGATGAAGTACTCGTCCTCGAGCGCGATCTTCTCCAGCTCGAGCGCGATGTCCAGCTTGGGATTGCGGCCGGTAACTTTGAACACTTCCTCCGCGGTGCGCTTGATGATGCGGGCGCGAGGATCATAGTTCTTGTACACGCGATGGCCGAAGCCCATCAGCTTGCCTTTGCCTTCCTTGATCTGCTTGATGTAGTCCTTCACGTGGTCCACCGAGCCGATCTGAGCCAGCATGACCAGCACTTCCTCGTTGGCGCCACCGTGCAGCGGGCCGGAAAGCGCGGCGCAGGCGGCGGCAGTGGCGGCGAACGGGTCGGCGTGGGCGCTGCCCACAGCGCGCATCACGCTGGTGGACGCGTTCTGCTCGTGGTCGGCGTGCAGGATGAAGAGCACGTCCAGCGCGCGCGCCAGCACCGGGTTCGACTGGTAGCGGGGCTCGGTGCGCTTCCACAGCATGTGCATGAAATTCTCGGTGTAGCTGAGGTCATTCTCCGGGAAGACGTAGGGCAGGCCCAGGCTGTGGCGGAAGGCGTAGGCGGCGATGGTGGGCATCTTGGCCACCAGGCGCAGGATCTGCAGCTTGCGGTTCAGCTTGTCCTTGATGTTGTGGGCTTCGGGATAGAACGTAGAGAGCGCCGCCACCGTGCTGGTGAGGATGCCCATGGGGTGGGCGTCGTAGTGGAAGCCGTCAATGAACTTCTTCAGGTTCTCGTGTACCAGCCGGTGTTGGCTCACCTGCTCCACCCACTCCTTCAGCTCTTTCTCGTTGGGCAGCTCGCCGTTGAGCAGCAGGTAGGCCACTTCCAGGAAGGTGCAGTTTTCCGCCAGTTCCTCGATGGGATAGCCCCGGTAGCGCAGGACGCCGTTCTCACCATCCAGATAAGTGACGGCGCTCTTGCAGGAAGCGGTATTCATGAATGCGGGGTCGTAACTCATCATTCCGAAATCATCGGGAGTGGTCTTAATCTGCCGCAGATCCATGGCGCGGAGGCTGCCATCGGTCAGGGGCAGGTCATACGTCTTCTCGGTACGGTGATCGGTAAGGGTGACCTTGTCATTGGCCATCGCTTCTCTCCTTGTGGCCCCGGCAGCGGGGTTGGCGGGGGCGGATCGGGCACGGGTTCGCCGGCGTGCACTCCGGCGCAGGCCGACGGGACGCGGGCTGCGCAATATGCTCCCCTAAGGATACTCTTTAATACAGTGATATATGTCACGTAGCCCCGTGACCCAGGTCGCAGCAGGCCGTGGCAGGCTCGGCTACCCTGAACCCCGTTTGGAGCCATCGGGGATAGACCCGTCTCAGGGTAAACTTAATCGCGAGGATAGCCGCATGAAGACTGTATTCGTTGTGGGCGCTGGCCCAGCCGGGTTGTTCGCGGCGCAGAAGATCGCGCAGGCAGGCCACCAGGTAATTGTGCTCAATCGCGACATCAAACCGGGCGGGCTGGCCGAATACGGCATTTATCCCGTCAAAGACAAGATGAAGATCGGACTGCGCAAGCAGTTTGCGAAGGTCCTCAGCCTTCCTAACCTGTCCTACTTCGGCCACGTGCCGGTGGGCAGCGAAAAGGCGGTCACTATTGACGACCTGCGGCAGTTCAACCCCGCAGCCATGGTCTTCTCCGTTGGCGCCCAGGGAACCAAGAGCCTGGGCCTGCCGGGCGAGAACGCCAAGGGCGTCTATTCCGCCAAGGACTTCGTCTATTTCTACAATCAGCTTCCGCCGTTTGCCTCGCGCGACTTTTCGACCGGTAAGAAAATCGCCGTCATCGGCATGGGCAACGTGGCGGTGGACATCATCCGCTGGCTGCTGCAGGACGCTCCCAACCTCAAGACGGAAGAGGTGGTCATCATCGCGCGGCGCGGGCCGTTCGAGGCCAAGTTCGACGAGAAGGAATTCGCCCACGTCCAGATGCATCTGGACCGCAAGCTCTTCCAGCAGGAGCTGGAGCGGGTGAAGGACAAGATTGCCGCCGTGGGCCAGGACGTCTCCAAGGTCGCCGAAGCGACTTTCCCCGCCCTGGTGAAGTATCCCAACCAGGAACTGGTGATGCCGCGGCTGACCTTCCGCTTCCTGTCCTCGCCCAAGGAGATTCACGCTGGGCCGGATGGCCGCATTTGCCGGCTGACCGTGACCGAGAACAACCTGGTCGCCAAGGACGGCGGCACCGCGGCCAAGGCCACCGATCAGACTGCCGATCTCGACGTGGACACCATGATCTTCGCCATCGGCGACGTACACGATCCCAAGCTGGGCCTGCCCTGCGGTCGCGACGGCTACACCACGCGGCCAAACCCCGAGGACCCCAAGGCGCCGGTATTCGAGGTCTTCGACCCGCAGAAGAACGAGCTGCTGGAGGGTGTCTATGTAGTCGGTTGGGCGCGACGGGCCAGCGACGGCCTGGTCGGCATCGCCCGCCACGATGGCGAAGTGGGCGCTGAAAAGGTGCTGCACTATCTGGAGAGCGTTCCTGACGGCGCCCCAGTGTCGCCCCAGGCGGTGCAGAGACGATTGGAATCCAAGGGCGTGAAGGTTGTCACCAAGGACGATATCGCGCTGCTGGGCAAGGTGGAAGAGCGCGAGGCGCAGAAGCGCGGCCTGGTGTCATTCAAGTTCTCCGACGACGAGAGCATGCTGAGTGCCATCGACAAGGAGAAAGCGAACGCGTGCGTCTCGGCTGACTAGCAGCGCACAGTTCGTCCTGCTAGGCGGGCCCGCCACGGCCCGCCTTTTTCTCTCTTGCGGTCAGTGCAGAAGCCGCGCGATGCCCTCGGCTATCTCGGCGGCAGGCCAGTCGCGGGAGAGGAGCGGAATGCCTGACGGATTGTGGCTTGGGCTGCCGCTGGCCAGCAGGGCCACGCGCACCGGAGGCTGGGTCTGGGCCAGATTGCTGCAGAATTCCATCACTTCCGGGCTCGCCGGGTCCTCCGTTGCCACCACCACCAGGTCATAGAGGTGGTGCGGCCAGCGTGGCGGCGCGTCCGCGATACGGCCGATGCGACGCACCACGTAGCCTTGGGCAATCAGCAGCCGGGCACAAAGTTCCCACATCTTCTGATCGGGATCCACGACCAGCACTCGCTTCGCAAATCCCGTTGTCTCTCCCGACGGTTGCGGCCTGGAAGACATCATCTGCAATTTTAGGCCGGCGTCCACAAACTGTCAGTGACCTGCGCCGTTGCTCCGCGGGCCAATCATCATCCCGCCCGGCGTCCTTCGTCGCGCTCACGGCACGAGCACAATTTTCCCATAAGCGCCCGCCGCCAGCACCGCCTCGTGCGCGCGCGGAGCATCCGCCAGCGGCATCTCCTGCCCGACCACCGGCCGCAGCGTACCGTTTTCCATGCCGGCGAACAGCGCGGCGTGGATGCCGGCGAGCTCCCGCTCGGTCGCAGCGAACAGCATGAGGCCTTTCACCGTCGCCTCGCGCATCATGGCGTCGCGCGGATTGACCTCCACCGTACCGCGGCTGCCCACGATGATCACCTTGCCACCGGCCGCGACCAACTGCAGGTCTTTGCCCAGATTCTTGTTGGCAAGCATTTCGACGATGACGTCAACGCCGCGGCCGCCAGTCAGCGACATCAGCTTGTCGGCAAAATCGGCGGCGTTGTGGTCGAGCACGTGGTGCGCGCCTTCCTTGCGGACCAGCTCTTTGCCCTTGTCGGTACCGGCGGTGCCGATCACGGTCATTCCGGCGGCGCGCGCCAGTTGCACGGCCGCGATGCCGACACCGCCGCTGGCCCCGTGCACCAGTACCACATCCGGCGGTTTGGAGTCGGCAAGCTGGAAGAGCGCGCGGTAGGCGGTGGCGTAAGGCACCCACACTCCCGCGCCCTGCGCGAACGATATCTTCTGCGGCAACGGCTGTACCTGCGATTCCAGACACAAGGCCTTCCCGGCATAGGTCCCGCCGAGGCCTCCAGCGATGTACACGCGATCGCCGACCCTCAAGCGCTTTACACCCTCGCCCACGGCTTCCACCACTCCGGCGCCGTCGGAACCGGGCGTATAAGGCAGTGCCGGCTTGCGGGCGTACGCGCCCGACCGGATGTAAGTATCCACCGGGTTCACGCCCGCCGCGTGCACCCGCACCGCCACCTGCCCGGCTCCAGGCTTCGGGTCAGGGACCTCCTCCAGCTTCATTACCTGTGGAGCGCCGAATTCGTGTACCCGAATCGCTTTCATCGTTCCTCTCCTCGATCATTACGCATGAGTCCACATCCAACGCACCCGCATTTGCGCAGACTAGTGTAATCCCGCCGCCGGAGATATGCGATTCGGAGCAGCTAGACGTTGATTGGCTTGTTGCGGTGCCGGCTGACGTACCAGCAAGGCCGGTGTCCGAGGTGGGGAAAGAGCGAGTGGACGCACACCTCGTTCTGAGGGTCCAGGTACATGAACTCGGTCTTGCCGTCCTTCTGCGGGACGGCATAGTAAGGCTGGACTTGCACGGTCCCCGTGGGAT
>DATKLD010000242.1:0-6267 GCA_035542595.1 Terriglobales bacterium
GCCAGCACCGACTCCGGCTTGGCTTCTTCCTTTGTCGCTTTGCCACCGCCCGCTTCGAGGCGCTTTTTCTTCTCTTCCGCTTTCAGGGCTTCCCAATTGCGGAGAACGTCGGCGGAGGTCTCGGCCTTGACGTCGCCGAAGACGTGCGGATGCCGGCTGACCAATTTGTTGGAGAGGCGCTCCAGCACGTCGTCGATGGAGAAGCGGCCTTCCTCCTGTGCCATCTCGGCATAGAACAGCACCTGCAGGAGCAGGTCGCCCAGTTCGCCTTTCAGTTCGTCCCAGTCGCGATTGTCGATGGCCTCGAGAACCTCGTAGGCCTCCTCCAGGGTATAGGGCTTGATGGAATCGAAGGTCTGCTCACGGTCCCAGGGACAGCCTCCGGGCGCGCGCAGCCGCGCCATAATGGAAACCGCCCGCTCGAATTTTTCGCCGGTGGACATGGAAGGACTAATCTAGCAGACAAGGAGTCAGGAGTCAGCGCGCGCAGCTCGACTTGCAAGTTCTGCCGCCTGAAATTACAACTGACTGCTGACTATCGACTGCTGACCACTGGTTCTCGATGATCCACGTCGTCTTTCTCTGGCACATGCACCAGCCGTACTACAAGGACCTGGTGACGGGCGAGTATCGCCTGCCGTGGACGCGGCTCCACGCCTTGAAGGACTACTACGGCATGGTGAAGCTCCTGGACGAATTCCCCAAGGTCCACCAGACCTTCAACCTGGTGCCGTCGCTGATCGCGCAGATTGAGGACTACGCGGCCGGTACGGCGAAGGACCCGTTTTTGGAAATAGCATCGAAGCCTGCCGCCGAACTCGCGCCCGCCGAGCGCCGCTTTGCGCTGCAGTACCTGTTCCAAGCTAACCACACGCACATGATCGGGCGCTATCCGCGATATCGCGAGCTGTTCCAGCAGTTTCGCAGCACCGGGGAGAATGTGGACCGCGCCCTGGGTTACTTCCGCCCGCAGGACCTCGCCGATCTGCAAGTGCTCTCGCAGATCGCCTGGTTCGACGAATTTTTCCTGGAAGACAGGGAAGTTGCAGCGCTGGTGCGCAAGGAGCGCGGCTATTCCCGCGAGGATCAGGAGCTGGCGTTGCGCAAGCAAAGGGAGTTCCTCAAGCAGGTGCTGCCGGCGTACGCGGCGGCGGCGCGGCGCGGTGGCATCGAGATCTCGACTTCGCCGTTCTACCATCCCATCCTGCCGCTACTGTGCGACACCGATCAGGGCCGGGTGTCATCGCCCGGACTGCCGCTGCCGAAGCAGCGCTTTCGCCATCCCGAAGACGCGGAGGAGCAGCTTCGCCGCGGACTGGACTTGCACCAGCGCGTTTTCGGCGTGCGCCCACAGGGCGTGTGGCCTTCGGAGGGCAGCGTTTCGGAAGAAGTTATCGCCATTGCGCACAAGCTCGGCGTCAAGTGGATGGCTACCGACGAAGGCGTGCTTGGGCGTGCCATCGGTTATTTTTTCAATCGCGACGGCGAGGGTCGCCTCCAGGCCGACGGGGGCGACAAACTCTACACGTTCTACCATTACCAGAAGGCGCCGGTCGTGATGCACATGCTGTTTCGTGATCACACGCTCTCCGACCTGATCGGATTCGTGTACTCGGGCATGCCCGCCGCTGACGCCGCCAATCACCTCATCCATCGCATTAGGGATTGCGCACAGGCTATTGGCCCCAAACAGAGAGACGTCATGGTGCCGATCATTCTCGATGGCGAGAACGCCTGGGAATACTACCCGCAATCGGGGCGCGAGTTCCTGCGCCGGGCGTACGACGCCATCCAGCACGATCCCGGCATGGAAGCCGTCACGGTGACCGAGGCCATCACGCGGCAAACATCCTTCCCGCGGCTCACCTCGCTCGTCCCGGGCTCCTGGATCAATGCCAACTTCAACGTGTGGATCGGCGCGCCTGAGGACAACCGCGCGTGGGACTATCTAAGCTCCGCCCGCGATTTCTACGCGCGTGCGGCTGCGGGCGCGAGCGAGCCGGAGCGGAAGCTGGCTTTCGAGGAGGTGTTGATCGCCGAGGGCAGCGACTGGAACTGGTGGTACGGGCCGGAACACCACTCCGCGAACGATCGCGACTTCGACGAGCTCTATCGCAAGCACCTCTCCAACATCTACCAAGCGCTCGGTGCTTCGCCGCCCGACTACCTGGCGCAGCCGATCGCCGCCGGCGTCGTGCGGCCCTACTTCACGCCGCAGACGGCGTACATCCATCCCCGCATCGATGGCATGGTAGTGCGCTACTTCGACTGGATCGGCGCTGCCATGTACACAGCCGACCGGCGCTCCTCGGCCATGCACGGCAAGCAGTTCCTGCTGGATTCGGTCTACGCCGGCCTGGACGATAAGTTCCTTTATGGGCGGCTGGACTTTATCGGAGCGGTTCCGGAAGGCGCTTTCGAACTGGTGGTCAATTTCGAACGGCCCCCGCGCGAGTCGAAGGAGAAAGGACGCGAGCTGCGCCTCGACGTTAGCGTTGCCGATCGCACCATCACCGCTTCTCGCCTGACTGCCGGGGCGCAAGGCGCTGCGCTTACAGACCTGGCCCAGGTGCGGTTGCTGAAGGTCTTCGAGTTCCGGCTGCCGCTCTATGCGCTGGACGCCGCGCAGGGCGACCGCGTGCGTCTGCGCTTCAGCCTGTGGCGCGACCGCCTGCCCATCGACGCACTGCCGGTCGAAGGCTGGATTGAGCTCCAGCTCCTGCCGGAGGAAGAACTCGAAGCAGCGGCGTACTGACAAGGCAGGGAGTAGGGAGTAGCGAGTAGGGAGTAGGAGCCGGAATGACACAGACATTTCGGAATCTCATTGCCTGGCAGCAGGGCAAAGCCCTTGCGCGGGAAGTTTACGAGGTCACGCGTCTGTTTCCGGATGAAGAACGGTTTGGGTTGGTGATCCAGTTGCGCCGAGCGGCTGTTTCCATCCCCAGCAACATTGCAGAAGGCCGCGGACGGGGAACCAAGAAGGACTTTGCACACTTTCTTACGCAAGCTCGCGGGTCGCTATATGAGGTGGAAACTCAGATTGAGCTTGCGAGCGAAGTTGGGCTATATCAATTCGGCGGACGCTGCGCGCTTGTTGAAAGCGTGCGATGAATTGTCTCGGGTGCTAAACGGTCTAATCAACTCGATGACCTGACCCCCTCACTCCCTACTCGCTACTCCCTACTCCCTACTCCCTCGATTTTAGTGAATAATCATCCCGTGCCTCGCGCCCCCGGATTCTGCTACCGCAACCAGGAACTTTACTGTGACGGTGTGCCACTTGCCGCGCTGGCGGAGAAATTCGGCACGCCAGCCTACGTCTACTCGGCGACGGCCATCCGCGAGCGCTTTTGCGCCTTCGACCGAGTTTTCGCGCGCGTCCGCCACACCGTCTGCTATTCCGTCAAGGCCAACTCGAACCTGGCCGTGCTCGCGCTGCTTCACCGTCTGGGCGCGGGCTTCGACGTCGTCTCGGGCGGCGAGCTGGCACGCGTGCTCAAGGTGGACCGCTGGGCCAGCAGGGACGTTGTTTTCTCTGGTGTAGGCAAGACGGCTGAGGAAATCGCCGCCGCGCTGCGCGCCGGCATCCTGATGTTCAACGTGGAAAGCGAAAGCGAGCTGGCGGTGGTGGCGCGCTGTGCAGCGCGCGCCAGGAAGAAAGCCTGGGTGGCGCTGCGTGTCAACCCGCACATCGAGACCGAGACCCATCCTTACATTTCGACCGGCCTGCGCGAGCACAAGTTCGGCGTGGCCATCGAGCAGGCCCGTGACGTCTACGCCCGCATCGCGCAGGAAAAGTACCTGGAGGCGGCCGGCGTAAGCGTGCACATCGGGTCGCAGATCAACGATACGGAGCCTTTCCGGCAGGCGATGGCGCGCGTGGCGGAGCTGGCGCGAGAACTCTCCGCCGACGGGCATCGCATCCGCTACGTGGATGCGGGCGGCGGCCTGGGAATCTCTTACCGGGGCGAGGATGATTTCCCGCGTCGGGCGCAAGCGTACGCGGAGGCGATCCTTGCTCCTCTGCGCGGCTTGAAGGTCCACCTGCTGCTCGAACCCGGACGCGCGCTGGTAGGACCGGCGGGCGCGCTGCTGACGCGTGTGCTCTACATCAAGACCAGCGACCACAAACGCTTCGTGGTGGTGGATGCAGCCATGAACGACCTCGTCCGGCCGTCGCTTTATTCCGCTTACCACGAGATCGTGCCGCTCAAGGTCCATGACAGCGCGACGCTCGCCGACGTGGACATCGTCGGCCCGGTGTGCGAGACCGGGGACTTTCTGGCTCGCGATCGCCAGATGCCGATGCTGAGCGAAGGAGAGCTGCTGGCGGTACTCGATGCGGGCGCTTATGGCATGTCACTGGCCTCGAACTACAACAGCCGTGGCCGTCCCGCCGAGGTGATGGTCGACGGCGCGAAGGTGCGGCTCATCCGGCCCCGAGAGACGGCGGCGCATCTGATGCGAGGGGAGAGAAAGTAGCGTTACCTTCGCGCTAATTCTGAATCCAAGAACAAGCAGGTTTCCAGCGTGAAGCTCATCTCGGTAAACGTCGGCCAGCCTCGCGGAGTGCCTTGGAATGGTGCGACCGTGTCCACGGCGATCTTCAAGGAGCCGGTGGAGGACGCTGTCCAGTTGCGTCGGCTCAACCTGGACGGAGACCGCCAGGCGGATTTGAAGGTCCACGGCGGCCCCGAAAAGGCGGTGTATGTCTATCCTTCAGAGCATTACCAGTTCTGGCGGCGGGAGCTGCCGGGAACAGAACTGTCCTGGGGCGCATTTGGCGAGAACTTCACCACCGAAGGCCTGCTCGAAGAAAGTACGTGTATAGGAGATTCGTTTCGGATCGGCGGGTCGATCGTCAACGTCACGCAACCCCGCATGCCCTGCTACAAGCTGGGCATCAAATTCGGACGCGACGACGTCATCAAGCGTTTTCTTGCCAGCCGGCGGACAGGCTTCTACTTCTCCGTCGGACAAGAAGGCGAAGTTCGCGCCGGCGACCCGATAGAGCCAATGAGTCGCGATGAGAATCGGATTTCCGTGGCGGACATCGTTCAGCTCTATGTCGCGGACAAACCCGATTCCGAGCTCTTGCAGCGAGCAGTGCAACTCGAGGCCTTGCCGGTGAACTGGCGCGACTACTTCGCACAGCGACTGAAAGAGGCCTCGTAAACACGTGACACAACCTTTGGGCCCCTACTCTGCCTTTATTTTCTGGGCGTCGATCTCGGCTGGTATGGCTCGCCGCGCGGGGCGCGTCTCTCGAAACTGCCTCTGGACGGGCGTTTCGCAGGAATCCGATTCTGTCAATAGTTTTTCAGCGTAGATCCCCTGTGATTGCCGTCACACCACACAGGTCAGCCGTTGACAAAACAAATCCGGCGAATAAAATACGCCACTGTTCCTCAGCAAGCGAAACCCCCTAGGGAACGAACTCCTCGTGACGAACCAAGCGCTGGAATCAGTTCTGCTGGAAACCGACTTTGCCGACCTGGAGCTGTACGCCAGCGGCAAGGTGCGCGATCTTTATCGCGTGGACAACGAGCGTTTGCTCTTCGTTGCCACCGACCGCATCTCGGCCTTCGATTATGTGCTGGCCACCGGCATCCCTAACAAGGGGCGGGTACTGACCCAACTTTCCTTGTTCTGGTTCGAGTTCCTCAAGGACATTGTGCCCAACCACCTGCTGACCGCCGACGTGGACCGCTACCCCGACCAGCTTCGTCCCCACGCCGACGAATTGCGCGGACGCTCCATGCTGGTGGTGCGCGCCGACATGATCGCCATCGAGTGCGTGGTGCGTGGTTATCTTGCGGGCTCGGGGTGGAAGGAATATGGCGAGAACGGGAAGGTGTGCGGTATCCAGTTGCCGCCGGGCCTGCGCGAATCGGAGCGGCTCCCGCAGCCGATCTTCACTCCGGCGGTGAAGGCCTCCAGCGGGCACGATGAGAACATCAGCTTCGAGGAGATGGCGCAGCGCGCCGGCCCCAGGCTGAGCGAGCAGTTGCGCGAGTTGAGCCTAAAGATTTACCAGAAGGCGGCGGACTACGCGGCGGCGCGCGGCATCATCATCGCTGACACCAAGTTCGAGTTTGGCCGTACCGCGGGCGGTGTGGTACTGGCCGACGAGGTGCTCACGCCGGATTCCTCGCGCTTCTGGCCTGCCGATCGCTACCAGCCGGGACGCAGCCAGGAGTCGTTCGACAAGCAGTACGTCCGCGACTATCTGGAGAAGATCCGCTGGAACAAGCAGCCGCCGGCGCC
>DATKLD010000243.1:0-4910 GCA_035542595.1 Terriglobales bacterium
TCGAAGTGATGCGCATCCGAGAGCTGCCTGCCGGCTGGCTGGGCAAGACACACGCCATGTGGCAGGCCGCCCAGCGCGCCACTGGAGACTGGATCCTGTTCACCGACGCCGACGTCAAATTGCGCTCCGACGCGGTACGGCGCGCTATCGCCTACGCTGAAGAAGTCAAGGCCGACCACCTCGTCCTGTTTCCTACCCACGCGCTCAAGACCGTAGGCGAGAGCATGGTGATCGCGGGCTTCCAGATGCTCTTCGTCTTCGGGCACCGGCCGTGGAAGGTCTCAGATCCCAAAGCGAAGGACACAATGGGGCTCGGGTCATTCAATCTGGTGCGCAGACACGTTTACGAGAGCGTCGGGACTTTTGGCGCGCTGCGCCTGGAGGTAGTGGATGACATCAAGCTGGGCGAATTGGTTAAGACCGGCGGCTACGCGCAGCACACCGTGGTCGGCCGGGGACTGCTTGCTTTGCACTGGGGCCATGGCGCGGGAGGGATCGTGCAGAATCTCAACAAAAATTTGTTTGCGGTCCTCCACTACCGCTGGTCGCGCGCGCTGGGTGCATGCCTGATGCTGGTAGCCTTGAATGTCTTGCCATTTCTCGGATTGTGGCTGGCGCCGGGATGGTCGAAAGCCGGCTTTGCGGCTGCGACCGTCGCCATTGTGATGTTGTATGCCGGCATGTACCGAGTTTCACGAATCTCTCCGATCTACGCGTTGCTGCATCCTGTAAACAGCATGATCATTGGCTACGCGCTGCTGCGCTCGATGGCGTCCACGCTGTGGCACGGCGGCGTGTTGTGGCGGGGGACGAAGTATTCGCTTGACGAGCTGCGGGGAAGGGCGGCAAATCGGTAGATCGTACGATGCCGCTATGAAGTGGTAGGTCACGCCAGTCCTCATTTACTGCTCTTGGTACTTGCCACTTGGTACTTGGTACTTGTTGCTCACTGCTCCACGTCCGGTGAGACCTCGGGAATGGTCTCGGCGCCGCGTCGCGGGTATTTCCACTTCGTAGTCTTCTGCTTATGCGTGGGACGCTGGCCGGGGCTGAACTTGCCCTGCCTGGCCACATCGTAGTTCTTGGGAATGGGTGGCAATCGAGCGGCTTGGCCCCTGAGTTGATGGTAGTCGCGCACGATGATCTCCGGGCGGCCCTCATAGAGACGGATCTCCCCGTGGATGTCTACCTCCTTGCCTTCGAGGGTGCGAACGTCGCCGACCTGGCGCAGGTCCCTGCGGAAGACGACCGCTGAGAAGCTGCAATCCCGTCCTTCTTCGCAGAAACGCAACAGGTGCGTGCCGCCAGGGGTGGCGGCAACGCTCAAGACCTTGCCGTGAACGCACGTGTTCCTGCCGACGTGCTTGGACGCTTCCTCTATCGGGACGCAAGTGGCCGAGGCGCAGGTGGCGAGGACGAGGATCCAGGGAAAGCGCATAGGGTCCGCGAGTGTAGAAGGACCGCTCTGGCGACGCTAGAGGCCGTTTGTCTCGGGAAAAAAGACACGTAGAGACGCAGCATGCAGGTTGGGCGCGTCTACACCCCGCAGCAGGCCCCGCCGGAGAGAATCCTACTTGAACGCAGCTACCGCCGTAGCTTCGTCGTCCTTCACGTCGAAGACGGTGTAAAGTTTGGTGATTTGCAGCAGGTCGTGGACCTTCTTGGTCAGGTTGAGCAGCTTGAGTTCGCCGCCCTGATTGCGCACGGTGGTAAAGGCGCTGACCAGCTCGCCGATGCCGGAGCTGTCAATGTAGGTGACGTCGCCCAGGTTTAGCAGGATCCTGCGCTGGCCCTTGGTGACCAGATCGCGCACCAGGTCGCGCAGCAGAACGCTTCCCTCCCCCAGCGTGATGCGTCCGCTGAGGTCGACGATGGTGACGCCGCTCACCTGCCGGGTACTGGTTTTCATGCTCACTTTGAAGCCTCCTTATGATTGACGGCGGAGCCGCTGACGTTCTTAACCATGGTGACCTCCGTGCCTGGCTCGAGCAGCCGGACGCGAACCTCGTCCATGAATGATCGCATAATGAAAATGCCACGCCCGGACTGTTTGAGCAGATTCTCCGGCGTAGTGGGGTCCGGGACATTGTTCACGTCCAGACCCTTGCCCTGGTCGGTAACGGTAATCACCAGGGCCTGGCCGGTGTTCTCGAAGGCGATAGTCATCTTCTTCCTGGGATCATAAGCGTTGCCGTGAAGCACGGCATTGATCGCAGCCTCACGCACCGCCATGGAAATCTTCAGACAGTTGTCTTCATCGAAACCCGCCTTGGCGGCAATCAGCTGTGCCGTCTCCTCGGCCATGTTCACGCTTTGCAGCGACGAATCGAGGGTATAGGAGACCCGATTGGCGGTCATCTTCAAGTTATTTATACCAGTGTGCCTGTACGCCCACCAAGAATGCGACAGTTTGAAGGGGGGACCTGCAAATGTCAACTGGGTCGCGACAATGCTGGATTCAGCCTGGCGTCTCCGGTATTCTGCCTCCGATGTCGTCGCTTTCCCTTTCGGAGCTGCTGGGCGCGCCCGTGCTCGACCCGGCCGGGCAGAGTCAGGGCCGCGTGCGTGAGGTGGCAGTGTGCCCGCAGGCTGATCCCGCACGGGTTTGCGCGCTGATCGTCAAGACCAAACAGGGAGACCGGCTGCTGCCGCCGGAACAGTTGGCGGAGATAGGCGGCAAAGCGGTGCAGGCCAACGTGTCCGCCGAGCAATGGGCGCCCTTCACCAGCGCCGAAGGCATGCTGCTGCTGGGACGCGACCTGCTCGACCAGCAGATCATTGACGTGCACGGCCGCAAGGTGGTGCGGGTGAATGACCTCGACTTCCGCGAGGAGAAGGTGAACCACCACCCGGCTCTGAAAGTTGGCGAAGTGGACGTGGGCGCGCGGGGGGCGGTGCGGCGTCTGCTGAAGGGTATCGTGCCTGCGGGCGCTCTGCACGCGCTCACCCAGAAGCTGCCGCCGCGCGTCATTCCCTGGGAATTCGTCGACCTGATCGAGACCGATCCGGCACGGCGGGTGAAGCTGAAGATCGAACACGAGCGGCTGGCCAAGCTGCATCCCGCAGATATCGCCGACATCGTGGAAGAGCTGGCGCCCGCCGAACGCGAGGCCGTCTTCGAAACCCTGGACGAGGAAGTGGCGGCCGAGGCGCTGGAGGAAGTCGATCCCAAGCTGCAGGTTTCCATCGTCCAGTCGCTTGATTCCGATCGCGCCGCCGATATTGTCGAGGAGATGGACCCTGGCGCCGCCGCCGATCTGCTCGCTGACCTGCCCGAGGAGCAGACGGAGAAGATTCTTGAGGAAATGCAGCCGGAGGAGCGCGAGGAGATCTCCGAGCTGCTGGAGTTCGAGGAAAACACCGCCGCCGGCCGTATGACCACCGACTACCTGGCGCTTCCGCCCACCGCCACGGTGAATGACGCCATCGAGGCCCTGCGCAAGTTCGAAGGTGGCATCGAGAGTGTGAGCACCATCTTCCTGGTGGATAAGGACAACAAGCTGGCGGGAACAGTCCCGCTGGCCAGTCTGGTGCTCGCTTCCGCCGGCACCCCTTTGTCGAGCCTCGCGCCCGAGCCGGCCATCTCCTGCCTCGCCGGCGCCAAAGAGAAAGAAGTCGCGGAGTTGTTCGATAAGTACAACCTGCTGATGTTGCCGGTGGTGGACGACCATGGTGTGCTGACGGGAGTCATCACGGCCGACGATGTGATCAGCTTGCTGCGCAGCAAGCTGTAGGCGCAGCAGGCAGGATTGTCATCCTGGCGCAGTCCCGGAGGGACAAGCGTGAGGACCTACGGTTGATTTGCCGGAAGAGCAGGGCGTAAGCCCTGGGATGTGGGCTAGCACCCTATTTTTCTCTTTCTGCCCTTCCTGTAGTTATCTCTTCCCATTTATCCTGACTGGCTTTTGACTCCCTGCATGCGAACGTGCGATGAAGAGATGGCTGAGGCTTTGGAAGACCCGGATCCTGATCTTCATGGCGGTAGTGGGTCCCGGATTCATCACTGCCAACGTGGACAACGATGCCGGCGGCATCACCACCTATTCCCAGGCCGGTGCCCAGTTCGGCTACCTGCTGCTGTGGACCATGATCCCCACCACACTGGCCCTGATCGTGGTGCAGGAAATGGCGTCGCGCATGGGCGCGGTCACCGGCAAGGGCCTGAGCGACCTGATCCGCGAGGAGTTCGGCTTCCGCATCACCTTCTTCATGATGGTGGGCCTGGTGATCACCAACTTCGGCAATGTGCTGGCAGAGTTTTCCGGAGTGGCCCTCAGTCTGGAGCTGTTCGGCATACCGAAACACATCAGCGTGCCGGTATGCGCGGTGATCGTCTGGCTGATGGTGGTGAGGGGCACGTACAAGAGCGTGGAGAAGATCTTTCTGGTGGCCTCGTTCGTTTATGTCACCTACATCGTCGCGGGGCTGATCGCGCGGCCGGAGTGGAGCCTGGCATTGATGGCCACGGTGAAGCCGCCGTCCCTGCTGGTGTTCTCGCAGTCCGCCTATCTCTATATGGTGATCGGCGTGGTGGGAACCACCATCGCCCCCTGGATGCAGTTCTACCTGCAGGCTTCAGTGGTAGAAAAGGGGATCACCGCGCGGCAGTACGGGGCTTCGCGGCTGGATGTGGTCTCGGGATGCATCTTCACCGATATCGTGGCCTGGTTCATCATCGTGGCCTGCGCGGCCACACTTTTCGCCCACGGCATGTTCGAGATCCGCAACGGGGCGGACGCCGCCCAGGCGCTCAAGCCGCTGGCTGGAAACTATGCGTACATCCTTTTCGCCGTCGGGCTGTTCAATGCGTCGCTGTTCGCGGCCTCGATTTTGCCCATTTCGACGGCCTACGCCGTCTGCGAAGGCCTTGGCTTCGAGTCGGGCGTGGGCAAGAAGTTCAGCGAGGCGCC
>DATKLD010000244.1:0-3919 GCA_035542595.1 Terriglobales bacterium
TGTAACGCGTCACGATCTTTCCCCCCGACGCTCTCACGGTCTTTTCCGGCGGGTTTCTCAGAATCACAGGCTGCGAGTTGCGCTCTTCGTAAGGAACGCCTGCCAAAGCGGGATAGGATACTCGCGGGTATAGGCAGAACAGAAGTATCCCAAGGCCCGAAAGATTCAAAAGGAACGCCCGGCAAAGGCGGCCGGGCGATTTTCGCGTTTTGTTGCCCAAGGCCTCTGCTCGGGAGCTTCACCAAAGAAATGGGACTCTTGGTTTAAGATCCAACCGCTGAAACAGCAAACAGGAAATAGCAGCGTAGGAAGGGTCAGGGTAACAGGTAGGACCCCTCCGGCCGGGCGTGCCGCACCGGAGGGGTGAGCCGATTTCTTCGGAGCCAGTTCCGTCGCATCGGCCTTGGGCATCCGCTCGGGCGCGACCCCGGCGGATCTTGCTGCCAGCAACCGCGTGCACTACCCCGGCAGGCAGTAATGGCCATCGGTCTGCACGATCGAGCCTTGTTGGCAGGCCGCCGTGATGGCCATCTGCGCTGTGCGTTTGGAGCAATCGGTCAGCGTCATGATTTGCTGGCGAAGTTGGTTGTAACGAGCTTGCGCTCCCAGATCCGTCAACGCCTGCCGCACGTCGGCAGATTCCACCTTGCGGCGGTCGGCGGCCACCGCCGCCGGCGGCACCCCCGCAGCGGAGAACCACAGGGCGGAGGAATTGAGTTGGAGCAAGCGTGGCGGCTGCGGGGCCGCATAACGAAACTGGAAACGGAGTTCGACGGTGTTGAACTGGGGCGAAGGTCGCGTCAGCAGGAGGTAGCTGTCGCCAACGGCATGCAGGGCGCTGGAGCCGCGGAAGGCGCTGCCAATCTCGTAACGGCCGATGGATTTGCGCACGTGGTGAACCACGATCAACGCGGCTCGGGAAGCCTCGCGCAAGCGTAACAGGCTCTGGCACAAAGCGGCCATGGCGCGGGTGTCGTTTTCATCCTGGTCGTGCGTGGAATACAGCGGGTCCAGGATAATGATCTCCGCGGCAGCCGCCTGCGCGGCCGTGAGGAAGTGTTGCAGACCTTGCGGTGCGCTGAGCAGATGGCCGGTAGCGCGGGTATCAATGAAAAGGTTTTGATCTGCGGCCGAACCCATCAACCGCCGCATGGTGGCCAGACGGCCGACAAACTGCGGGATCGGCAACTCGAACTGGCAAACGAGCACGCGGCGCGCAGCCGGTACCGGAAAGCCCAGCCGATCCGAGCCGGCCGCCAGCGAAAGCGCGAGGTTCGCCACCAACAGGGATTTGCCGACCTTCGGCTCCCCGCCGACAAACAGGATGCCCTGCGCCGGCAACAGGCCCGGTTCCACCAGACAGGGCGGCGGAGATGGGGGCTGCCGTTCCAGAAGCTGAGCCAGCGAGAGGACCGTGGCCCCCGGGGAGTTAGTCATAGCAGCGCCTCGCTGGTGGCGTCCAGCAAGATGGCTTCGTCCACCGTGGCGGCTTTGCGCGTCGCGGCCAGCCGGAGGGCGGTCAGGACCAGTTTGTTGACCTTGCGCAAAATGCCTTTAGTGGCTTGGTAGAGGGCCTGGCGCGCGGTCTCATCCAACAGCGGCTGCGTGACGCCGGCGGCTTTGAGTTGATGGACAAGATAGGCGTCCAGTTCCTCGCGCGAGAGTCCGTCCAAGTGATACTGCACGGCGATGCGCTGGCGCAAGGGTTCGTGCATCTGTAGGGACAGGGTGCGGCGCAGCAGGGGTTCTCCCACCAGTAGCAAGGTCAGGTAGTGGGACGAATCCATGTCGAAGTTCAGCAGCAGAGGTAACTGTTCCAGGGCAGGATGGCGCAGCAGTTGCGCTTCGTCGCAGATGAGAATGGGATGCTGCTTTTTGCTCTGGTTGAGATGCACGATGGCTTGGGAGATCTGGCGCACCAGGTCGCCGCGGTAGTGCGCCGGCTCCAGATCCAGTTCCAGGGCGATTTGGCGGAGCAGATCCAAAGCCGATCCCGAGGTCCAGTGCAGATACAGGATCTTATAGAGGTTGGGATTGAGCCCGGCGGTGAAGGTGCGGGCCGCGGTCGATTCACCGGCGCCCACTTCGCCGGTCAGCAGGCCGGTGCCATGATGATCGACCAGGAACTGGAGGCGCGCCTTGACCTGGTTCCAGGCCTGGGAAGCAAACAACTGCTTGGGATCGGGGCTGTCGCTGAACGGAGTCTTTTTGAAACCGAAGAAGGCTTCTACCATGGCGGTTACTCCTCGTCCTTTTTCTTTATGAGCAGATCCACGAAGTTGATGCCGGTGGGCTGGGATTCCGCCCCTTTGGATGGTTTGGCCGAGGGCAACTGACCATTGACGACCGGATCGACGAGCCGCGCCGTGCCTTCGAGTTGGCCTTGGAAATAGATCTCCACCACCGCGGGGTCGAGAGGATCGAAGCGCGCTTCGATGGTTTCGCCGGCCAGATGGGGCAGCACCTCGTAGAAGCGATTTTGCAGCAGGAAAGTGCAGTCGCGGCGCACCACGCGATCCAGACGATGGAAGAAGAGACGGCGGAAGTCGGTGGCGGGAGGCAGTTGGCGGATGTGCTCGATATCGCGCTGCCAACGCAGCAGGGGCGTGGTTCCCAGCGCGCTGTGCTCGGTGCGGTGATAAACGTCGAGCCAGGCCCACAGGCGGTCGTTCAGTTCTTCCAACGAGAGCGTTTGTTCGCGATCCAAGTTGTTCAGAAATTGTTCCCGACACGAGCGGAAAAACCGTTCGATTTTTCCGCGTCCCTCAGGCTGATACGGAGGCGTGTGCACGATGAGCATGCCGATGGATGCCGAGATCCTTGCCAGTTGCGGGCTGCGATAGATCTTGGCATTGTCCATGTAGAGTCGGATCGGGGCGCCCCGAGCCGCCACCGCCTGGCGCAGGCAGTCCAGGCAGGCGTCCAGGCCCTGGCTGGCGTAGAACTGAGCATGCGGGATGAGCCGGCTGGCGTCGTCGAGAATGGCGTGCAGCAGGGCCTGCATTTTGCCGCCGCCAGGGCGTCGGACATAGGGGCCATAGAGCATGTCCGATTGCCAGATCTGGTTGCTGTGTTCGGCTTCGAACTTCTTGTGCGCCGGTGGAGCGAGCAGTTGGCGTTCGGAGAGACCGCGCTGTTTGAGGAAGCGGTAGAGCGTGGAGGCGGAGATTGCGGCCACGTCCTTGCCCGCCGACAGGGCCAGTTCCCGTAACAACGTGGTGCCGGTGCGATGCGGGTTTTCGCGCTTAAGGCGTTCGATCAGATCGGCGAGTTGCGGCGTAATGGTGCGCGGTTGTCCCCGGTCCTGGCGGGGTTGTGGCGCGAGAGCTTCGAACCCGCCGTTGCGATAGCGGAGCGCCCAATCCAGCAGCGTGTCCACCGAAATGGACGTGCGCTGGGAACCGGGGATCTCGTAGTGGCGGCCGGCGATTTCCTCGGCTCGGCGCGTGAGTTCGCCGCGCGGCAACGGCTCCAGCACGAGCGGCGCGATTACGCCGAAGCGGAACAGGGCGGTTTTTTCGGCCTTGGCATCCATTCGGATGACCTCCTGAGCCAGAAGCATAAGGCCGTAGCCTCGCCGGCTCCAGGCAAAAGCTGTGTGGGGACTCTCAGCCGCGCGGCGCCGCCGGACGCAGCGCGGCGAGACGTCCGTTCGGAGCGAGAAAGGCCGGCCAGCCCAGCAGGTGTACCCGCAGGTCGGCAAACAGGAAGCGGTGGGCGGCGATCCAACCGATGGACTGCAACATGAGCAGGGCCCCGGAAACGAAGTTTGGCGCCGAAGGTGGGGCGAGGAGCGCTGCCAGGGCGGCGCATAGACGCTCGGCCTGGCTCCGAAAACGGCGCACCCAGAACTGGCCGCGCTGGTACGGCATGTGCGACAGCGTGGCCGCCGCCGCGGCGGCACTCAGGGTGTGGCCGC
>DATKLD010000245.1:0-4212 GCA_035542595.1 Terriglobales bacterium
GGTGCAGGCCATTCCGCGCGAGCGGCTGCGCTACCTGCGCGACATCATGGTAGTTGGCAATGCGCCCGCGGGCGCTCACTCGTTCGCTGACTTGATCGCCAAGGCCAGCCCGAAGCTGGAGGCAGAACCGACCAGCCCGGACGATGCGGCTTTCTGGTTATATTCCTCCGGAAGCACCGGCTTTCCCAAGGGCTGCGTGCACCTGCAGCACGACATCCCCGTCGCTTCTAAGCTTTACGGCCAGGGGATTCTTGGCATCACCGCGCGCGACCGCTGCTTCAGTGTGGCCAAGTTGTTCTTCGCCTACGGGTTGGGAAACGGCCTGTACTTCCCGCTGTCGGTGGGGGCGACCAGCATCCTGTGGCCGGGCCCGCCCACGCCGCCGAACGTTTATGCCGTGATCGAGCGCCATCGCCCCACGCTGTTCTACTCCGTCCCGACCAACTACGTTGCGCTCTTGGCTCATCGCCGGGAAGGCGCCGAATTCGACCTCTCTTCCATTCGCAATGGCGTGTCGGCGGGTGAGTCGCTGCCGCCGGCGGTCTTCGAGCGCTTCAAGCAGCGCTTCGGAGTGGAGATCCTGGATGGACTGGGCTCGACGGAGCTGCTCCACATTGTGATCTCGAACCGCCGCGGGGCCGCGCGGCCGGGATCGAGCGGGCAGATGGTCCCCGGCTACGAGGCGCGTATCCTCGACGAGAACAATCAGCCTCTAGCTGCGGGAGAAACCGGCAGTCTTTTCGTCCGCGGGGACAGCACCTGCGCCTGCTACTGGAACAAGCACGAGAAGACCAAGCAGACAATTGAAGGCCACTGGATCCGCACCGGCGACAAGTACTACCAGGACGCCGAGGGCTACTTCTGGTACGCGGGCCGCTCCGACGACATGCTGAAGGTCTCGGGGCAGTGGGTCAGCCCGGTGGAGATCGAGGCGGCGCTGGTGGAACATCCGGCGGTGCGCGAAGCAGCAGTGATCGGACGTGAGGACGCTGAGCGCCTCGTCAAACCGATGGCGTTCGTCGTCCTGGAACCGGACGGGAACGGTGACGAAAAAACCGCACGCGAACTGCAGGATTTCGTGGCCGGCAAGCTGGCGCCGTTCAAGAAGCCGCGCTGGGTGG
Source organism: Terriglobales bacterium (assembly GCA_035542595.1). Taxonomy (GTDB): domain Bacteria; phylum Acidobacteriota; class Terriglobia; order Terriglobales; family Acidobacteriaceae; genus JAHFUA01. Next base: position 1,122 of record DATKLD010000245.1, read on the forward strand.
AGTTCGTCAGCGAACTTCCCAAGACCGCTACCGGCAAGATCCAGCGCTTCAAGTTGCGCGAGCGGGTGCGCCAGGCGGGCGCAGGTTAACCTGATTGATGACCTTCGCCAGGGAAAGCAGGAAGATCGGACGGAGAGACGCATACTGTGGTGCATCCTGAAGCACAACCTGTTCACCTTGCGCGGCTGAGCGCGGAAGGCTGATCCGCAAGACTGCTTGCCCGGTGGGAAAGAGTCACTCTGGGTGGCCCCGATGTTGCTCCTTACGAGTCGTGCCCAGTTCTGCCACCACCTGACGCTCCACGGCCGTGTTGCCATCACTCACAACACGGATGATGCGCACCGGCCTCGTGAGCGCTCGAGCGGCCGCCAACCCCACGTCCACCTCGCGCCAACACGATTTGAGGGTCCAATCGTCCCCATCCCGTATCCAAATTTCGTAGTGCTCGTATTGCGGCATTGGCTTGTAAGCTACGCCTAGTTTTCTCGCATCGCCGTGGTTTATTCAATGCCTTTGCTGAGTCCGGCGCGGCGAAAGACAGACCTGCTCGTTGGTCTTAGGTCTCACAAATAAGCTCTTCGGAGACAAAGATTGTCGACAGCACCCAGTCCATGCGTCTTGCTTCTCTGCACGACCACCGGCTACCAGGCGCAGTCGTTTGCAGATGCGGCGAACAAGCTGGGATTGGAAACCGTATTTGGCACCGATCGCTGCCATGTGCTCGATGACCCTTGGGGAGACAGTGCGATCCCCCTGCGGTTCGAGAATCCGGAGGAGAACGCTCGCAAAATCGTAGAAGTCGCGCGTGAGCGGCCTTTCGCCGCCATCGTCCAGATTGGCGATCGGGCGACGGAAACTGCAGCGCTTGCCAGCAAGGCTCTCGGCTTGCTCAATCATCCACCGGCTGCGGCTGAGGCCTGTCGCGACAAATATCTCGCTCGCGGCAGGCTGCGCGCGGCTGGACTCAAGGTCCCGGACTACGTTCGTGTTCCGCTGGATTCCGATCCCCGGCAACTTCTGGCCACGGGCGCAATCAAGATGGATGTCCCGCGAGTCCTCAAGCCGCTGGCGCTCTCGGGCAGCCGTGGCGTGATCCGCGCCGACACGCCCGAAGAATTCGTCCGCGCTTTTGAGCGCATACGCGCTCTGCTGAAGAGTCCTGAAGTCGGCGTGCTGCGTGAGGAAACCAGCAACTTTATTCAGGTGGAGACCTACATCGAAGGCGTCGAGATCGCGGTAGAAGCCATCGTGGACCGTGGCCGTCTGCGTGTGCTCGCCATCTTCGACAAACCCGACCCGCTGACTGGGCCGTTCTTCGAAGAGACGATTTACGTCACTCCGTCGCGCCTGGCGCACGAAACACAGCAGCGAGTCCTCGAGACCCTGGCTGAATCAGTCGCCGCGCTGGGGCTCTACCACGGGCCGGTACACACAGAGCTGCGGATCAATGCCGCGGATATCTGGGTGATGGAAGTGGCGGCGCGCTCGATCGGCGGCCTGTGCTCGCGCGCACTGCGCTTCGAGATTCCGCTGGTGGATAAAAACGTTTCGCTGGAAGAGCTGCTCATCCGGCTGATGCTTGGTTTGGACGTTTCGCGCATCTATCGTGAAGATGCGGCTTCCGGGGTGATGATGATCCCCATTCCCGAAGCCGGCTTCTACCAGGAAACGCAAGGCGTTGATGAGGCGCGCGTCGTCGATGCGATTGAGGACATTGTGATCACCGCGAAGGAATCCCAGAAGCTGGTGCCGCTGCCCGAGCGCGCGAGCTATCTGGGCTTCATTTTTGCGCGTGGCGCGTCTCCTGAACTTGTGGAGAGTGCCTTGCGGCGCGCGCACGAGAAGCTGCGGTTTGTCATCAGCCCGGCCCTGCCGGTGATCTGAGCGCGGAGCGGCAGGTTCGTCTTCCGTTGCGCTAGAATTGTTGCCGTTTCTTCGCGCCGGAGGTTTCCGCGCAAGGGCATTTCTCGCGCCCTCTGAAAGGAGATCCATGGCTGCTGCGACGATCCCGGAAAAATACCGCGACCTGTTCAACAAGCGCGCTTTTGCCAGCCTGGCCACGCGGATGCCCAACGACGATGTCCAGGTGACGCCGGTCTGGGTCGATGTCGATGACAGCAACGTGATTTTCAACTCGGCGCGTGGCCGCGTGAAGGACAAGAATGTTCGCCGCGATCCGCGTGTCACGCTCACGCTCATGGACCCCGACAATCCCTACCGCTATCTCGAGGTCCGCGGCCGGGTGGTGGACATCACCGAGAAAGGCGCCGACCAGCATATCGATAAGCTGGCGAAGAAGTACCTGGGCGTGGATAAGTACCCGTACCGGCAGCCGGGCGAAGTGCGCGTCCTGTACCGCGTCAAACCGGAGCACGTGCACGCCTACGGATAAGGCCTGGGGCTGATGAGTCCCGGCGCTCCTGGCGCGCATCGTTAAGAAGATGCCTGTCCCAACCGCCACGCTCGAAAAGGAGCAGGTCTTCGATCTGTTCCGCCGCTGGGGATACCTGGAGGCGGACCTCGATCCGCTCGGGTTTTTCAAGCCGGAACTTTATCCAGACCTAGATCTCCGCGGCCCGGACGCCGAGCAAGCCCGCCGCTGCTACTGTGGGACGATCGGTGCGGAGTTTATGCATCTGCCTGATCCAGAGCGTCGGCGCTGGATCGAGCAGCGGCTGGAAAGTCCGCCGCCGTCGCTGGATCGCGACCGTATCCTCGAACGGCTGATACGCGTCGAGATCTTTGAGCAGGTCCTGCAGGCGCGGTATCTAGGGACCAAGCGCTTTTCGCTTGAGGGTGTTACCGCACTGATTCCACTGCTCGACCAGATTCTCGAGAGCGCGGCCGAGCACGAAGCGGAGTGGTCGGTGCTGGCAATGAGCCATCGCGGACGGTTGAACGTGATGGCGCATATCGTCAATCGTCCGCCGGAGGAGATCTTCGCCGGCTTCGAAGACGTGGATCCACGCAGCGTCTTGGGCGGCGGCGACGTCAAGTATCACATCGGCGCCACCGGCGACTATGCGGCCAGCAATGGGCGCAAAGTCCACATCCATCTGGTGTCGAATCCCAGCCATCTGGAGGCCGTGGA
>DATKLD010000246.1:0-10597 GCA_035542595.1 Terriglobales bacterium
GCGCTATCGGCTGGAAATCGTCCGCCAGCAACTCGATGAGGCGCACGCGCTCAAGGCTGTCGGCCGGGCGGAAGGGAGTTTCACAGGATGATCCGCAGTATCACGAATCTCTATATCGCCTACGCCGCGACCTGGGTGATCCACATCGGATACCTGCTGTTCCTGGGAGCCAAGGCGAAGAAGTTGCGGGAGGAAGCCCGCGAGCTCGGGCTGCTAACGCGAGACCCATCCTAAATAGCCAATCCCCACGCGCATGTGGTGGTGAAGCGCGTCGGGTAGGGCCGCCGCCAGACACATGCCCAGAATTGCCTGGGCGATCGCCAGCGTGTAGATGTTGCGATAACGACGGAAGAGCTGGCAGAACACAAGCCCGGCAACCAGAGTTGCGGGAAGCAGCACGGGGTTGGGGAAGTGAGCCAGGGCGAAAAGACCAGCCGTGCCCCAGACCGCCTTCCTGCCGCCGAGCAACTGCTCCAGCCGCAGGAAAAAGAACGATTGCAGGATGAACTGCTGCTGCAGGGTCCAGATCAGGTAGCTCGTGGCTATCTCCAGTAGCGTACCCTGCAACGCCCCAAGATGCAGGGTTCCAGCCAGGTGCGCGCCGAAGAGTATTGCCGCACCAGCCGCCACCGCCAGTCCTGCAAACCACAGCGATGCCGCGAATCCCGTCCAGCCGATTCCGAGCTGTCGCAGCGTGGGCCGGTGATACGCGGTCACGCCTACGATCCACAGCACAATTCCCATTGCCCAGATCCAGCGCAGTTCGCCCTCGGTCCACAACGCGGCCTGGAGCAGGCCGTAGCCGGTAGCCACTTCCCATATCAGCCCCCGACGGGAACCAGGCTGGGGCCCGAACGCTTCCGGGCGCGGGGAAGGTTTCGATGGCCGAGCTGCGGGGGGCGTACTCATGGCCGATTTTCTCCCAGGGTACGGCCTGCCGGATCCCAAGTCGCTGGGCATCACGAAGAAGACTGGCGAGCAAAACCCGGGAGGGCAGACTAGAGTCTTGGCCCTGCGGTGCCTTTCTTCAGGCCTGTCCCCAACTGTTGAGCACGGCGTCCCATGCCACCTCGCCGGCATGGATGGCGAGATCGTTAACCGCCACGTCGCTGTCCTCCAACTCGCCAGTGCTGACCGCGAACAGCACGTCGCCGTCATGCTCGGTATGAAAGGGCTGGATGGCGCGGGCCATCGACGTGTGGGTCTGGATCGCCAGGCGTCCCAGCTCCAGGTGCCGCATGCGGCGATTGATGACCAGCAAAGTAAGCGTGGTGTTCTCGAGAGGCACGCCGGGCGTGGTGTCCAGTTGACGTTTGCGCTGGCCGGCGCCGTCGAGCAGGTCGGCGGCAAAGCTGGTGCGCAGGCCGGATTCGGGCGCACGATTGCCGCGCACCACCCGCCCCTGGCGATCCACGACGGCTCCCACGGCGTTGACCACGGTGAAGACGGCAATCTTCGTGCGGCCAACCTGGCGAAAGGCTCCGCCCTGGCCGGCCGATTCCATGTAGCGCGGGCCGAAGAGTTTGCCCACGTGCACGCATCGTCCGGCGCCACGGCCTCCAAGCGGAAAGTACCCGGGACGCGCTGCCTTGAGCGCCGCTCTTCCCAACTCTTTGTCCGGATAGATCGCGTTGGAACGGTGGCGGAAGTCATACACCACTGCGCCGGTGACGGTGGGCACGCGCTCCCAGTGGGTGACCTCGCGATCCCTCGCAAGCAGCTCTGACATCACGCCGGCCGCCGCTTCCAGGCCGAAGCTGGCGCCGCCGGCAAAAACCACGGCCCGTACCGTGGGACGCTCGTGACCGAGGCGCAGTCGCTCGGTGTTGACCGTAGCCGCCGCCCCGCCACGGACGTCCACGGCGGCCATGGCGCCTGCGGGAAAGTAGAACACGGTTGCCCCGGTAGGTCCCTCTTCATACTCGGCCACACCGATGTGCAGGTCAGGAAAATCAAGTTCCAACGCCGGACCGGTGAAGGAGGTCAAGGGCATGGGGCTGGAGTCGCTGGTCATTTTGCCGAGGCACGCCATTACAGCACGCGGCAGGGCGCCGGACAAGATACCTCGGCTCACGCATTACAATCTTCCTCCGTCATGTCTCGCAGCGCAGAACCGAAGTCGGTCGAGGTGCAGCTCGCATCCGGCCTGGGTGTGGACATCGAGTGGAATGACGGTCATCGCAGCCACTATGGTTTTTCCTACTTGCGTTCGGTCTGTCCGTGCGCGGCCTGTTCGGCGCGCCGGGCCGCCCAGGGCTTGCAGCCGGGGGCTGCTCGTTCCTGGCGCCTCGACGATCTGGGGACGCTGGGTGCGCCGGTGCGGGCCTTGAAGGCGGAGCCGGTGGGCAAGTACGCGCTCCGCTTTCACTGGGACGACGGCCACCGCGACGGCGACTATTCCTGGGACTTCCTGCGCGAGGTCTGCCCTTGTGCGGCGTGCCGTGCTGCGCGCGACGAATGACGCCCTCTGCCGTCCGGCAGCCGCGGCGCCTGGCTGCATTTCCGGCCTGGCACACTTTGGTAATTTGTGGCGGGAACGCGCTGGACGTACGCTTGTCCCGGTGACACCGAAACCCAAGTCGGGGGAGGGGTTTACCCCGGCGCGACGGTGGCCTCGCTTCCGCTTCGACGTGCCGGCGCGCGTTTTGCTGCGGCGCAACGCCCGCGACCTGGAGTTCACCGGACGCGGGACTGCGATGAATGAGGGTGGAATGGCCCTCGACCTAGCCGCGTCACTCCAGGTGGGCAATCGGGTGCAGGTCGAGTTCACTCCTCCCTATGCGTGGCTGCCGGTGCGGGTTCAGGGTTTGGTGCGCAATGTTACCGGGAACCGCTATGGAGTGGAATTCCTCCCGGCCGACCCGAGTGAGCAGCAAGAGGTCGCCCTTTACCGGCGGATGTTGCGCGCTGCTGCCGGCCGCCTGGGCGAGTAACGGGCTTCCCTCGCCAGCATTCCGTCGGATCCTGGAAAGCAAAAAGGGCGAGCCTCGCGAGGCTCGCCCTCCGATCGCCCTGGTCTTCTTCTATGCAGCCTTGCCCATGGCGATCTTATGCGTGGTAAACAGCTCAACGTCGAAGGTGAGGATCCTGGGCGTGACCTCGAGCATCGGTTTCAGCAGCTCCTCCACCTTGGGGAAATGCTCGCGCCGATACAGCTCGGCATCTTCGGCGGTCTTCCAGAAGCTGAGGGCCACGATGCGATTCAGTTCGGTCGTCGACAGGAGCACGATCTCATCGATGAAGCCCGGCTGTTTCTTCAGAATGGGCAGCACCTTCTCCTGGATCATTTCGGCGACTTCCTTGGTCTTGCCATACTTGGTGTTGATCTCAACCAACCGTGTGAACATATCGGCCTCCTTTAGGCTGGACAGTTAAGGATCCCGTCGTAGCAGACGGCGGAGGCTGGATTGCCAACCCGCACCCTACGCCGCGACCGGAGCAGCGTCAATCCTCCAAACATTGTGCAGTTCCAGCGGTCACAGCGAAGGGTGCAACTCGGGGATTGCGGGTATATCTGCCTTGACAACGCTCTTCGAACGGCATAGATTGCGCCGCACTCACGGGCTGTGCCAGCCATTCGCGTCCACCTCGCGCTCCTCCCCTGCGATGGCGGCAGTGTTTCCCTCGCGCGCTTCGGTCAGCCGCGTGAGACCAGAGGAGGAATGACTTCCATGAGAAAGAACAGACGGCTGCTGGGAATCGTGGCAGCTTTCTTTGTGCTCTATGTTGCGGTGCCGGCCGGGGCCTGGCATCGTACGCGTGCTGAGATTTTTGCCATCCTCCCGAACGGAGCAACAGGGCCAGAGGGCCTGACGGTGGGCCCGGACGGCAACGTGTACGTCGCCACCTTCGGTTTTAACAGCTCGGGTTCCGTCGGCGGACACGGCCAGCTCTATGTCTTCGACCCCAACGGCCACCTGCTTCGAAATGTAACCGTCCAGGGTTCCACGCCGTTTCTGCTCGGCCTGGCATTCCATCCGACAACGCATGAGCTTCTCGTTCTCGATTCGGCGGCGGGCGGAGGCGGTTCTTCTCAGGTCTTCCGTGTGGATCCGCACAGCGGTAACTCATCCGTGTTCATGACGGTGACCGGCGGCGCGGGTCTGAACGCCCTGACCTTCGACAAGAATGGCAATGTGTACGTGTCGGATTCCTTCCAGGGAATCATCTGGAAGTGCGACGCGGTTTGCGGCCACGCCGGCACGGCCTGGGTCAACGACGCCTCGCTCCGGACGAGCGGCGTGCCTCCCTTCGGCGCCAATGGCCTGGAGTTCAACAACGCTGGAGACGCGCTGTTTGTGGCCAACACCGGCAATGACACGCTGGTGAAGATCCCGTTCAATTCCAGCACGGGCGCCCCGGGGACGCCCTCCGTGTTCGTCAACAGCATCAATGGCGCGGACGGCATCGCCATTGACAAGGACGACAACATCTGGGTTGCCGCCAACCAGGCAGACGAGATCGTAGTCGTGGACAAGACGGGAAAAGTCATCGCCAAGCTGGGCGACTTCGAAGGCGTGAGTCAGCATGGCGTGCCGCAGGGCTTGCTCTTCCCGGCAAGCCCGGCGTTCAGCGCCGACGGCAAGTGGCTCTACGTAACCAACCTGGGACTCGACCTGCGCATCTTTGGGCTGCCGACGGTGGATTCGCAGTGGTGTGCCCAGGTGCGGCATTACACCGTGTCCAAGATCCGAGCGCGCATCCCGGGCATCGGTGAGGACGATGACCACCACGAAGACCGCGACTGAGGGTGCCCCATCCTTGTGTCTCCCGGCTTGGGAGGCACAGGGGTGGAACCAGGCTTCTAGTGCGTTTCGAGCGGCGCCGACGTTTGCAGGCGCGCGCGGTCTATGGCGTTGCGCTCCGGCACTTCGGCGATCACGTCCACGTGCACGATGTAGCTCCCGCGTGGCAGTCCGGAGCCAAAGGGGATCTCCGGAATCGTGCTCTGTGCGGCGAATGTGAATCGCTGGTAGCCGAGCGCGAAGGCCTTGCCAATCTCGTTCACCGCCACCACGATCATCGTCAGGTCAACGTCGTCGGCGGTCTGGTTGGCGAGCTTTACGGATCCGGCGATACCGTCCTGCGTCACCGCAGGAGGGCTTTTCCACTCGACTACCAGAGCAGAGATCACGGGCAGCGTGAACTCCCGGGTGCGGGTGTCCGCCGGATCGTCGGAATCGCTGACCTCCACCGCGAACCGGAACAGGCCCAGGGCCGTAGGGGCGCCGGAGATCGTGCCGGAGACCGGGTCCAGGTTAAGACCGGGGGGCAGCGCGCCGGCGATCACCGCCCAGCTTCGCGGCGGCACGCCGCCCTTCGCGGTCAGCTTGGCTTCGTAACTCGCCGAGAGGATGGCTTGGGGCAGCGTCCTTTCGGTGACGATCTCCAGCGGCGCTCCCGCTTCCTGAGCGACGGAAACGCCCGCAAGAATGCCCAGCAGCAGCGCGGCCATTACCGGGGCCCCCAGCAATCGCGGTTTTGGTTTTGGTTTGCTGGGGTGGAAGGTGGGTCTCATCGGATTCACGCCAATTGTACCGTTGCAGGCGCGACACGAGGGTACAGAAGGGGTGAGAAAATTGACGCGTATGCCGATCGCACGGACAGCGGTGTCCCGTTGACGGGATAGGAGACAGCGCCCTCCAAAGTTGCACCCCCTACATCTTGTGCTCGCCGCAGTCGCCTACCGCAATGCACTAGTTAGTGTGCAATTCGGCGACGGCTGCCGGGCGATCCGCGCTCGTTTCCCGCAGCAGGCGCAGTGATTGCGGGGTGGCGTGCGGGGGCGGGCGATGGGGACTGGTTTTAAAAAGTGCTAAGAAAAGATCATCGTGTCCTCCCTAACCTGTCCCGAAGCCCCAGCTTGGCAATGCTGCCGTACCACCGCCGATCTGCCCCGCCAAGGTTCGCGCGCGTTCCCACGCTGCGTTACGTGCTACGGAATATCAACGACCATCACCCGAGCCAGACGAGGCACGGCAGTGTCTAGGCGCTGATCGGACTCGAAGCGACCGGCAATTCCGCTACGCGCTGCTGGACCTGTTGCGTGATCTGGGTCCCTGGGTGTGGATCGATAATCGCCTTTTATTGGAACAGGATGGGGAGACTCCTAGCCTGGCTCAACTTCGCCAACTTAATTAGCCGGTCCAACAAAGGCTCCCCATCTACGTCAAAAAAGCAGTCGTACAGGCTGTTGAGTTGCAGACCGAGAGTCTTGGCGACCTGCTTCTGCCAATCACTGTTCAGGGGAGTAGGCGGAAGTTTACGAAATCGGGAGCTGATGATTTCCAGTTCATGTTCCAAAACCGCCGCTTCGTTTGGAGTCCATTGACCGTCGCAGTCCGAGTGCAAAATCAGTGTCGGGAAACGCGAGCCCGCCACGCTGCCTTCGAGGTTGTTAACCACGGCATTTCGAAAGGCGCTGAAGTCGGAATATCCGACGATCTCAACACCGTCGAGTTCGTCTCCGTCATCGAACACCGCTAGATAAAGACCCACTACGTCCTCGCAATTGTTATATTCTTGGGGTATTGCTTCGTCAACTCGTACAAGTCACAGTGAACCCTGCATTCCTTGGGAACTTCGACCACAAGTTTCTTACCTTCTGCCCCAGCTCGGTATGTCAGGAGGCGTACTTGGTACGTGGCGCGGAGTTCAGAAACTCTCTTAATTAGGAGGAGCTTGTCGACAGTCTCCCCATCGGGTCGCGTACCCCGTGCAACTTGGTGCGATGTACGTCTGAGTTCCATTCCTAGAGTGTATTTACATCATTATGGCCGCTTCACGGTCACGCCCCACTTGTCCAGCCAACTCTGGAAGGCCGGATTTATCGGGCGTGGTGTCTCTAAGGTATCTTGGAGCCCATTTTTCAGATGATAATACGTCTGGAGGCGCAATTGGTATGTTGAGTTGAGGACGCTAGACCCGCCCTTGATCTCGCGTAACCCGCCCTGGGTAGCATCGAAGATAGTACCCTTAGGTAAGCCGCCCGGCGTATACTTGGCGCCCCCAACGATCACCTTGAACGCCGCGCAGTCGATGTCGGCCAGCGTGGGACGGAATATGGTACTGTTCTTTGGAACCCCCATTCTACCAATCGTTGTGCTTCGTACGCTGTGCCCGCCTCTAAGTAAGCTGGCACTGTAGCTCTCGTGGGCGAGAAAAACGACGAACCACCCAACGTTCCATCGCTTCTGCTCCACCAAGAACAGAACTAAGCGGGGACGCCACGGCTGCTGTCAGCGACCCAAACTCAACAACATCCCCCACGGTCAGAGTTTCTCCGCCACGAACCAACGGGGTTATGCCAATCTTAAGAATGTCATTCCATACCTCAGACACAAATCCACTTGCGTCCGATATGAAGTGCCCCCATTCGCTGTACCAATCGTAGTGTGAGTTCTCCGGGTTTTTGGTTTTGAGCGGGGATGAGGTCTGGAGCAGGGGACGGCGCTTGAGTCCCCTGCTCCAGCATCCCTGTAGAAGCTTTCTCATGTCTGCATCTCCGCTCGTGTCCGTGCAAATTCCGCCGGCGGCATATAGCCCAACGAACTATGCGGCCGTTGTTCGTTGTAATCGCGCCGCCAGGTTTCGATTTTCTGCCGTGCGTCCTTCAAACTGGTGAACCAGTTGGCGTTCAGGCATTCATCCCGCAAGCGGCCGTTGAAGCTTTCCACGAACGCATTCTGCACCGGCTTGCCGGGCTGAATGAACTCCAGTCGCACCCCACGTTCCTCACTCCAGGCGGCCAACGCCCGGCTGCGAAACTCCGGCCCATTGTCCACCACAATGGCCTCGGGCAGACCCCTCTCGTTGGCGATTCGATCCAGCACACGCCGTACGCGAAGCCCGCCCAGCGAGGTATCGACTTCGATGGCCGGGCATTCTCGTGTGCAGCCGTCCACGATGGTCAACATCCGAATCACCTTCCCTGTACTCACCCAGTCACTCAAAAAATCCATCGACCAGCGTTCGTTGGGGCGGCGGCTCGCCGCGGGATTGGTCACGGGTCCGCGCCACCGGATCCGGCGCCGCACCCGCATCCGCATGGCCAATCCCTCTTCGCGATACAGCCGGTACACCCGCTTGTGATTGGCAGCCACGCCTTGCTTCGTCAGCATCGCGGTCAATCGCCGATACCCAAACCGCATGCGCTGGGCCGCCAATTCCTTCAAGCGGATGCGCAGAGCTGCGTCACGCTCCGCTTTCCTGGCCCGGTAGCGATTCGTCGATCGTGCCAAACCCACCAGCCTGCAGGCGTGCCGTTCGCTCATCTCGTACTGGACCTCGACGTAGCTCACGGCTGCCCGAAGTCCCGCAGGCGCTAGAAGTTTTTTGCCAGCACGTCCTTCAGCGCCCGGTTGTCCAACGTGAGCTCGGCCACCACGTGCTTCAGCTTCCGGTTTTCGTCCTCCAGTTGCCTCAGTTTCTTCACATCCGCAGACTCCATGCCGCCGTACTTCGCCTTCCAGCGGTAGTAAGTCTGCTCGCTGATGCCGTGCTGACGGCATAGCTCAGGCGTCCCCAATCCTGCCTCCCCTTGCTTCAGGATCGCGATGATCTGCTCTTCGCTGTGTCGTGTCCCTTTCACTCGGCTTCTCCTTTCCAGCTCAGCATGTCACCTCAGCCAATCCGACTTTCGTGACAAGTCTGGTTCAGGAGAACTCGCATTCTTAGATGGTCCAGTTTTTGGGGGCTACGTCAACGCCATTGCGCACTTTCCGAACGACGAGGCATCCATGACCAGTTCAGGAGCCTTGACCTTGTCTTCGGGCGCCATTTCACCACGCTTGGTCAGAAAGCAGCCCGCTGGGTAGCGAGTCTCAAACGCCTTCTTCAGACCTACCATCACGCGGTCGTTGCTTCGCAAATCGCGCTGCTTAACGGCGCTCTGGGAGTTTGTGTTGATGCTGATGTGGTCGCCGAACGCTCGATCCTTGATCTCATAGAAGCGGAAGAGGATGTGCGCATCCTTGGCCTCCGGGGCGCGCACCCGCTCGGAGCAGGTGTAGATCGTACTGAGCGACTGACAACCGTTAACGACGCTCACTCCTTTCAGAGTCAGCTTCGCACGATCGGCACTGAGGGACATCGAGTCGCAGATTGCTGTGATCCCATTGTGATAGAACATGAAATCGCGTACGCGCTCGCCGTGGATTGTCCGCTTCAGCGCGCGGTTGACTTTGTTGTTGCTTCCAAGAGACTGGCGAACGTTCTTGGCGAACAAGCGCCCATCCGTGATACCTGGGAACTTCAGGCACTCGGTGAGGGGCAGTATCGCGATTATCGTGTTGGCATTTGGAAACGGCGTATTCACCACCTTCGCTGGATCCAGACTGACCGTGTGTTCAAGCGATGGTAGGACCGTGTTCTCCGCCTCCGCCAAGCGAGCCGCGAGCATCTCGGTGTCGATCAGATGCAAGCTTGCCGAGAGGTCCTCAAACTCCGAGACCTGCTCAGCAAAGGCCTTTAGGTCGCTCTCCGCCGCTTGGGTTAGCGTGCCCGTGGTCAACAACTCAAACTCGACGCGATAGTCATCGTCCAAGGCCGTCCGAATCGCCTCAATCTTCTTCTTCAGGCGCTCATTGCAGTCCTTCTGTAGCGCGTCGAGTTTCTGAATTCTTAGCCATGCCGCAAGGACCTCCTGAATCGGGCCGCCATCCACTTGACCGGTAGTGATGAACTTCCCTTGAATGATTACCACGCGTTGCTCTTCCTCGTCGACGATGACGGCGTCTATTTCTTTGTCATTGGCGCCATCAGTGATGTCGTCGCGCGCCTGCGCATCATCACGTAGGAGAACACGGCGAAGGTACCACGCCACGAACCGCTGTCCCTCGTTGTCAAAGTTGTTGCGATAGTAGGGGTCTTGCGCTATCTCACGCTGAATCTGAGCAAGCATGGTCATCCCTCTGGGGCACAAGGAGTGGTCGTTGGTCAAGTCTACCTTGGCAATGCCGGCAGGTCGAATCTAATCCCCCTTCCAGGCATGGCTGATTAGACAACCGTGTCGGCTCCAGACTGCGAGTAAATTGGTATGGCTCAACGTACCAAGGGGCGGGTGGCCCGCCCCAGATGTTCTGCGCCACCCGAACTCTTGAGGGTGCCCCACCCAAGCTGCTTTTGCTTGGGTGGGGGTGTTTGCGGGACTGCGTCACACGAGTGAAGGGGCACGACTTCCAGTCGTGCCGTAGGGGTTCAAAAAATTCGAGGGCTTCAGCCCCTGATGCAACTGGTGCCGAGCTGAGGTTTCGTAAAACCCAACTCAGGGGCTGAAGCCCGTCTAGTAGCGGTGCAGTGATGGCACGACCAAGGTCGTGCCCCTTCACCTGCAAGGCTGGCCGTGAAATGGGCGGGTGGCCGGCCCAGATGTTTTGTACCACGTGAACTGTTGGGGGTGCCACAGCTAAAGCTGCCTTTGCTTGGGTGGGGGTGTTGCGGGGGCGGGTGGCCCGGGCTAGATGTTTTGTGCCACTCGGACTCTTGAGGGTGCCCCACCCAAGCTGCCGTTGCTTGGGTGGGGATGTTGTGTCTCCCCTCTCACGATCAATGCTCGCGCTCAGTCGCAACGCTCCCTCGCGCTCGACCATCATTACGC
>DATKLD010000247.1:0-9540 GCA_035542595.1 Terriglobales bacterium
CGTGCAGGATTCGAGAGCGGCTCCGATGCGCTCCATTTCGAAAGGCATTTCGCCAAACCAGCAGATGTGCGGACGGATCTTTCCGCCGCACGCGCACAGTGGAATTTCCGCGCCCTTCTCCAGCGTCCAGTCATCGTCGAAAGGCGGACGCCCGCAGTCGCGCTCGCAACGGCTCTGAAAAATCTTGCCGTGCATGTGGACCACACGCCGCGAGCCCGCCATTTCATGCAGGCGGTCGACATTCTGAGTGCAAAGGAAGAAGCGGTCACCCAGTTCTTCCTCGAGTCGCGCCAGTGCGTAATGTCCTGGGTTCGGCTGCACAGTACGGTGGCGGCGGCGCCGCTCGGAGTAGAACTCCCAGACCAGCCTGGGGTCGCGCGCCCAGGCGACCGGCGAAGCGACTTCTTCGACTCGATAGGTCCGCCAGAGGCCGTTCATCCCGCGAAAGGTCAGCAGCCCGCTCTCGGCGCTGATGCCCGCGCCGGTGAGGATGAAAAGGCGATCGTTGGGCCCAATGCGAATCATAGGAACGTCCTACCGCGGACTTGCGCGGGTGGACGCGGATTCAGAACCAATGAAAACCACCGAGAACGCGCAGGGATTTGCGTCTGTTATCCGCTGGGCGTTCCTGGCGATTTTCATTTCTATCCGCGTTTATCCGCGTGAATCCGCGGCGAAAGAAGTTACACCCCCAGCGCCTTTTGAATAGCAGCCACGATGGAATCGGCATAGCGGTGCATCGTTTGCTCCGATTCGGCCTCGATCATCACTCTCGCCAGGGCTTCGGTTCCCGAGTAACGCACCACCACGCGGCCGTTGCCATCCAGCGCGTGCTCGGCTTCGCGAATGGCTCGCGCCACCTCGGGAATCTCCATCAGCGGCTTCTTTTCGCGAACACGGACGTTCTTGATGACCTGGGGAAAAACTTTCAGGTCCGCGACCAGTTCGGCCAGGCTTTTGCCGCTGCGCCCGACCATGTGCAGCACGTGTAGCGCCGTGAGCAGGCCGTCGCCGGTGGTGGCGTCTTCGAGGAAGATGATGTGGCCAGACTGCTCGCCACCCAGAGTGGCGCCGTTCTTTCGCATCTCTTCTAAAACATACTTGTCTCCCACCGGCGCGCGCAGCATGCGGATGCCGGACCGCTTGAGCGCAGCTTCCAGGCCCATGTTGGACATGGTGGTGGCAACGACCAGATCGTTGCGCAACCGGCCAGCGGACTTCATTTCGCGCGCCGCCAGCAGCAAGACCGCGTCGCCGTTGACGACCTTACCGCTGGCGTCGGCAAACAGGGCGCGGTCGGCGTCGCCATCGAAGGTGATTCCCAGGTCCGCCTGACGTTCCGCCACGGCATGGGCCACGGTTTCCGGGTGAAGCGCGCCGCAGTGGTCGTTGATGTTTTGACCGTCGGGATCGCGGTGAATGAACTCGACGCTCAGGTCCTTGTTCCAGCGCGTGAACACCTGGGGTGCGACTGCGCTGGCGGCGCCATGGGCGCAGTCCACCACCAGCTTGAGACCACGGCGCACCGGCTCGACATTCGCGATCAGGTGTTCCACGTAATCCATCTGCAGTTCAGGATTTCCCGGCAGAGTGCACGCGGAAGCCTGAGCTGGTCGCGGGCCTTCACCAGGCGCCTTCTCGATGCCGGCGAAGATCTCATGCTCGACCTCCAGTTCGATTTCGTCCGGCAGCTTGTAACCGTTGGGCCCGAAGACCTTGATGCCATTATCGGTCCAGGGATTGTGCGACGCGGAGATGACGACGCCGGCATCGAACTTGCGGCAGCGTGCCAGGTGGGCGATTCCGGGAGTGGTAATCACGCCGGCGCTCTCGACTTCCACGCCCTCCGCGGTCAGGCCGGCAGCGACCAAATCCGCGATGGACGGGCTGGACTCGCGGGTATCCTGGCCGACCACCACCCGGCGGCGTCGGGCACCGCGCGCCAGGTGCCGGGCCAGCGCCCGCCCGATGGCGAACGTGGTGTCGGGATCGAGGGGAAAGGCTCCGGCCAGGCCACGAATGCCGTCGGTGCCAAACAACTTTCTTTCAGACGTCATAGTTTGCCCGAGTCAACTGAAAACCCACCCAGACCGCGGAGAAGGACAAACCCTCCGCGTCCTCGGCGGTCCTGGTCTTTGAATCCGCGTTAATCGGCGCGGATCCGCCGCGGAGAAAAATTCGTCCACCTCATTTGTGATTCCGCTCAAAAGCGCTTCGGTCTTCCCCCGAAATCTGCCCCGTGACCACGGTAACGTGGATCTGCTCCGGCTTTAGCTCGCGCACCAGCGGGTCAGGCACATAGGCATTGGTGGTGAAAGTGGCGCTGCCGCGAACGCCGGTGATGTCGATAGGATCAGTGATCGCGGTGGTCGCGGCTTGGACGTGCGCTTGTGGCCCGATCACGGTGATGGCAGTCGGATCCGTGGTAACCCGCAGGACACCGGAACCCTTTTCGAGTCGCCCGGTAATGCGGGGATGGATCTCGATCTGGCGGACCAGACTGTGGTCGAAGCCGATGCGGATTTCCGACGGTGTCACCTGTACCACCTCCATGCCATAGGGCACGCGCACCTGCGAAGCGGTCAAGTCATAGGTGTGCTCGCCGGTGCCCGAACCCGCCAGACTGATGATGGGATGGACGTCGGCGGCGGTGAGCTGGCGAATGCGGCGCTCCGGCCCGCGCAGGCGGACCTGTGCCAGCGGGATGCCGGAGGTGGTGATCTCCAGGTTGGGCGGCACCTGGTGAAGCTCAACGGGCACGCTGTAGGCGGTCTCCACCACCGGCTCGCGCGAGACCGCCGACCACAGCAGCACGGCGCTGACCAGCGCGATCAGCTTTAACGCCAGGTTGTGCAGCACGTAGCGCTGGAAGAAGTCTCTCACGGCTGGCGCTCCCGGGCGGCATCCGCGCCCTGGCGCTGGAAGCCATTCGTACCGTTCTCCGCGGTGTCACCGATGGGCGTCGGCAAGGCCGCGGGAGGAAGGTAGCGATGCAGCAGATCGCTCAGGCGCTCGCGTAAGCGGTCCGCCGTCAGATCACGTTCGATCTGTCCGGCCACCGCCAGGCTGATGGCGCCGGTTTCCTCGGAAACGATCACCGCGACTGCGTCCGTTTCCTCGGTGATGCCGATGCCGGCGCGATGGCGCGTACCGAGCTGGGTGGAGAGCAGGGGGTTCATCGAGAGCGGGAGGAAGCAGGCGGCCGCGGCCACACGGTCTTTCTGCACGATGGCGGCGCCGTCGTGCAGCGGGGCGCTGGGGCGGAAAATGGTCGCCAGCAGATGGTAGGAAAGCCGGGCGTCCAGCGGCACCCCGCTTTCAATGTAAGTGCGCAGGCCAATCTCTCGCTCGATCACAATCAGCGCTCCCGTCTGCTCCTGCGAGAACAGGTTCGCCGCCAGCACAATGTCGTCATACGACGATTCCAGCGACTGGGCCGAGCCGGCGAAGGTCACCTTACGCCCCACCTTGGTCAGGGCCTGCCGGATCTCGGGCGCAAACACCACGATCAGCGCGAAGATGGCGTAGGGCAACAGCGTGCTGACCAGCCAGTTCACCGTCCGCAGATCGCCCAGCCGCGCCAGATAGAAGGCAACCACCAGAGCGAACACACCCACGAGCATCTGATAGGCGCGCGTGCCCTTCACCAGGACAAGGAACTCGTAAATGATCACGGCTACGATGATGATGTCGATCACTGCGAGCACCGACACTCGTGGCCCGAGTTCCCAAAGTTGGGTCAGATTACGCAACATTCATCTTCTCGCTGAGACCTTCTAAAGGAACGCCCCAGGCTGGTCAATTAATTGTAGCCCAGCTCTTGGAGGGCATGGTGATGGAGAAAGCACTGTTGTGAAAATCAGCAGAGAGCAGGAGCAAGCAAGACGCTTTTCATCCGCCGGCCTTCTTCTTGACCGTTGAAACAAAAGTTCCCCTGGCCAACCGCGTCGACACTTCATCGCCGACGCTGACCTGCGCTACGTCCTTTACCAGCTTGCCCGCGGGGTCGAACACCAGGGCGTAGCCGCGATCGAGGATTTTCAGCGGCGACATCTCCTCCAGGCGCGCACCGCTGCGTTCCCAGCGGGCGCGGCGGACCAGCAAAAACCTGCGCATGGCCGCGGCCAGGGCGGCGGTGTGGGAATCGATCTCGCGGGCCATGGCGGCGAGCTGCCGCCGGACGTCGAAGTGGCGGATGCGCGCGCCGGCCACGTCCAGCCGGCTGCCGTACTGCCGAAGCAGGCGGCGCTCGGCGCTCACCAGCCGGTGAAGCAGGTCATCCACGCGCTGCTGACGGCGGGCCAGCGCATCGTGCATGCGCGCGAAGGCGGCGTGCTGCGCCCACTCGGTGAGCGTCTGCCGCGCCAGAAGCAAGCGGTAACGTGCGCCGCGGGCCAGCCGCTGGCGCAGGCTGGCAACCCGCTCTTCGAGCTGATGGCGCGACTCGATCACCAGTTCCGCTGCGGCCGAGGGCGTGGGCGCGCGCAAGTCGGCGACGAAATCGGCGATGGTGAAGTCGGTCTCGTGTCCCACGGCCGAAATCACCGGGATTGCCGACGAAGCGATGGCGCGGGCCAGGGCTTCGTCGTTGAACGCGGCCAGGTCCTCGATGGAGCCGCCGCCGCGGGCCACGATGATCACCTCCGCGTTGCGTTCGCGATTGAAGTACTGGATGCCGGCGCGCAATTCCGCGGGCGCGGCTTCTCCCTGCACCTGAGCGGGATAGACGAGGATGGGCACGCTGGCGTGGCGTCGCCGGAGGATGTTGAGCATGTCCTGGATGGCGGCGCCGCGCGGCGAGGTCACGATGCCGATGCGACGGGGCAGCGCCGGCAGCGGCTTCTTGCGCGCGGCGTCGAACAGCCCTTCGGCTGCCAGCTTGGCCTTGAGCTGCTCGAAGGCGATCTGCAGCGCGCCCGCGCCCTTGGGCTCCAGGTACTCGGCGGAGAGCTGCAGCTCGCCCCGCGGCTCGTAGATCGTGACGCGGCCGCGTGCGATCACCGCGAGGCCCTCGGCGGGCTTGAAGCGCAGCAGCCGCACCGAGGAGCGGAACATCACGATCCGCAACTGCGCGTCGCCGTCCTTGAGCGTGAAGTAAAGGTGCCCGCTGTCAGCGGGACGATAGTTGGAGATCTCGCCTTCCACCCAAACGTCGGTGTACTCGCGTTCCAGTGATGTGCGCGCCGCGCTGACCAGGTCGGCGACGCGCCAGACCCGGCGCGCGGCCGCCACCGCGAACGTCAGCCCGAGCTGATCGCCTGTGCCCACGAGCGCAGTTTACAGCTTCTTCTCGCCGCTGATGAACGCGGATGCACGCGGATCCAAAACCAGTGAAAACCACAGAGGACACAGAGGCTTCGCTTCTCCCCGCATTCTCTGCGTCCTTTCCGGTTCTTGTTCTATCCGCGTTTATCCGCGTGAATCCGCGGCGAAGAATCTATTTTCTCTCTTACTTTCCCGTCAACTCGCGTTTGACCGCGTCGCTCACCTGTTTGCCGTCCACGCGCGAGCCGGCGGCGGCAAAGCGCGCCATGACGTTCTTCATCACCGTGCCCATGTCTTTGATTGTAGGCGAGCCCATCTCGGCGATGGCGGCACGCACGGTGCTGACGATCTCTTCCTCCCCGGCGGCTCGCGGCATGTAGGACTCGATGATGCGGATTTCGGCGGCCTCCTTATCGGCCAGCTCCTGGCGGCCGCCGCGCGTGAACTGCTCGATGGAGTCCTTGCGCTGCTTGATCAGCGTACTGAGGACGGCGAGCGCTTCCTTCTCATCCAGTGGCCCGCGCTTCTCGACCTCTTTATTTTTGAACGCGGCCTTGACCATCCGCAGGGTGGAGAGCCGCAGCTCGTCGCGGGCGCGCATGGCCGCCGTCAAGTCCTTCTGGATCTGCTCCGGAATCGACATGTGGGAATTATACGATTGAGCCATTGAGTCATTGGGTCATTGAGCCATTGGGCCCAGCGTCCCACGTTAATGGATCAATGACTCAATGACACTATGGCTCAATTGCCGAGCTGCGACCGTCCATTGATTCCGCCACGAAGCGGGAGCTATCATGGCTGTCATGTTACGAAAGACACGCCTCTTCACTCCCGGGCCTACGCCTCTGCTGCCGGCGGCGCAACGCGCCATGGCAGCGGCGGACGTGCACCACCGCACCGCCGAATACCGTGCGCTGCAGCAGCGCGTGGTGGCCGACCTGAAGACTTTCATCGGGACGCGCCATGACGTGATCCTGCTGGCGTCCTCAGGGTCGGGCGCCATGGAGGCGGCGGTCTCGAACCTGACTTCGCCCGGCGACAAGGTGCTGGTGCTGACGGCGGGAAAGTTCGGCGAGCGCTGGCGCGACCTCGCCAAGGCCTTCGGCTGCCAGGTGGAATTGGTGACGGCCGAGTACGGCCAGACTTTCTCCCTCGACGAGGTGCGAGCCAAGCTCTCGCCCGATGTGC
Organism: Terriglobales bacterium; assembly: GCA_035542595.1. Taxonomy (GTDB): domain Bacteria; phylum Acidobacteriota; class Terriglobia; order Terriglobales; family Acidobacteriaceae; genus JAHFUA01. The sequence goes on from DATKLD010000247.1 coordinate 6,454, forward strand.
GCGTGCTCTTCATGCAGGCGACCGAGAGCTCGACTGGATGCCGGCACGACGTCGAGGGTGTAGCTAGGGTCGTGCGCGGCAGCGATACGCTGCTAGTGGTCGATGCCATCACCGGCCTCGGCACCACGCGCTTCGACGTGCACGGCTGTGGCATCGACGTGATCATCGGAGGTTCGCAGAAGGCGGTGATGGTCCCGCCGGGCGTGGCGTACCTGGCGGTGAGCGAGCGGGCCTGGCAGCGCATGGAGAGCGCCAAAAATCCGCGCTATTACTTCGACCTGCGCAAGGAACGGAAAGTCGCGGCCAAGGGCGAGTCGGCATACACGCCGGCGATCTCGGTGGTCGCGGGACTGGCAGCGGCGATGGACTACATCCGTGAGACGGGCGGCGGCGACCTGGCTGCGGGCCGCGAGGCGCTTATCTATAACGCCGAGACCATGGCGGAGATGACGCGGGCCGCAGCTCGAGCACAGCGCCTGGCGCTGTTTGCCGCCGAGCCGTGCGCGGCGCTGACCGCCATCCTGCCTCCGCAGGGCACGGACTCGGGCGACATCGTCAAGCTCTTCCGCCAGCAGTTCGGCGCCGTGGTGGCCAACGGTCAGGGCGAGATGAAGGGCAAGCTCTTCCGCATCGCCCACCTGGGTTACCTTGACTATCTGGACACCATGGGGATCATCGCCGCGCTGGAGCATGTGCTGGCATCGCTGGCGCGCCCGGGGCACGTGGAGTTCGGCCTAGGGCTCAAGGCGGCGCAGGAGGTGTACGCCCGCGCTGTGGCCGAGAAGCAGCAGGTAGCGGTCGGCTCGTAGGGAACCGCTGCGCGCCAGATCACGTGTCAGGGCACGACTTTCAGTCGTGCCGTTACGCCTGTCCTTGTACTGTCATTCCGAGCCCGCCCGAGCGAGCTTGGCGAGTGAGAGCGAGGCGAGGAATCTTGGGTTTGTCTAGTGCGATTCTAAAGGACGGCCGAGAGACGGGCTGAAAGCACAACACCATGATCCCTCGACTCGCGCGGGATGACAATTCTGGTGAGCGCAACTGTAGGCACGAGTAAACTCGTGCCCTGACACGTGATCCTTCATGAAAGCGCGATTCGTGAGCGCACCACGCGCGTGACGGTGGTCACAATCGAGCTGCGTCTTCACTTGCTACAATCCCTGCCATGAAAATCGTCGTCGCAGAAAAAATCTCCCCTGCAGCGTTCGAGCTGTTCCGTGATGAGGAGGGCTGGACGCTGGTCACGCCTGACCAGATCGAAGGCAATCTACCAGCGCAGCTGGCCGATGCCGACGCGCTGATCGTGCGCTCCGCCGTCAAGGTGGACGCGCACGTGCTCGAGCCCGCCACCAGGCTGCGCGTCATCGGCCGCGCCGGCGTGGGCGTGGACAACATCGATCTGGAAGCCGCCACCAAGAAGGGCATTGCGGTCATGAACACGCCCGGCGCCAACGCGGTGGCGGTAGCCGAGCATACGCTGGGGCTGATGCTGGCCATGGCGCGCCACTTGACCCGCGCCGACGCCCTCATGCACGCCGGCAAGTGGGAGAAGAAGACGCTGCAGGGCACAGAGCTTCGCGGCAAGACGCTGGGCATCGTCGGATTGGGGAGGGTTGGGATGGAAGTCGCCAAACGCGCCCGCGCCTTCCACATGACCGTGGTCGCGCACGATCCGTTCGTCTCCACCAGCGTTGCCCGCGATCTCGAAATCCGCATGGCCACCCTGGACGAGATCTACGCTACGGCGGACTACATCACCCTGCACGTCGGCCTCACGCCGCAGACCGCGGGCATGATCAACGCCGAGACGATCAAGAAGATGAAGCGTGGTGTGCGCCTGGTGAACTGCGCGCGCGGCGAACTGGTGGATGAAACCGCCCTGGCCGAAGCCCTCAAGTCGGGACAAGTGGCAGCGGCGGCGCTGGATGTTTTCGTCCACGAGCCTCTCAAAGGCTCCCCACTCAGCTCGCTCGAGAACGTGGTGATGTCGCCGCACATCGGCGGCTCGACCCACGAGGCGCAGGAAGCGGTCGGCTACCAGATCGCGTTGCAGGTGAAGGAGTACCTGAAGCACGGCGTCATCCAGAACGCGGTGAACATCCCCTCGGTGTCGCACGAAGAATACGTGGAGATGCATCCCTACATCGTGCTGGCCGAACGGCTGGGGGCCTTCCTGGCGCAGGCGACCGACGGCAATGCCGAGGAAGTCGTAGTCCGCTATGCCGGCCGGATTGCCGAGTGGAAGACGGAGCTCCTGCGCAATGCGGCGCTGAAGGGCATCATCAACCACATGCTCTCCGAACACGCCAACTTGGTGAACGCGGCGGCCATCGCCGAGGAGCGCGGCATCAAGGTGCGCGAGACGAAAAAGGCGCGGCCTTCGAGTGGCGGCGCTGCCAATGTGCTTTCGGTTTCGCTGAAGACCACGACGCAAGAGCACCGGGTACGGGGCACGGTGCTGCATGAGAAGTTCCCGCGCCTCCTGGGCGTGGACGACATCGACGTGGAAGCGCCGCTGGAGCGCAACCTGGTGTACATGCGCAACCTGGATGTGCCCGGCGTGATCGGAAAGATCGGAACGATCCTCGGTAACAATCACATCAACATCGCCAACTTCTCTCTGGGCCGGCAGGAGAAGGCGGGCAAGGTTGCGGAAGCCATCGCCGTGGTGCACGTGGATTCGCAGGTGCCGGAAGCGGTGCTCAACGAGCTGCGGAAAGTGGAGCCGGTGAAGGTGGCCCGGGCGATGCAGTTGTGAAAACCAGTTGCCAGCAGCCAGTGCCAGTGGTTGAGCCCGAACTGGCAACTGACAACCGGCTACTGGCTACTCTTCTGCAGCTTGCGGCTCTCGGCGAGCATGCCCATGGAGTGCATCAGGTTCTGCAGGGTGACGATGCCCACCAGGTGTTCGCCGTCCACCACGGGAATGATGCTGAGGTTCCTGGCGGTGATCTTGCGGAAAGCGGAAGCCAGGGTTTCACTGCGCTCGGCGATGTCATAGGCGCTGCTCATCACCGACTGCACGTAGGCGTTGCCGCCGAAGCGCAGCGCATCCAGGATCCTCTGCCGGGAGATCACGCCCACCAGGTC
>DATKLD010000248.1:0-7979 GCA_035542595.1 Terriglobales bacterium
CGGGGTGAACTGGGGCACGGCGGTGGCGACCGGGACCTTCAGCTACGGCGGGCTCAGCACCGCCTGCCCGGGCGGCGGGGTGCCCTCGGCCCTGCAGGTGAACTTCACGCCGGTGACCGGGCAGTACGTCCGGCTGCAGGCGCTATCGGAGATCAACGGCAATCCCTGGACGGCCGCCGCTGAGATTAACGTGCTGGGGCAGTGACACCGGATTGCGACTTTCCTCCGGCCGACTGTGCGCGTCCATGCCGGAAGGCAGCAACAAAGGCTTCGACCACTTTGGGATCGAACTCTGTACCGGCGCGCTCGACGATGCTGCCAATCGCCACGCTGGGTGGCATCCCGCCACTGCCGCTGGTGAGGGTCTCGTAGGCGTCGGCGACGGCCAAAATCCGTGATTCGAGGGGGGCGTCCTGATAAGAGGCGGCCTTGCCCTCGCTCGACTCCGAATAGGCCAGCAGGATGGGGATTGCTCGCCTGAGTGAACCGCCCACGGGAGGCAGCGCCGTCTTGCCGCGGGCCATCTCGCGCTGGAACCTAAGAAGGTCGGCGGCGGTGAAGTTCGCCGATTTGTAAAGGATCTCGCGGCTGATGCCCAGTTTATCGACGTCGTGCAGCAGGGCAGCGGCGCGGATGTCCTCCATCTGCTCGGAGCCCAGCTCCATGCGCTCGGCGATTTTCGTAGCGCAGATCGAAACCCGGTAAGCGTGGTTCTGGCTGTACTTGTCGTTGGCGGCAATGTGTTGCAGGATGAGCAAGATGCCGCGGTAGCTCTCACGCAGCTCGCGCAGGTTCGATTGCGTGCGCTCGTAGAGAGCGCCCATGGCATAAGCGATCACCAGCAGGATTCCGCTCCACAGGGCGACGTCGAACCATTTCTCATGCGGAACCACGAATGCGTGCCGATGCAGCAACGGGGACAGCACCGGAGGATGAAAGTAGATGACCAGCACCACCAGCAAGGTGCTGGCCAGGGCGGTCATGACCGCGTGCCGGCGCCCATACTTGTACGCGGAAAACAATGTGGGCAACGTGTAGAGGGCCAGCACCATCCGCTGTGCGTCCACCACAAAGTTCGCGAGCAACGCAATCACGAACAGCGAGAGCAGCAACCAGAGCTCTTTGTTGAGGCTGCGCTCCCGGCGCGTCATCTCCGCGCCTGGCGGCGACCCGTCTAACGACGCCGGTTGTGGGGAATGGGCACTGTTGGTGGCGGTACTTACCATGTGGCCGCTCCGGCCCGGGGGACGGCATAGACGCCGCGGACCAATATGAAAAAAAGACTGTCCGAAGAATCGTAGCGGGCTGCAGGACGCCTCCCAAGTTACCAAGGTCGCTGAACAAGTAGGAAGCAGGCCCCTCGCTGCGCTTGGAGCCAGTGCGCAGTGAGGCCCGCGAGTCGAAGGGATGACGCCTGCCGGCTCGGCGCCGGCAACGCGGCGTTACTTCGCTCGCGGATGCGTCTGGTCGTACACCGCCAGCACATGCTTCATGGAGAGCTGGGTATAGCGCTGTGTGGTCGAGAGGCGCTCATGCCCTAGCATCTCCTGGATGGCGCGCAGGTCAGCGCCTTCTTCCAGCAGGTGGGTGCCGAAGGCGTGGCGCAAAGTGTGGGGGTGAACGTCTGGGGAAAGCCCCTTGGCGACTGCGATCCGCTTGACGATCCGCCCCACGCTGCGCGTGGTCAGCCGCGTGCCACGCAAATTGACCAGCAGAGCGCGCGTGGACTGCCTGCGCTCGGCGAGCTTCTGCTGACGGACAGGCAAATAAGCATCGAGGGCGGACTTCACCGCATCACCGAAGGGAACATAGCGCTCTTTGCGTCCTTTGCCGCGGACCAGGATGGCCTCGCCCGACCAGCCCACGTCGTCAAGGTCGATGCCGATCAGCTCCGAGTTGCGGATGCCGCAGCCGTAGAGCAGCTCCAGGATGAGCCGATCGCGTTCCGCCCAGGCGGCAAGCTCGGGCATGTCGCCATCGAGCACCGTGTTCATCTCTTCGATGGTCGGCACGCGCGGCAGCTTCTTGGCCAGGCGTGGGGTAGCAACCAGCGCGGCGGGATTCTGTTCGACTACGCCTTCCCGCGCCAGCCAGCGATAGAGCGAGCGCACCGCCGCCAAAGCGCGCGCCACGGAAGTCTTCGAGAGACCCTGATCATAGAGTCGTGAGAGGAACCCGCGGATGCGCACATGATCGATCTGGTTCCATCCGGCATCGCCCACATGGGCGGCAAACTTGCCCAGGTCGCCGGTGTAGGCCTTGAGGGTGTGCGGGGACGCGTTGCGCTCGCGCAAGGACCGCAGAAAGCGCGCTACAGCTTTCTGAGCGGGGCTTTCAGCCACTCCGTACCTCCGTCTCTCCGTGAATTTTCTTCGCACGCGGATGGTGCTTGCGGTACACATTCTTCAACCGGTCGAGAGCCAGGTGTGTGTAAACCTGCGTGGTGGAGATGTCGGCGTGCCCGAGGATGGTCTGGACCGTCCGCAGGTCGGCGCCGGATTCCACCATGTGCGTGGCGCAACTGTGGCGCAGCATGTGTGGACTGGCACGGCGGCCATTGCGTGAAGACGCGGCCTGCACCATCTTCCAGACCCATTGCCGGCTGATTTTCCGCGCGCCGCGCCCGATAAAGACGAGTGGCGAGCCCTTGCCCTTCGCGAGTGCTTCCCTGCCCTCGGCCAAGTATTCCCGGATCGCCTGGATCGCCGGCATGCCCAGCGGCACGATGCGTTCCTTGTCGCCTTTGCCGCGCACCAGCACGTATCCAAGATCGAGCTTCAGATCCTCGAGCTTCACGCCGACAATCTCCGAGACGCGTAGCGCACCGCCGTAGAATGTCTCCAGCATGGCGCGGTCGCGCAGCGCGATGGCGGCGGCAAGTTTGCTGCTGGCGACGATGCGTGGCGCCAGCAGGTTCGCGATTTCGTCCCGCGCCAGCGCCTTGGGCAGAACCTTCCATTGGCGAGGCGTTTCCAGGTTGAGCGTGGGGTCATGCGCGATGTGGCGGTCGAGGAGCAGGTACTTATAAAAATGACGCAGGGCGGAGAGCTTGCGTGCCACCGAGCGGCCGTCAACGTGGTTGGAAAAAAGATGGTCGAGGAAATCGCTCACGTCCTGCCGCCGCGCGTTGCTGAGCGGCCGCTTTTTCAGGAAGCCGGCGAACTGAGTGATGTCGCGCGTGTACGCGGCCACCGTAAGCGGCGCCAGTCCCTTCTCTATCTTCAAATAGTCGATGAAAGAGGCGAGTTCGTGCGGGATGGGCTGGCTGGCGTTCACGCCGCAAGTATGCCCGTTATCGGACGTGCGCCTGTTGACCCTGCTGGTTCGCAGTTGAAATCAAGAAAAAGGTAACGGTGTCATTCCGAGCGCAGCGAGGAATCTATGGTTTTCTACGACCGGCCCGACCGTGTTGTAGACTCTGGTCCATGATGCGCCAGCGGAAACTTTACTCCTATGTCGTTCAGCATGACGAAGGTCGCGCTCCCAACCCGTATTTTGGTGTGTGCACGCTTTGCCGGTGCAAATTCCGCGATGGTCCCGGGAAGCCGAAGAATGTCGTCGAGCTGGCCAAGAAGGGAGACTGGATTGTAGGTACAGGGGGTGCGGATGCACGAAAGAGCGCTGGGCACCGGAAGGTCGTCTTTGCGATGCAAGTTGATAAGAAGCTTACTCGTGGGGAGTATTATGACGACCCGCGATTTGCGAGAAAGAGGCCGTTGAAGAACGGCACCTATGCGCAGAAAAAGGGAGACAATGAACGACCCAAGAACCCTTTTGAGAGGCACGACCAGTTTGTTCTGATCTCACGGCACTTCTACTATTTCGGCGCTAAGGCTATCTGTATTCCGGAAGACTTCCCTAGAATTGAAAAGAAAGGACCCGGGTTTAAAACGAGCGAGTTCGACCCGGAATATATCAGTAGGTTTGTCCATTGGCTGGAAAAGAACCAGCAACCGGGAAGACAAGGGGAGCCGTGCATGAAACCGGAAGGAGCCAGGGGATGCAAGTTGTCCTGCTGAGGGTTGGCATAGACACGGGCTCGGGGGGAATCCACGGACCACTCTTCAGGGACGGTTCGTTCGAGTACATCCCGATTCCGGACCGCTTCCGAGATAAGGGAGTTGACAGCAGGACATACGGGAACACTCGTGGCAGAAATGCGCAAACACTCGTCGATTACTTCCCTCAAGCCCGTCGCGAGAAGCTGTCCGGGCAATGCATCCACTTCGATCCCGAGTTTGAGACATTTACGTACGGCGACCCGACTCCTCCTAAGGCGTCACTGAGGCGGCTCAGCGAGGGCAGCCTCCTGGTGTTTTACGCGGGCCTCGAGGGTTGGGATTTCCATTGCGAGCCAGCCCTGTACATAATCGGCTACTTCGAAGTTGCGCGGGCTGGCCTCGCGACCTCTTATAGCCGGGCGGAATTGGCCGGGATGTTCCGGAACAACTTCCATGTCATGCATGGCGAAGTCTTCGAGGAACAGAAGGGACGGCTTGTTCTGGTGAAGGGCAACGGGAACAGCCGGCTGCTGACCAAGGCGGTCCGGATCAGCTCGGTCGGGATGGACAGGAATGGCCGCCCCCTGCAGAGACTCGCACTGGAGATGCAACGGGTGTTCGGGGACTTTGCCGGCAACACGAGCATCCAGCGGAGCCCGCCGAGGTGGGTGGCGCCGGACTTCAGCCGGTGCGCGGCAGAGTTTGTCTTGTCACTTCGCTGAGTCGGGTTTGAGTTCTCTGCGCTGCCGCCAAGAACTGTGCCACGCTGCAGATAAGGGTTTGCTGCAAATCCACCCACCCGAGGCCCTCTTCACACCAACCGGGCCTATCACACCCAAACCGGAAACTGGCCCGCTACCGAAAAAGCATAGATTTCTCGCTGCGCTCGGAATGACACTTCTTACTATTTGACTTCCATCGTCAAGCCGCCTTCGCCTTCACGGCCTTCAGCAACTCCTCCGCGTGCAGCGCGCCCTGCGGCGTTTCTTCGTGCTTGAAGTAGGCGAAGACGTCTTTGCCATCGGTGATCTTCGCTCCCAGCTTCTGCGCCAGCTCGCGCCGCTGCTCGGCGGAATACTCCGGCTGGCGGAAGCGGTAGTAGCTGAAGTTCGCGGTGGTTTCGTCGGGAACTGTACGGTCTTCGCTCTCCGCAACGCAGAGCGCAACATTGTACTTGCGCAGCACTTCGTAGACGGGATCGGCAAACCACGACTCGTGGCGGAATTCGAAGGTGTAGCGCGGTGCGCGCGGCAATTCCCGCAGAAAGCTTTCGAGCAGTTCGAGACTGCATTTCAGATTGGGTGGAAGCTGGAAGAGGATGGGCCCTAGCTTTCCCGCCTGGTGCAACGATCCAACCGATGCCAGGAACGCGCGCACCATCTCCTCGGCATTTTTCAAACGCAGGATGTGAGTGATCTTCTGGTGGGCCTTGACGGCAAATTTGAACTCCGCCGGCGTCGCTGCGATCCAATTCCCAAAGGTGCTGGGCGAGACCAGCCGCCGGAAGCTGTAGTTGACCTCCACCGTGTTCAGGCGCGTGCCGTAGTGCGAGAGGAACGATTTGGAGGGCAGCGTCGCCGGATAGAAATCCGGTTTCCAGCCCGCGTAGGCCCAGCCCGACGTGCCTGCGTAGATGGCCATGAAAAATCTCCTGGTTTGTCATCCTGAGCTTGCGGCCGCGCGTCTTTTGGTTGCGGCCCGGCTTTCAGGGCCGCGCGGTCGCAAGCGAAGGATCTTGACACTGCCCTTACTGCCGACGAACGCTCGGCGGAGCCTGCCACCGGCATGGGCTCGTTTAGAGAACCGAGGTCCTTCGTTTGTCCTCGCCTCGCTTACGCTCGGCTCGGACTGCGCTCAGGATGACAAGTTTAATAAGGATAATCTCAGAGCGGAGAGTCACGCCTTGCGACTGCGTGCAACCCGGCGCGACACCGCCCGCTGCGTCTTCCTGGTCTTCGCCACCGGCGCCGACTGTGCGCGGATCTCGCCTCCATCCCGTAGCCTGCCGAGAGCCTCAGGCGGCGGCAGTTTCTGCTTCAGGGTAAGGACCGGCTCAAACAAGTCGCCCATACGCTCCACTCGTTTCAGCACCTGGTCGGACTCGAAGACCAGCAGGCTGGCGTCCTGCTTCGCCCAGCACTGCTCGACCTCTTTCCATGTTACCGGAGTGGAAACGGTTGGCCGCGGCTTTGCGCGCAGCGAGTACACGCAGACCGTGGTCTTGTGCTCATCGTTCTGGCTCCAGTCCACGAAAACCTTGCCCACGCGCAGGGCCTTCTTCATGTCGGAGACAATCTGGCTGCGGTGCTGCGCTTCCAGCATCCTGGCGATTTCGTGCGCGAAGGACTTGGTGTCGTCATAGGTGACGGGCGTGTTCAGCGGCACGTAGACCTGGAGTCCCTTCGATCCGGAAGTCTTGGGGAACGCCTGCAATCCACAACGTTGGAAGATGTCGCGTACCCAGACCGCCGTCTGGCAGCACTGCACGATGTTCGCCGGCTCGCCTGGGTCGAGGTCGAAGACGATCATCGTGGGCCGCAGGATGTCCCCTGCGAGCGACAGCGAGGTATGCAGCTCGATATCGGCAAGATTCGCAGCCCATACCAGCGTGGCTACCTCCTGCACCATGCAGTACTCCATCCAGCGCTTGTTGCCTTCGCTCCAGACGCGCGCCGTCGCCACCCACGGTGGCCGGTGATCAGGACAGTTCTTCTGGTAGAAAAGCTCTCCATCCACTCCGTCCGGGTAACGCTTCATGGTAAGCGGACGCCCGCGAAGATGGGGCAGCAGCACCGGCGCGACGCGCACGTAGTAATCGATGAGCTGGGCCTTGGTGAAGCCCGCTTGCGGGTAGAGCACCTTCTCCAGGTTGGAGAGCGTCAAGCGCCGGCCCTGGACTTCGACCTCGGTGGTGGTTCGTTCAGCCATGCACCAATGCAATCGCAGCCGGAGAAGCTACTCGGTCGCCGACGTCGCCACCGGGATGGCGTTCTTCCGCGGCCGGGAGTTGGCCTGCAAAATCTTCTTGCGCAGGCGAAGTGATTTGGGCGTCACCTCAACGTATTCATCGTCGGCGATGAATTCGATCGCCTGCTCCAGGTTGAGGGTGCGAAACGGGATCAGGCGGATGGCTTCATCGGCGGTGGATGACCGCATGTTGGTCAGCTTCTTCTCGCGGACGGCATTGACGTCCAAATCCGCATCACGCGAGTTTTCGCCGATGATCATGCCCTCGTAGACCTCGGTGCCCGGCGCCACGAACAGCTCGCCGCGTTCCTGCAGGTTGTAAAGAGCGTAGGCGGTGGTCGAGCCGGCGCGGTCCGCCACCAGCACGCCGGTCAGGCGGTGCGGGATCTCGCCCTGCCACTCGGTGTAGCCATCGAAGAGCGAGTTCATCACGATGGTGCCGCGGGTGTCGGTGAGCAGCTCGCTGCGCAGGCCGATCAGGCTGCGGCTGGGCACCCGGAATTCCATGCGCACGCGGCCGTAGCCGTGGTTATGCATCTTCTCCATCTGCGCTTTGCGCATGCCGAGCTGTTCCATCGCCACCCCGACAAACTCTTCCGGAATGTCGATGGTGAGCCGCTCCACCGGTTCCATCAGCTTGCCACCGATTTTCCGGGTGACGATCTCAGGGTTGCCGACCATCAGTTCGAAGCCCTCGCGGCGCATCATCTCGATCAGGATGGAGAGTTGCAGTTCTCCCCGCCCCATCACCTTGAACGTATCCGGGCTGGCAGTCTCCTCCACTTTGATGGACACGTTGGTGAGCAGTTCCTTCTCCAGCCGCTCGCGGAGGTTGCGCGAGGTGACGTACTCTCCTTCCCGACCGGCCATCGGCGACGTGTTCACGGTGAACTGCATCGCGATGGTGGGCTCGTCGATGGCGATGTTGGGCAACGGCGCGGGGTTCTCGGCGCTGGTGATGGTCTCGCCGATGGTGATCCCGGTGACGCCCGCCACGGCGACGATGTCGCC
>DATKLD010000249.1:0-4562 GCA_035542595.1 Terriglobales bacterium
TTTCTACGGACAGGGCATTGCATTGCAGACGACGCAAGGACTGCTGATCGGCCGATGCTCGCAAAGGGCCGGGATGGGCGCATGGCAAACCCCATCGCCATTGACCGGTTTCGGCGCAGCGGCCGCAAATTGTTCTTCTTCGGTCGAGCCGGCGAGCGCCGTGGTGGACGCCATCCCATGGCCGACCACTTGGGTGATCTGGTCGAAGTACCCGGTACCGACGAAGCGCTGGTGCTTGACCGCGTCGTAGCCCCGGTCTACGAATGCGAACTCGCGCTCCTGCAACTCCGAGTAGGCCGCCATGCCGCGTTCGCGGTAAGACCCGGCCAGCTCGAACATGCCCAGGTTGAGCGAGTGGAAGCCCGCCAGGGTAACGAACTGGAACTTGTAACCCATGGCTGCCAGCTCGGGTTGGAAGCGGGCGATGGTGGCCTCGTCCAGCTTGCGCCGCCAGTTGAATGAGGGCGAGCAGTTGTAGCCCAGGATCTTGTTGGGGAACTTGCTCAGGATGCCCTCGGCGAAGATCGCCGCCTCCTTCAGATTTGGCTCGGAGGTCTCGCACCACAGCATGTCGACATAGGGGGCGTAAGCCAGGCCGCGGGCGATGGCCGCATCCAGTCCGCCGCGGTAGCGATAGAAGCCTTCCGAGGTGCGTTCACCAGTGATGAACTCGTGGTCGCATGGGTCGCCGTTGGAGGTGATCAAGCGAGCGCCGTTGGCGTCGGTACGGGCCATCACCAGCGTGGGCACATCGAGGACATCGGTGGCGAAGCGAGCGGCGACCAGCTTCTGGATGTTCTCCGAAGTCGTCACCAGAACCTTGCCGCCGAGGTGGCCGCACTTCTTGGCCGAGGAGAGCTGATCCTCGAAGTGGACGCAGGCAGCGCCCGCGTCGATCATCTGCTTCATCAGCTCGAAGGCGTTGAGCGGACCGCCGAAGCCGGCTTCGGCATCGGCGACCAGCGGCGCGAACCAGTAGATGTGGTTCTGCCCTTCCGAATGATGGATCTGGTCGGCGCGCATCAGCGCCTGGTTCAGTCTCCGGCACAGATTGGGACAGCTATCGGACGGATAGAGACTCTGGTCGGGATACATCTGGCCGGCATCGTTGGTGTCGGCCGCCACCTGCCAGCCGCTCACGTAGATGGCTTGCAGCCCGGCCTTTACCATCTGGATGGCCTGGTTGCCGGTCACCGCGCCCAGGCACGGTACGTAGGATTCTGTGTGTAAAAGATGCCACAGGCGCTCGGCGCCCATGCGGGACAAGGTGTGTTCGACATGGACGGTTCCGCGCAAGCGAACAACGTCCTCGGCGGTGTATGGCCGCTCGACCCCGGCCCAGCGGGGATTGATTTTCCAGTCTTTTCTTAGCATTTCGGCCGTCTTGGCTGGTGCTGACATGTAGCTTCTCCGATGGCTAGGGTAGTCACACACCCCTAGCACCCAGCACTGTTGTGCATCCCACTGGCCAAAAAGATGATTTTAGTCAGATTAATATTTGCTTCGCAATGAATAGCTTACAGCCTAACACCCAATCCAGGGGAGAGTTACGGAGTGCGAGTGACGAAAATTTCGTCACAGTGACGAACTAGACCCAGATCTCGTCACGGGTAATGCCCAGCTTGCGAATGCGGGAATTCAGAGTCGTGCGCTTGAGCCCAAGGCGAGCGGCCGCGCCAGTGGGCCCCGCGATTACGCCGCGGGCTTCCTTCAGGGCGCGGACGATCTGCTCGCGTTCATTGAACTCGGTAGCGGAGCGCGGCTCGGCGGCCGATCGCGAACCGGCATCAGAGGCCGGCGCGCGCAGCTCGCCCAGCGGCAGGCTCAGCGTTTCCCCTTCGGAAAGGATCACGGCCCGCTCGATGAAGTTCTCCAGTTCGCGGATGTTCCCCGGCCAGGACCAGCGCGTCAGCGCCTCGATAGCCTCGGCCGGCACGCGTCCGATGTGCTTGCCGTTCTCGGCCGCATGCTTGTGGACGAAGTATCGCACCAGCAGCGGAATGTCGGAGGCGCGCTCGCGCAGCGGCGGCACTTGGATGGGAAAGACGTTGAGCCGGTAGAAAAGGTCGCTGCGGAACTGGCGGGCGGCCACCATCTGCGACAGGTCGCGGTTGGTGGCGGCGATGAGACGTACATCCACGTGAATCGTGCGCGTGCTCCCCAGGCGCTCGAATTCCTTCTCCTGCAGCGCGCGCAGGAGCTTGGGCTGCAGCTCGAGCGGGATGTCGCCGACTTCGTCGAGGAAGAGCGTCCCCTTGTTGGCCAGCTCCAGGCGGCCGATCTTCTGCGAGATGGCGCCGGTGAACGCGCCCTTTTCGTGGCCAAAGAGCTCGCTTTCCAGCAACCCGGTGGGAATGGCGGCGCAATTCAGCTTGACGAAGGTGCGCTCACGGCGGCCGCTCAGGTTGTGGATGGCGCGGGCGATAAGCTCCTTGCCGGTGCCGGTCTCACCCAGAATGAGGACAGTGGAGGCAGTGGGAGCGACGGTCTCCACCTGGCGCAAGATGCGCTTTAGCAGCGGGTGTTCGCCGATAATCGACTCGAAGTTGTACTCGGTGCGGATTTCGCTTTCGAGGTAGCTCTTCTCCTGCGCCAGCTTGCGGTTAAGCACGGCGATCTGGCGGAAGGCAAGGGCGTTGTCCACCGCGATCGCCGCCTGGTTGGCCACCTGGGTGAGCAGATCGAGGTCGTCCCGAGAGAAGGCGGATTCGCGCTTGGAGCCGAGGCTGAGCACGCCCAGCATGCGGTCACGATTCACCAGCGGCAGCCAGCAGCCGGAGCGGATTCCCTCCTGCAGCAACTGGCGCGTGAAAGTGGAAGGGTAGCGCGTCAACTGGCTGAAGAGATTGTCGACCAGAAGGGGATGTCGAGTAGTGTAGCTGTGTCCCGGGGGCGAGTCCGCCAGAGGAAATGTAGTTCCCTGCTGGATCAGCCCCTTATTTCCCGGAAAATCCAGGGCATAGACGAGCAAGCGCTCGCGGGTAGCCGAGTGCAGGATGAGCGCCGCAAAATCGTGGCGGATGATCTTGCGCAGCAGCACCGAGATGGCGACAAACACCTCCCGGAAGTTACGGTTGGCTACCAGCAGGTTGGTCACATCCAGCAGCAGGCGAAGGCGGTCGCGCTCGCGCTCCAGCTCCTGCTGGTGGGAGAGAAACGGCTCCGGCGGCGGTAATGGATCCATGAATGACAAAGGAGAGCGCCGCGACAAATTGTACCTTAGGCCCGCCGGCCGGAAAGCGCGGTTGGGAGCGCTAACTAGTCCGCTGCCGGCGCCAACTGTTCCACGTCCACGCCGCGCAGGAACGCCGTGGCTTGCTCGGGCAGGACAGTGTTGATGAACATTCCCGAGCCCAGCTCGAAGCCAGCGACGCGCGTGAGGCGGGGAATAACGCTGAGATACCAATGATAGTACTTGACCCCGGCGACTTCGGCTGGCGCGCTCCGGATGACGTAGTTGAAGTCGGGGTTGTCGAGGCCGACATACAGCTTGGCCAGCATGGTGCGCAGTACATGGGCGAGGTCAGCGAGTTCAGTGTCGCTGGTGTCGCCGAAGCTGGCGTGATGCCGCCGTGGGTAAATGTAGGTGGCAAAGGGCGTGCCCGAAGCGAAGGGCTCGATGACCACGAAATGTTCGCTGGTCAGCACTACGCGCTTGTCCTCGGCCAGCTCTTCCTGCATCATCTCGCAGAACATGCACTCTCCGAACTCGTCGAAGTGCCGCATGGCCTCGTAAAGGCGCTGGCGCACCTGGGAAGAGATCACAGGCGCACCGATCATCTGCGAGTGCGGATGCTCCAGGCTGGTGCCGGCCCTGAGGCCATGGTTCTTGAAAATGGTGACGTGAGCGACGCGCGGATCGTCGCTCACCACGCGGAAACGTTCGCGGTAGCATTCCAGAATAGTCCGCACGTGTTCCGGCGGAAGCAGCGCCGTGGTGAGCGCGTGGTCCGGGGTCTCAACGATCACGTCGTGGATGCCCACGCCCAGGATGGTGCGGCGCGAGCGTTCAATCTTCCACTCCGGATGGCCTTCGCGGGTCAGCGCCGCAAACTTGTTGGGCACCACGCGCACGCCCCAATGGCCGTCGGGTTGGGAGAAGCGCAAGATTTCGGGCGGCGCCAGGTGCTCGTTGCCGGGACAGAAGGGACAGGTTTCCACGTAATGCAGGAGTTGGCGCTTCTCGCGCTGGACGCGCATTTCTTCCGGGCGCTTGGCGCGCTCCGTGGCCATGATCACCCACTCCTTGGTGAAGCGGTTCTGGCGCAGCTCCGGCATGGCAGGGCAGGATACCAAAATCCCGGCGCATCCGCTTTACGAATCGGTGAAAAACGGCATCGGATGAGACTCCCGTTTCGGGGTGGCATGGGTATCCTCCGAGACGGGCCTGAGAGAGGAAGATTCTGTCTGCAGCCACGTCGCCGATACCGCGTCCAATATCCTTGTGTTGGGAGAACTGCTGGTAGAATCGAAGGAATTTATGGCTCAGAAAATCCCCGTAGGCATCCTCGGGGCCACCGGCCTGGTCGGACAGCGATTCATTCAGTTGCTGGGGGACCATC
>DATKLD010000250.1:0-14489 GCA_035542595.1 Terriglobales bacterium
GGAACGACGGTCAGCACCACCAGCCTGAACGCTCCCAAGGACGCCAAGAAGGCATACGACAAGGGCCATCACGCCATCGAGAACCACAAGCTGCCGGAAGCACAGCAAGAGCTGGAGAAGGCGGTGCAACTGCACCCCCGCTATGCCGCTGCGTGGCTGGACCTGGGATGGGTTTATGTGCAGCAGAACCAGCTCGACAAAGCGCGCCACGCGTTTCAGGAGGCACGGAGCGCGGACGGCATGTTTGTCCCGGCGTACGTTGGGCTGGCGTCACTGGCGGTGCGCGAGTCCAGGTGGACGGAAGCAGCCGAGTTGAGCGCGCGTGCGACGCAGTTGGACGGCGTGAGTTTCCCCGCCGCTTTCTACTACAACTCGCTGGCCAATTACCGCCTGGGCAACCTGGAGCAAGCGGAGAGGAGCGCGCGCAAAGCCGAGACGCTGGGTGCGCAACGTTCCTTCCCGCAGGTGAGCCTGCTGCTGGGAGTGATGCTGGCCAACCGGCGGGATTACATCAATGCAGCTGACCAGTTTCGATCGTACCTGAAAGCGGCCCCCACTGCTCCCAACGCCGACCAGGTCCGGCAGCGGCTCGCGGAGGTGGAGAAGCTGGGTGCGGCGGACTCGAAAGCCGACGTTGTGGCGCCGGCCAAGTGATCCTCGTTCAAGGAAAAACTGCAGCCGCGCCGAGCTCTTATGAATCCTCTCACAGTTGCACCCTAAGCAAGCCATCACTCTGTTCTGCGCCGGTGTGATCGCCGGAACGCTCAATGCGGTAGCGGGCGGGGGCAGCTTCATCTCCTTTCCACTTCTGCTGTTCACGGGAGTGCCCCCCGTGCAGGCCAACGCCAGCAACACGGTCGCGTTGTGGCCGGGTCTGGCCATGAGCGTGGCCTCTTACTCGCGTCATCTGAAAGCGCCCCCGCGTCTGCTGGTTCCGTTGGTGGCCACCAGCGTGCTAGGAGGACTCGCTGGCGCGCTGCTGCTGGTGAAGACGCCGCAGCGCACTTTCCTTCATCTCATCCCCTGGCTGCTGCTGGGGGCCACCCTGCTTTTCATTTTCGGCAATCGTCTGCGCGCCATGGCGATAAAGACCAACAGCGCAAGCGCCGTGGAGGACATCTCGTGGCGGGCGATCGCCATGGCCTGCCTCCTGCAACTGGCCGTGGGGACTTATGGCGGATATTTCGGAGCCGGCATCGGCTTCGTCATGCTGGGCATGATGACGTTGCTGGGCATGCGCGAGATCCACGTGATGAACGCGCTCCGCATCCTGCTGGCAGCGGTGATCAACGCCGTGGCCGTAGTGACCTTCATTGCGAGCGGAGCTGTCTTCTGGGGGCAGTGCCTGGTGATGATGGCGGGAGCGCTGAGCGGCGGCTGGTTCGGCGCTCAGTACGCGCAAAAGGCCGACCCCAGAAAGGTGCGCTGGTTCATCATCGCCCTGGGCTTCGGCCTGAGCACCTACTTCTTCATCAAGACCCGCTAAGCCTTACGGTCTGGCCGAGCGTTCGAAGCGATACGTACGGCAAGCGTCATGGACCTCAGACCGCCCTTAATCTTCCCGCGGGCAACGTATTTGCTTCAGCGACCGAAACTGTAACGTAAGCCAAATCGCGCCTGAATCGGTTCGACGGGGTGCTCGACCCTTGTGAATGCCGCGTTAGCATTTACAACATCCGCAACCAGCGCCTGTCCCGCTAGTGTTGTTGGCGGTGTGACTGGCAGCCCCAGCCCGGCTGCTGGCGTTATTTGGGACACATAGGCGTAGTCAATATCGTGATCTCGGCGGTTAAGCAAATTCAAAACTTCGCCCGAAACGATCCAATTTTTCTTAATTGCATAACTAACCCCCAGGTTGACCAAGGCGGTTGAGGGTGAGGTATACAGTCCGTCGGACGTCAAAGGGCGCGGGCCAAAGTAGCGCAAACGCAAACTCGCAGTAAAACCTTTGTAATCGTGCAGTGTGGCGCCCACTGCAACCACCCAGCGGACCGCTTCGGGCACATACTTGCCGACCGAATTTTGCAGATAAGGAGTCGGCCCCAGCCCAACCCCAAGACAATTCGAGTTTGGCGGGCAAAGCTGGTAAGTACCCGTCGCTTGGTTATAGTAGTAAAAGGTCGAATCGTCTGGGTCGTTTTGGGTAAAAAGGGCGCGGGAGTCGGCAAAGTCAGCGTCAAAAACCAAATGTTCCGTTGGCGTGTAGTAGTTCCCAACTTCTATGCCCCAGCGCTCGCTCGACTGTTGAGAAGGAGACGTGCCTCCGGTATCGCCACTCTGCAACAGCTCGGAATTACTGTGGAGATACCAGAGCTCAACCGTGCTTTGCAGATGGGGGACGGCCGCAGTGCGCACGCCGACTTCCGCGCCTTTGGTTTGGATCAGAAGGGGAATTTTCGCGACGGGCGTATTGAGGTAAGGATTGTCCGGCGAAATCGGTTCAAAGGTTTGCGTTGCGCCACGCACGTCGTTGCTGTGGAAACTGAATCCGCCGTTTATATAGAACTCAGTATTGGCCCAGGGGCCGAAGATCAAACTTGCTTTCGGGCTGGGCAGGAACTTGGTGGCCGAGCCGCCATTGGGATTGAAGGGTAAGGTGGTGGGGTTGGAAAAGCTGGTGTTGACACCTTTGGCGTCGTCGCCGCGCAGGCCCAGCACCGAGCGGAATTTGCCCGCCCACTGGATTTTACTTTCCACCCAGGGACTTACGATGGTCTCCGTAAATTTATTCAAATCCGTGGCCGCGGGCAAAACCGCGGTCTGACCGGTCTCGGGGTCGATTCCGGCTGCATAGTAAGTTTTGCTGGTACGCACGCGATCTTGCGCCCGGTAAAGGCCGTTGTGGACCCAATCGTTGCGGAGCTGCAGGCCGAACGTGGTTTCCGTTCTGCGGCCGAAGAATTGGCCGAAAATCGTATGGCGCAAGTCGAACCCAGCCACCCAGCGCCGGTCCTGCTGTTCGAACTGATCGCCCTTATAGGGGTCAATCAGGTAATAAGTGAAATCGGAAAATAAATCGAGATCGTAATAAAATCCGTAGCCCATCAGTTTTGTCTCGGAATGTGCGCCTTGGTGATGCCATTCTCCCTGCAAGCTATAACGCTGTGACCTGCCGCCGTCCGTCGGGTTCAGCGTGCCGAAGAAACCGACGACCGGTACGGCCGTATCGGGAAGCTGATCGCTCGAGTTCCACCTGGCTCCATCGTAAGCGTGCAGCGTGAGGCTGAAACCATGGGCGTCGTCGCCCTGGCTGTAGGTTGTCAAGCCGTTGAACTTGTAATAGTTGTCCGAATGCACCCAGGGGCCGCCATCGTGATACGCCTCTCCGCCGTACAGCAAATTGCCCGAGCCTAGCTTTTGCGATATGCCGAAAACAAACCGCGCAAACTGGTACATGCCGCCGTCGACCAGGAAGAAGTTCTGGGGCAGCGTCTTGTAAAACACCACATTGGCATTTCCGGCCGAGCCAAAGTCGCCGACATTGGCGTAATAAGGACCTTTTGCGGCGTCCACCCGCTGCACAAGTTCGGGGATGACGGTGTTCATGTCCGAGTAGCCCTCGCCGTGGGCGTGCGAGGGCAGGTTCAGCGGCATGCCGTCGAGGAAAATGGCGATGTCGGTGCCGTGGTCGAGATTGAAGCCGCGCAGAAAATACTGGTTGGCCTTGCCGCCGCCGGCGTGTTGCGTGATGATGAGACCGGGAAGCGTCTCCAGAACTTCTCCCGAACGAAGAATCGGACGATCTTCGAGTTCCTTTGCGCCCACCGTTACCTGGCCGGCGGAACTGGCAATTCCGACCAGGTCGTTCTCCCGGCCCTGCACGTTTACGGTGGTGCTGACTTTGCTCACAGCCAGAGAGATGTGCAGCGGGGCCGGCGCCACCGTGGTCCCTATGGTGACGGGCACTTGCTTGGTTTCAAAGCCGGGACTGGATACGACGAGTCGATAATTACCCGCCGAGAGCCCGTAAAGAATGAAGGAGCCATAGGTGTCCGAGCGGGTCGTTTTTTGTACCGTACCGTTTTCGCTCTGAAGCTGCACGGTCGCCCCGGCGATCAGCGCGCCAGACGAGTCAACCACGGTTCCTGATAGCTGCGCGACCGGCGTCTTCTCCTGCGCGTTCCCCTGTGGATCCGTGACGCGGCCTTTCAGGACGATCTCCTGTGCTCTTGCGGACACCTGCGGCGGAATAAGCAGGAGAAAGAATGAGACAGCGGCGCACGCAATGCTACCTTTCTTCATTTCGTGCTACCTCCCTGCGAGTTAAAACTGCCAGTGCCTGGGGGCCGCCTCGAAATTCAATGCTGATGCTTGTGGTGGTGGTGGCCGTGGTTGCGACGGTGCGACAGGACCTCTGGCGCACTCATGACCAGACGCCCGTGCTGCACGCCCTTCGTGCTGATCAGGCGATCGGCAAGTTCCCGCACAGCCCTTGACCTGCCTCGAAGCACAATTACCTCCAGGCAATTGTCATGATCGAGGTGGGCATGCAACGTGGATATGACCACCTCGTGGTGGTCATGCTGGATGTCCATCAGTTTCTCCGGCAGCAGACGGGTGCTGTGGTCATAAATCAGGGTGACGGTTCCCACCACGTAGGCGTTGGGAGCGACCACCGCCGAGCCCACCAATTGGTCGCGAATCAAGTCTCGAAATGCCTCTGACCGGTTCTCGTAGCCGCGGTCAGCAATAAACCGGTCAAAGCGTCCCAGGAGTTCTGAATCGATCGATACGCCGATACGGCTGAGATTTCCCATGGGGCTTTATACTCCGTTTCGTAGCAACAATCTCACGAACGTAACACGCATGGGTGCAAGGATGCCCTTGCGCGGTGAATTGGAGGCAATCATGCCGCTCGTTCCGGCTCCTGGATCCGCCCTTTCGGCAATTCGACGCGCGGGCGGACTTTCCGCTCCCACCATTTGGCGAGCAGGCGCGCAGCGCCGAAGGCCAGCAGCAGGGCCGCCGCCCATCGCGCCAGCGTGACCACCGCCGCCGCATCGAGAGTCGGCCACGGCGCCGCCTTCAGCGCCTGCCAGCGCTCCAGCATCCAGTGCCAGCCGGTGTGGGCGACGATGGCGGAAAGTATGATCACGCCCATGCGCTCCGGAACCACGCGGCGGAACAAAGCGAGCGCAGGGAGCATCAACGCCAGCACGCAGAGCTGTCCGATCTCGATGCCGACGTTGAACGAGAACAGCGACACCAGCAGATGCGAACCGGCGAATTGCAGCTGCTGGCCGAGCGCATAGGAGAATCCGAAGCCGTGCACCAGGCCGAACAGGCCGGTGATCATCCAGCGTTTGCGCAGATCGGCGCCCACGATGTTTTCCAGTGCCATATAAACGATGGAGCAGGCGATCGCCGTCTCCACGAACGGCGGGAACCACGCACCCCTGGGCGCCAGATGGAATGCGGAAGCGAACAGCGTGACCGAGTGCGCGATGGTGAAGGCTGTGATCACGGAGATCAGTCCGCGCAGCCGCCGGAACGGTATGACCAGGCAAAACAGGAACAGCAGATGGTCGATGCCGCTGAGGATATGTTGAATGCCGAGCAGCACGAATCCGCTGGCTGCGTGGTACCACGCCGGATTCAAGGCAACCGCACCCGAGCCTCCGGTGATGATCATCGCCCGGCTGGTTTCACTTAGCGGCATATAGCGGACTGTCAGCTTAGTCAGATTTCCCAGATCTGCGGCGACCAGCGACTGGATCTTGAATACCGACTTGGGAGTTGAAATCGGATAGATGAAATGCGCGTCAAAATAACCGAGCCCATAGCCCATGCGCTCGGTCAAGTCGGTGGGCCGATCAGTAACGGCAACCGCAAGATCATAATCTTCAAAGCTGCGGTCGGAGGGCAGAGACAGGCGGCCAGTGGAACTGGATGGCACCAGCCTGATCCCGTTCTCCCATATCGGGAATCCCTCAGCCAAAAGCGTCAACGCCGACTTCGTCGCAGGCCCGGACGCCGCCAGATCGTATTGGCCATCCTTGAGAGGCAGAGGAATGCCGCGCAGCAGATCTAGGGGGATGCGAACCACCAGGTGGGCCTGGTTGGGTTCAATCTTCACAAAGGCGTTCATGATGGTGTTGGCGGGCAGGTCATGAGCCGCCACCAGCGAGGAAGCGAGCGTCAGCGTGAGAACCAGGGCCGCCGTGAATCCTGAGCGATTCCTGAGCATGATGAGACCCCTTGGCCGTCAGCAGCGGCAGCCAGGAGGGCTTACGCTCCTGGCCGCCGCCACAACGGGCTGAATGTGGTTAGTGGTGATCGCCGTCGTCATCCACCCTTACGAACTTCTGGATGCGGCGACCGACAATGGTTTCCGCAACGTACACGCTACCCTGTGAATCCACAGCGGCTGTGTGGTTGTAGGCAAACTCGCCAGCATTGTGTCCGGGACAAGGCGCCAGTCCGCACCGGCCGAAAGCGGAGAGTGCCTCGCCAGTTGACTTGTCCAGAAGGTACGTGTTGTCGCTCTGCAGATCGACGTTCACGATGTACTTCTGGTGCGTCGGACTCTTGCCGGCGAGATAGTCGACGTTGGGATAGAAATCGATGTCGCAAGAACGGTTAGACGCCGAGAGAATTGATGCGACGTTCGCCGCAGTTGCGGTTGGGAAATTGTTAATGGGGATTTGTGACAGGACTGTTCCTGTCTTGGTCCATACCTCGATGCGGCTGTTAGGCCGGTCACAGGTGTAAACCAGACCATCGTTGCCAAGCACGACGCAATGCGGATGGCCGCCCCCAGTGGCCCCGAACGTTCCCAGCGGGCAAGGATTGCCGGGGGTGGTGGTTCCATTGTCGATTTGGTTGTGTCCGCAGTTCGAGCCGAATTGGCGGTTGAACTGGTAGGTCTGGCCGCCATCGGCCGTGGTGAAGACGATCACACGGTGGTTGCCGTAGCCGTCGGCAATGTACACGCTGCCCGGAGTACCGGTTACCGGATCCGGAAGCGGATCGACCGCGATATCCGGCGGTTCGTTCAGCTTGGTGGCGCTGCCGGCGGTGCCGACCGCTGGGGCTGTGTTCTGGGCGCCTGATTCACCGCAAATACCGCTTGTGGTGTCGCAGTTGTCCTTTACCCCAATCTGGTAGACGTAGCTTGCGGCCGCGCCCGCGGGAGCGGCGGTTGCGGGGTTGTATTTCTGGACGATTCCGTCCCCGTTGCCGCCGAGCCAAACATAGCCCTGGTAATCCACATAACAGCCGTGCGACCCGTTGGGCATGTACCCGGCGCGGCCAGTGGCCGCAGCGGCAGTATATGCGCCAGAGGCGGTGCCGGTGTTGAGCGAGGGATTACCCCAGCCGGCAATCGTCTTGCCTTCGCTGTTAAACACCACGACAGGAGGAGAAGGAATGGCCTTCGCCGGGGTTCCCTCTTGTCCTGTTATGGCCCCCGACTGGTTGTTCTGAAGGACACCATTCACAGTCGCACCGACTTCCCAAGCGCGGTTGTAGGTGTAAACGTTGTCCCACTGGTCGATGCAACTTCCCGCCACCTCGCCCTGTACCCATCTATGGGCGAAGCCATCAGTGCCCACAGGAGCCGGCAGCGGTTTGGGCCAGTAGGGATCCACCCGGAACTTGGGTGTGCGATCACGCTCATGGCCCGCTTTCACTTTTATGGGATTCCAGAGCCCGAGGCCGACGACGAGCGCAACCAGAAGCGCGCCCGCGTATAAACATCGTCCGCTTTTCATGGTGCTCTCCTTTCAGCTCTGCAGTTTTCGCCGGAGCATTGAGCGAAAACGAATGGAGGTTTACCGCCGCACCCTGCTGCCGGCAGCGCGGCATAGAGACAAACACCACCGCCCTTCCAAGCAGCGGAGCCCTGAATTGGAGTAGGTCCCGGGAAAGTATGGGGGTATATGGCGAACCCAGTGGCTGGTCACCCCCAACGGGCGCGGAGTCTACCCCTTGCAGATCAGAATGTCAATGCATGACCAAGTCACCAATTTGTAAAGTTTTGTAAATCGCTTCGGATACCCTCCCGTCGGAAACAGCATCCCATCTCATCGTCTCCCCAGCAGCTGTGATTTTGAGGCCTGACTGGCAGACGTACCTCCCTCCGGAATGGTCACGGCGCTACAATGATTTTCTCTTTGCCGGAGAATGCCATGTACTCTCGCTCGCATGCTCGCTCCATGGTCATCAGCCGTTACGGAATCGTCGCCACCGCGCATGCCCTTGCCTCGCAGGCGGGCGCTGAAGTGCTGGCACGCGGCGGTTCCGCGGCCGACGCGGCCATCGCCGCCAATGCTGTGCTGGGCGTCACCGAGCCCATGATGAACGGCATGGGCGGCGATCTGTTCGTTCTCTATTGGCAGGCAAAGAAGCGCAAGCTCTATGGACTGAACGCCAGCGGATGGGCGCCCCAAGGGCTCACCATCGATCACCTTAGGCGCAAGGGCTATCAGGCCATGCCGCAGGACGGCATCGATTCCGTCACCGTGCCCGGCGTGGTGGACGGCTGGAGCAAACTGCATCGCCGCTTCGGCGAGCTTCGCTGGAAAGAGATCTTCCAGCCGGCCATCTTCTACGCGGAAGCCGGCTATCCCGTGCCGGAGGTAATCCAGGGCTATTGGCAGGTTGGTCCGGAAGCCCTTGCGCACGACAAGGAGAGCCAGCGGGTCTTTCTGCCCGACGGCAAGGTCCCCGCGGTAGGCGCGATCTTCCGCAATCCCGGCCTGGCAAAGAGCCTGCGCATGGTCGCCGATGACGGCGCGAAAGCCTTTTACCGAGGCGGGATTGCGCGCGCCATCGTCAGCACCTCCGAGGCGCACGGCGGCACGATGTCAAAGGATGACCTGGCCGAGTTTTCCTCCGAGTGGGTGGATCCGATCTCGACCACCTATCGCGGCTGGACTGTCTATGAGCTTCCGCCCAATGGCCAGGGCATGGCCGCGCTCGAGATGCTCAACATTATGGAGACGAAGCCGGCCTCACCGGATGGTCCCCTGAGCGTCAGCGAACTGCACAAGAAGATCGAGGCCATGAAGCTGGCTTACGCCGATCTCGAGCGTTACAACGCCGATCCCCGCTTCGCGGACGTGCCGGTCAAGGGGCTGCTCTCGAAGAGGTACGCCAAGCAGCGCGCCAGGCTCATCGCACGTAACCGCGCCAGTGACTTCGAAGCCGGCGATCCCTCTGCCGGTCGAGGCTGGCTGGGATGGCTGGCGGGTGACACCACGTATCTGGCTATCATAGATCGCGAGGGCAACATCGCTTCTCTGATCCAGAGCAACTACATCGGCTTTGGTTCGGGCGTCACCGTAAAAGGCATGGGATTCGTGCTGCAGAGTCGCGGGGCTTTGTTTTCGCTCGATCCTGCGCATCCCAACGCGCTCGCGCCGCGCAAGCGTCCCTTCCACACCATCATTCCGGCGTTCATGGAGCGCGGCGACCAGCACATCGGCTTCGGCATAATGGGCGGCGCCAACCAGCCGCTCGCCCATGCGCAGTTCGTCTCGAACGTGGTGGATTATGGTATGAACATCCAGGCGGCCATGGAGCACCCGCGCTTCACCGTCGGTGAGAGGGCGGGCCGCACCATCCTGCTGGAGTCGCGGGTGAAACCGGAAGTAGCGCAGCAACTGGCGGCCATGGGGCACAATCTGGAAGGCGTGGGAGACTTCTCAACCTCGATGGGACGCGGCCAGGCGGTGCTGCACGATTCGAGAGCGAAGGTAAACTACGGCGCCTCGGACGCGCGGGCGGACGGCGCCGCCGCTCCCGAGCCTCCGCCGGTGAAATGGTAAGCGAGCTGGCAGGAAGCGGGCAGCAGGAAGCAGGGAAAACAACCTGCCCCACCCCTGCCTCCTGGGCCCTGCTTCCTGTCTTACTTTAATCCTTCCACCAGATAGAGGTCAGAGAGCAAGCGCCGGTAGCCGTACACATAGGCCTTCCCGTCCGGCGTGGGCAGGACGGGCCCCACGTACTCGACGCCCGCGGGATCGGGCGGCATCAGGTCGTGCCAAGGCTTCCTTTGTCCCGTAGTCAGATCGAGGCGGTAGACCTTGGCCGGCAACTCCCCGGGGCGATAGACGAACAAAGTGTTTTCCTCTGTACCCCAGCGGACAGGAACCTCTCCCGGCGCCATCCCGGCAACTGGACGGGCGGAGCCGCCAGCGATGGGATAGATGTAGGTTTTGCCATCGGAGGCAACCGCTGCCACCGATTTACCGTCGTGCGAAAGCGCGAAGTTCAGGACATTGATGCCTTCGGGCGTGACGGGCTGCGGATTTCCGCCTTGCGCATCCTGTGCGTAAAGACGCGCTCCCTTGCCAGGCTCCGCTCCGGAGAACAGGAACTTGTTGCCCTCAGGAAACCAGGCTGCTGCGCTGTGGTTGATACTGTTGCCGTGGGACAGCGGTTTGGCTTCACCCGGACCAGTAGGCAACAGGAATAGCTGTGTAGGATCGTCGGCGCGAGTGGAAAGCGCCCATTTGCCGTCGGGAGACAGCGCCAGCGACGCTCCATCGCCCAGACGCACGGCCGGCGATCCGTCGGTGTTGCGGAGATAGACGGCATAGGTTGACCCGCCGGCTTCGCCTTCCTCACGGAACAGCAGCGACTTGCCGTCGGCTGAGAGCGAGGCCGGATAGGACCAATCGAGCCAAGTCAAGTCGTGCTCCGTGGTCTGCCCGGGGGTAACACCGATCACTCCCCGGCGCCAATTGTCGCGGGTCAGGAGCACACGTCCGTCGCGCCATACGTCTTGCACGGTCAGATCGGCCGGCACGCGGGTGATCAAGCGCTGGCGCCCCGACAAGGTGACCGCATAGAGCGCCCGATCGATGCCGAAAATCGCCGCAGTGAACCAGATCTCATCGCCGGTCGGCGACCAGGCTAGGCCCGCTGCCCCGCCCTCCTGCTCGGGGGTGAGGATCTTCTTGTTTCCGGACAGATCAACCACCGCGACGGCACCGATAGTATCGCCCTGCGAGGGATGGTCGATGAACCCTAGCCGGTCGCCTCTGGGCGAGATGCGTGGATGGCTGATCCAGCCACTCGTCTCATACAGGGTTTTGCCGATGGGGAATTCGAGGCGGTTCTTGCCGCCAACATCACGAACCACCGCCAGACTGTTCCCGTCCGGCGACCAGTCGGCCCAGTGCACGTTCTCGAGCATTTGGCGCGGCGCTCCGCCCACCAGCGGCATTCGTGCCAGGGTGCCATTGAAGACCATGTTCTTGATCTGCCGGCTGTCGAGCGAGATCGCAAGCTCGCCGGCGGCAGAAATGGCGAGGATCTCCGAGCCGGCAACCCCCAGCGATCGCGACTCCGGACTTCCCACCCGGGTGGTGAACACATCTGTCGGCCTGCCTTCCCAGGCGGCGCTGTACACGATGGTCTGGCCATCGGGCGCAAAGCGCGCCATACGGATGGTGCCGCGGCGGTAGGTAAGCAGGTGATATTGCGGCGGCGGAGTCGCTCCCATGCGCCGTCCCACCGCGAACGCCGCCGCCACAAGCGCCAGCGCGACTACCGCACCGGCGATCAAAGGCCAGCGGCGGCTCGCCGCTTTGGGCCCCGCGACGGCCGGCGCAGCAGCCACGACGGCGCTCGATTCCGTCGCCGCCACTGCTGCCGCGGTGCGTGAGGAATCGCTTTCGCGCTTCAGCCGCTTCAGATCGGCGCGCAACTCGGCCGCCGTCTGATAGCGCATCTCCAGGTCTTTTTCCAGCAGCTTACCGACGATCTCATCCAGCTTGGGCGGCAGGCTGGGGTTCAGCGAACGCACCGTCGGCGGCGCCTTCTCCAGGATGGCGTGGAAAATGACCGCTGAGGTCGTACCGGAGAAAGCCTGCTTGCCCGTGGCCATCTCGTAGAGCACCACGCCGAAGGAGAACAGGTCGCTGCGCGCGTCCAGCTCTTCCCCACGCGCCTGCTCCGGCGACATGTAGGCAATCGTCCCCACCGCGGATCCCGGGCTGGTGAGATTCGGGCCCGCCGTGGGCGCGGCCGAAACCCCCGCCGCCATGTGCTGGCGTTCGGAGACCAGCTTCGCCAGCCCGAAATCCAGCACCTTGGCTTGGCCTCGCGGGCTCACGAAAATGTTGGCCGGTTTGATGTCGCGGTGGACGATGCCTTTGGAGTGGGCGGCATCGAGCGCGTCCGCAATCTGAATGCCGAGATCAAGGATCTGATCCAGCTTGAGCGGCTTGCCCTCGATGCGGTGCTTGAGCGTCTCGCCTTCCAGGAACTCCATGGCGATGAAGTGCTCGCCCTGGTCTTCCCCCACTTCGTAGATAGTGCAGATATGCGCATGGTTGAGCGCCGAGGCTGCGCGGGCCTCGCGCTGAAAACGGGCGAGCGCCTGCTGGTCGCGGGCCACATCCTCGGGCAGGAACTTGAGCGCGACGGTGCGACCGAGCTTGGTGTCCTCGGCCTTGTACACCACGCCCATTCCCCCGCCGCCCAGTTTGCTGAGAACGCGATAGTGGGAAACCGTGCGACCGATCAATGAATAGCCCCCATGGAGTGTGGCGCAATAGTAGGGCGGCGGCGCGCCGGAGTCAACGCCGGCCCCGCCCCGCGCCGGGGCGTCTTTACATCGTGAACGGTCTCTCGCGAGCTCGCCAGGGCACGGCGCACTCACCGCGCCCTTTGGCGCTCTCATTTCTGCTGGACCACAGCTCCGTCTATGCTGTTGGAGAAATCGTTATAGGTCATGACCTCCAAACCGCTCTGGTGGTCTGCGACCGTGCGTCGAGGTCCGTAGGCGGTGTTATTGGCGGCAGTGCCAATCTGCTTTCCATCTGTATAGTCCTTGCCTTCTGCCGCTGCCGATCCCCAGGGATTGCGAATGTAGACCTTCATGGGCCTGGTGTCCGTCGAGATGTGATCTACCAGAACCATGTGGTAGCTGCCATTTCCCCATTGGAGGCTCACCGGGACGGGAGCACGACCGGCAGCCAGTTCTTTCTCCACCGCGTCCATCGTGGCAGCAGTATTGCTCGGATCGTTGAGGACCTGATACTTCTTGCCGTAGAGGCCGCTGAGCGCCGCGGCGGATTCCTGCAGAGTGAGGCCGGGAATGTCCTTGTTGGCATCCACCTGGGCTGGCACATGACCGCTATTCATATACGCGTATTGCGCAATGGCAGACTGGAAGACGCGCTCGGTGAGGGAGCGCGTATCGGGCCGGGGTTTCCCGCCGCCGAGCGGCGTCACCACCGGATGGGAGACTACATCGTTCTTCGCGGCGAACATGTCGTCTCCATTGGCGAGCGTGGCTTTACGATCGGGTCCGAACAGTCCGCCGAGCAGGCGCGCGTATTCAGCCGGCGAGTTGATAAGCAAACCGGTCTGATGCGACGTGCAGGCACAGGTTCCCGCCGGGCCCTGGTCCATGTACCAGGTGGGCTCGGCCGCGTCGTCGATGACCTGGCTCAGAATTTCGGAACGACGGTTGGAAACGCTCGAGTGCAGAGGCTCATTGGCCAGATTGTTGAGGTTATCGAGCAGGGTCGCGTGGTTGGGGGAATTGTCGGTCGAGAGCAGAGCCGGCTGCCCGGTGGGCAGGTGGCGGCCCATGAGTTGGACCAGCTCCTGACGGCCCTCGTCATTCGCCCCTGCGAACACGTTCAGCAGCTCCGTGCGCTGCTTGGTGGACAACTGGGAGTAGAGCGGGTTCTGCACAACTTCCTGAAGGTGCTGCTCGGCCGCAGGGTCCTTGGCGGTCGCCTGCAGCAGGCGTTCCTGCACCTCCTGCGGCAGGGCCTTGAACTCCGGCGTATTGCTGTAGTTCACGGACCGATACGTGGCGGGAGACTGGCGCGGAGTGCCATCCATGTTGGCCAGTTTCGCCTTCATCGCAGTCGCATCCTCGGAGGTCCCAAGCGGTTTCGGAGGCAGCGACGGCGATGGCGGCGGGCCGGCGGGAGCCGGGTCCGCGTAGGGCACAGGCATCTGCGGGTGCAGGCTCTCGGGCACACGGATTTGCTGAAACGGCGTGAGGGCCTGTCGGGGATCTATTTGCGGGTTTGCCTTGGCAAGGGCGTTGGGATCGACCTTCAAGGCCTGGGCAATGTCCAGCAAGGTTTTTCCAGCTTGCGGATTGACCGTGATGGCAGGACTGAAGTCGCCGTCAAAATTGTACGGAGCGGGGTAGCTGGATATGGTGAAAGGGTTACCCATTGGGAGAGACCTCCTTCCACTAGGAGTTATCGCTTCGGAAAAGCAAACGTTGCTTTCTATAGCGGCCTGCGCTTTGTTCGCTTTCCGCGCGGGGATGGGATGACCTGCGGGCTGCAGGGCGGCCGGTAGTCGCTGAGCGACTGGCAGCCAGCCGTGGAGATCCGGCCAAGGGATCGCGCGCTCTAAAGTGAGGAGAGACTGCTCTCAGTACCGCAGGTTGTTGATGGCCCCTCCGAGGTGCACGGAACCGGCGCCCAGCAGCGGCAGCCTCCAGAGTTTCTCATGGCCGCCGCGCTTTAGACGATATGCCAGATACGCCATGGCCGTGTCGGTGG
>DATKLD010000251.1:0-38157 GCA_035542595.1 Terriglobales bacterium
CACGACGCCGTGCACGTGATCGCCACCGACGCGCACGACACTGAACACCGCCCGCCGGTGCTCTCCACCGGCCGCGATGCCGTGGCAAGAATCGCAGGGGCGGATGTTGCCCGCGCTCTGGTGGAGGAGAATCCCGCGGCCATTGTTGCCGGCGAGGCACTTCCCTATCTGCCGGCGCCAGCCTCGCGGTAGCTAGGCCGCGTACTCTTCGCCTGCTTCCCTGTGGCCCTGCTGGCGTGCCGCTGCAAGATGCCGGTCGCGGTCCGAGACTTCCGCGATGGTTGCCAGGCGCGACGCCAGCTCACGCGTCAGCGTTCCCGGCTGGTAGCGCCAGGTCCAATTTCCGTCGGCACGGCTGGGAACGTTCATGCGCGCCTCGCTGCCCAGCCCCAGGACGTCCTGCAGCGGCACCACGCACAGGTCGGCGACGGAAGCCTGCGCCGCCCGGATGAAGGCCCAGTTCATGCCCTCGGGATCGTGTCCCAGGTAGGCCGAGGCGTGACAGCGTTCCTGCTCGGTGGCAGATGCCCACCACCAGCCGAGAATGGTGTCGTTGTCATGCGTGCCGGTGTACACCACTGTGTTGCGCTCGAATTGGTGGGGCAGGTAGATGTGAGCGCCGGGATTGCCGAAGCCGAACTGCATCACCCGCATGCCGGGCAGGCCCAGGCGCTGCCTTAGCGCGCGGACCTCGTCGGTGATCAGCCCCAGGTCCTCCGCGATGATGGGCAGGGTCCCCAGCGCCTCGCGCAAAGCGTGGAAGAGATCGTCGCGCGGTCCCTCCACCCAGCGCCCATGCATGGCCGTGGGCTCGCTCGCCGGAATCTCCCAGTAGTGATAGAAGCCGAGGAAGTGGTCCAGCCGCACGATATCGCAAGTTGCGAGCGCGGCGCGCATGCGCTCGATCCACCAATCGTAGCCCCGGCTCTTGAGTACGTCCCAGCGATAGAGCGGATTTCCCCAGCGCTGCCCGGTCTCACTGAAAGCGTCCGGTGGGACACCCGCCACCGCATAGGGCTCGAGTTCCTCGTCAAGATGGAAGAGGCCGGGATGGGTCCAGACGTCAGCGCTGTCATAGTTGACGAAAATGGCCACGTCGCCAATGAGCTTGATCCCCAGCTCGGCGCACCGCCGGTGCAAAGCCCGCCATTGTTCGCAGAACGCGAACTGGATCACGCGGGCCACGTCCAACTCCCGCCCCAGTCCGCGGCGCGCGTTTTCCAGGGCCTCCGGCTGGCGGCGTGCGAGCTCGCGCGGCCAGTGGTTCCAGTTCTCGGTGCGGAAAAGCTGGCGAAGCACGTCGAAGAGCACGAAGTCGTCCAGCCACGCGGCGTTTTCCTGGCAGAAGTGGCGGAATCGCTCATGCTCCTGGGGACGAGTCTGGGCAAGAAAATTGGCGGCTGCCTCGCGCAGCAAGGGCAGCTTGACCGCCCGCACCCGGTCGTAGTCTATGGCGGAAACGCCGTCGGGCAGCGCCTCCAGACGTTCACGTGCGAGCCAGCCGCGGTCGGCCAGCCGCTCCAGGCTGATCAGCAGAGGATTTCCCGCAAATGCAGAGGTCGCGGAGTAGGGAGAATTTCCCTTCCCCGGAGGGCCCAATGGCAATACCTGCCAGAGGCCCTGCCGGGCCGTCGCCAGGAACTCCACGAATTCATAAGCTGCCGGACCGAGATCGCCGATGCCGCCACGGGAGGGCAGCGAAGTGGGATGCAACAGGATGCCGGAAGCGCGCTCGAAAGACATCGTAGGAAACGGTCGTGCCCTTGACCCGTGTTTCCGGCCAGAGCGTCTTCTATCCTCCCGCGGTTCCCATGCGGGGATTCATCAGCCGATCGCGCTCCTCTTTGTTGTAGCGGATCTTGCCCTTCTTCTCCATCTCGGCCCGCAGGTTGATTGCGAAGTTCTCCAGCACTTCCTCTCGTTTTTTCTGCAAAAGCGTCTCGCGGATGCTCTCTTTCGATGCCACCAACTGGTCGGGGCCAGGCTCCTGACGCTCGGTCACGGTGAACACGATCCCGTTGCGCCCGGCATTGATCGGTCCGCTGATCTGGCCGGGCTTCATGTCGAAGGCCGCGGCGGCCTGACCCGACATGGCCCCGATGTCCGGCACCTGGCCGCTGCGCGTGACCAGTTCGCTGGTCTTGACCGTGGCGCCGAGTTCCTGAGCTGCCTTCTTCAGGTCATGCGCGGCGCGGGCTCGGTCGGAAAGCTCCAGCGTCTGTTTTTGCAACAGTTCCGCGGCCCGCTGCTGCTTAAAGTCGGCTTCGACGTTCGAACGCACCTCATCGAAGGTCGGCTTCTGTGGAGGTTTGACCTCGGTCACCTGGAACACCACGCGTCCCTGCGCGATGGTGGTCATTTCCGGCGGATCCTTGGCGTGGGCACCGAACACCGCATCCATAAAGTCCGGAGCGGCGCCGACACCCGGCAGTGAACTGGTGCGGCTGAACAGATCGCTGTGAATGACGCCAAGGCCGTACCTGGCGCCGGCAGCATCCAGCCCGGAGGTGCGAGCCAGGGTTCGAACATCATTGGCCAGCGTCTCGGTGGCGCGCGCCGCCTTCTCCTGGCGAACCAGGGGCTCGATGGCGGCCTTCATTTGATCCAGGTTCTGCACGTGGGCGGTGCGTTTGTCCTCCACCCGAACGATATTGAAGCCGAGTGCGCTGCGCAGAACCTCGCTGGTCTGGCCCTTGCTGAGCGCGAAGATCTGGTCTTCGATATCGGGAATGCGTCCCCGCCCGATCCAGCCCAGCTCGCCTCCGTTCTCCCTGCTGGGATCGTCGGACTCCTTCTTGGCGAGATCTGCGAAATTGGCGCCTGCCTTGAGTTTCTTCAGGATGTCTTCTGCCTTCTGCCTGGCCGCGTCCACCGTCTTGGGATTGGCTTTGCCATCCGGCCCGGGAGGCGGCGTGCGCACCTGGATGAGGCGCAGGTTCACCTCGTCGGGCACGCGGTACTCGTCGCGATGCTGGTTGTAATAGCGCTGCAGGTCCTCGCGCGTGACCTGTACCTGCTCCGAGACCCTGGCGTTATCAATCACGATGTAATTCGCCTTGCGCTTCTCCGGGATGGCGTTGGTGTAGCGCGCTTGGTTCTTGTCAAAGAACGCTTTCAGCTCTGCTTCGTTGGGATGAATTTCACTCATGACCTTGTCGAGGGAAAGCACGGCGTACTCCAGCTTGACCTTGGTCTCGTCGCGCCGGAACCCCTGCTCGATCTCGGCATCGGAAACGCTGACGCCCGCCTCCACCAGGGCCTGCAGCTTGCGCGCCAGCAGGTCGTCCTTCATCTGCCGCTCGAACTGCGGCACACTCAGGTTGAATTGCTGGGAGACGAACTGCTCGTAGCGCTCCTGACCGATGAAATTGCCGCCGGGAAACAACTGCGCGCCCAGGAAACCGGAGCGCAGTTCGTCCCGCAATTCCTCATCGGTGACGCGCAGTCCCAGGCGGGAGGCCTCCACCAGCATGGCTTTGCGCAGCACCATCTGTTGCGCCACCTGCCCGCTGATGAAGGGCAGCAGCGAAGCCGGGTATCCGGCCTGCCGCACCGCCTGCTGCGCGCGCTGGTTCACCTCTTGCACCGTTACTTCTTCGTCGCCCACCCTGGCAAACACCCCCTGTCCGGCGGCCCCGAAGCCAAACGCGCTGCCCAGGGTCCCGCCGGGGACGAGAGTGATCACCATGGTCGCACTGATCAACACCAGTAAGCCGCCGAGCAGATACTTCTTCAGCGGACCAGGTCGTTGCAGAAAACGAATCATGTAGGGAATACTCCGGACGTTCGACTAATAGCTGGATTATAAACTACCGGCACACCTCCAATGGGAACCGGCGGGGACAGGGTTCGAACGCGCTGGTCTGGACAACATATCGCGCACAGGCTTAGACTCGCGCGCAAGTGGCACCTGCATGAACTCGGTAAAGATCGTTGCCGGCATCATGTTGCTGATCGCCGCAGCCTGGCCGCAGGCTCGGCAAGGAGGCAGCGCCATGTCATTCAACATAAACACAACCGCCTTCCAGCCAGGAGGCGATATTCCTCTCAAGTTCACCTGCGAAGGCCCGGACGTTTCACCAGCGCTAAGCTGGACCGACCCTCCCCCGGGAACGCAGAGCTTCGCCCTGATTGCCGACGACCCCGACGCGCCGGTTGGAACCTGGGTGCACTGGGTCGCCTATGATCTTCCCGCCAGCGCGCGCCTGCTTCCGGAAGGAGTGTCCAAGACCGACGCAATCCCCGGCGGCGGCGTGCAGGGGCTGAACGACTTCCGCAAGACGGGATACGGCGGACCCTGCCCGCCACCCGGCAAACCGCATCGTTACTACTTCAAGCTCTATGCTCTCGACAGCAAGCTCAACCTGAAACCTGGTGCGACGAAGAAAGCGGTCGAGCAGGCAATGCAGGGACATATCCTCGCCCAGGCGGAAGTCATGGGCAGGTTCAAGCGATAGCGCGCGCCGCACGCGCGCTCAGTTGATCTCGATCTCGATCACCACGATCGTGGAGCACGGCTGTCCCGGCGTAAAGCTCACCTGCGCGAACGAATTCATCGGAAACTGTGCGACGACGTTGCCGCAGAAATTCGTGGTAGTGAAACCCAGCGTCTGTTGCAGGGTCACGACCGTCACTTCGATCGTAGTTCCGTTCGACCCTACCGTGATGAGCTGGACGCCGGATACGAATCCGCTGACCGTTTCGACGCCGGCGCCGAAGACCCCCTGGATGCGTATCACACCGCAGCCACACACACCGCCGCAGACGAGGCTGGAAAGAAGGAGGCACGCCACCAGGCACCGGAACCTCCGGCGCCTGCTGGGCTGGTAGCGCAGCATGGCAAGCTCCTGTGCCGTACATTCTATCCCTGGACAGAACCCATGCAGCCCGTAAAATTATGTGCTCTGCTGAGCGACCGGCGGGGCTAAGAGCCTGGGCCATGATGTCAAACCGCTTCCAGAAACGGGAGGCCAGCGATGCTTCAGTTCGATTCCGTGCGCATGGAATTCCCCTCCGACGCCAACATCATCGTCGGGCAATCACACTTCATCAAGACGGTAGAAGACATCTACGAGGCCGTGGTCGGCACGGTGCCGCAGGCGAAGTTCGGCATCGCCTTCAACGAGAGCTCGGGCCCCTGCCTGGTCCGCGCGGAAGGTAACGACGATGAGCTTCGCTCGGCTGCCATCCGCAATGCGCAGGCGCTGGCGGCAGGGCACGTGTTCGTGCTCATCCTTCGCAACGCTTATCCCATCAATCTGCTTAATGCGGTCCGCAACATCCCCGAGGTGTGCTCCATCTTCTGCGCTACTGCCAACCCGGTGGAGGTGATCGTGGCAGCGAGCACGCAAGGCCGCGGCATTATGGGCGTGATCGACGGCAGTTCTCCCAAAGGCGTCGAAGGCCCTGGCGACGTCGCCGCGCGCAAAGAATTCCTCCGGAAAATCGGATACAAGAGGTAGGCAGGCACGCGCCGCCCTCTCCCACCGCGGTCCCGGCGGCGCCACAAGGCTTAATCGTGTGCCATCGCCGGCTGCACAGCGCGCTCTTCTCCTCCGAGCTTGCGCCATGCCCGCCAGGCGTCGTACGCAATCACGGCGGCGGCGACGAAAAGCAACGCCGCTACCAGGATCATCCCTATCGCCCCAATGCTGTTGATCGGCTGTGCCGCGATCTTCGGGTTCGACAGGATGCTGGCGTACAGATTGTAGGCCGTGACGATGGTCGCGGCCATGGTCGTGATGTACATGAAGAGCATGGGATAGAGCGCGTAGCTGGGATTGCGGCCGGTGGAGCGCAGCCACAAGGTCACGATCAGCAGGCCGAGCGCGGCCATGAGCTGGTTCGAGGCCCCGAACATCTGCCACAGATAGATCCAGGTGCCGCTCAGCACCAGCACCAGCGTCAGCAGCATGGAGACGATGGCGGCGACGTGCGCGTTCTTGAATCCCACCCAGACCTCACCCACCCATTCGCCGAGGGTCACACGCATCATGCGGAAGACAAGTTGCGTCACGGTGAGCACGATCACCACGAATGAGCCGAAGCCCAGCGCCGTACCGTAGGCCATTGGGATAGCGCCGAAGCTCACGATGCCGAGCAGCTTGCCCACGCCGGAAGCGAATGCGCCGGCGCCCGCGCCACCCACGATCGAAACCGCCACCAGCGAGAGCAGACCCAATGTGTTCTCGCTGAACATGGCGCCGCCGCCCACGGGCAGCCCATCGGTCTCATACTCCAACTGGCGCGCCGTGCCGATGGAGCCAAACAGCGCGTGCCAGCCCGAAATTGCGCCGCAGGCGATGGTCACGAACAGCATCGGCCACAGAGGCTGGATCGCCGGCACCCTCTGCAGGATGTTTCCGGCAGCGTCTTTGGCCTGAGTCATCGGCATCCAACTGGCGAACACTTTGCTTTGGAAGGTGACGGCCTTCATCATTTCCGGGCTGCCCAAGAGGCCGCGCACCGCGCCTATGATGGCGCCCAGCGCAGAAAAGATGATGGTCAGAAACGTGACCCAGAATCCGATGTAGTTCACCGGCTGGGCAAATCGCCAGATGGGCAGGATGGTCCCCAGATACGAGAAGACGAACAGGAACACGCACCAGAAGATGAATGACGGCAGCATTTTGATGGCGCCTGTCTGGTCCAGATATTTGGGGACAACTTTGCCCTCAGGAGTGAGCACGGTGGCGGCCAGCCGCGGGTCTGACCGCGTCGGATCGGTGACGGTATAGAGCGGCTTCTGCCCGGTAATGCCGTTGACGCCGTTGCTGATTTGCTCCACAGCGTGATTGACGGCGCCGGCAAAAACGATAGTCGTCGCCGGTTTGCCGGCCGGAGTGGTTCCCGTGGTCGGCCTCAGGCCCTTGGCGCCGATGGCCATCGAACCCAGCGTGACCAGGATGGCGACCGCCGTGACCCAGATCAGGTCCATCTTCCAACGGTAGAGCGCCTGGCCCATGAGCAGCCCCATGATTGCCAGCATGAAGATGCCGAACGGGACGTCGGCGCGGGGATCGAGAATACCGCCGAGGATGCCGATAAAAGCGCCGGCAATCAGCAACAGATAAAAGAAGATGAACACGAACAGGATGATGCGGGTGCGGGGAGCGATGAGCCGGTGCGCGATGGCGGAGAGCGACTGGCCCTCGTTGCGCACGGCCAGCATGATGGCGGAGTAGTCGCTGACCCAGCCGATGAACGTCACGCCCAGCACCAGCCAGAGCAGGCTGGGCATCCAGCCCCACAGGTTGGTGGCCGTTATCACGCCCACGATCGGTCCGGCGGCGGCGATGGACTTGAAGTGATAACCGTAGAGCACATTCTTGCTGGTGGGCATGAAATCGACGCCATCCATGTACATGCGCGCCGGCGTCGCTTTCTTAGGATCCGGCTGGATGACTTCCTGGTCGATGCGCCGCGCGTAACGCGTGTACGCCAGCCAGATCATGACGCCGCCGAGCACAGCTATTACGGCGGCATTCATCGACCAGTGCATGACTGAGAAAGCCCCGGCCACCAGCACCGGGATGGCGACAAGAATAACGATCGTGAATCGCAGCTTCATGGTCTGCCTCCGCTTGGCGACCAGTCGCGGCGTATCGTCCTGCCGCCGCGTACGGCAACAGCTTGGCCGCCCCCCGAAATGAACCACCAATTCGGCGGCTATTCTAGTGCCGGATGGCCTGCGATGGAGAGTACATTCTAGGTGCGGACTGAGGAGCCTGCCGGCAACGCACTCGCCCGCGAGGG
The DNA here is from genome assembly GCA_035542595.1 of Terriglobales bacterium. Classification (GTDB taxonomy): domain Bacteria; phylum Acidobacteriota; class Terriglobia; order Terriglobales; family Acidobacteriaceae; genus JAHFUA01. Next base: position 7,756 of record DATKLD010000251.1, read on the forward strand.
TAACCAGCTCTTCAGTACACGTCCGAAATACTGATCCCAGGTGTTCCTCTGCCCCGTTCCGAGGCGCCGACGCTGGGCCAGAATCGTAGTATCTATGCGCACAAAACCGAGCTACATCTTTGTCTTGGTGCTGATTCTGCCACTGCTGACCGTCGGTTGCAGCGTCGGAGGAGGATCGAACGCCAACAGCGGGGGAAGCGGCGGTGGCGGCGGAACCGGTCCCGGGGGCGGGGGTAACTCCAGCGCCTGCAGCGGCATCAGTCTGGGTCAAGGGGCTGCCCTGAACGGCTTTCTTCCCTTCCCCGCCGACAATGCCTGGAACCAGGACATCTCGGCGGCTCCCGTTGACCCCAATTCCGCGGCCATCATCAACCTCATTGGGCCGTCGATCGGACTGCATCCCGACTTCGGTTCCGGTCTGTACAACGGTTCAGACATGGGCATTCCCTACGTCGTGGTCGGCAGCTCGCAGTCGCCAGTGAAGATCAACTTCACAGCCTATGGCGATGAGAGCGATCCCGGACCGATGCCCGTGCCCGCTACCGCTCCCATCGAGGGCGATCCCAATCCTGGCAATGGCGATCGCCACGTGCTGGTGCTGGACAACGGCAACTGCTGGCTGTTCGAACTCTACAGCGCGTATCCCAATGCTGACGGCAGTTGGAATGTCGGATCGGCTGCGGTGTGGGACTTGTTGAACGATGAGCAGCGCCCGTGGACGTGGACTTCGGCCGACGCTGCCGGCCTGCCGATCTTTCCCGGACTGGCTCGGTACGATGAGGTAGCAAGCGGCCAGATCCGCCACGCCCTGCGCTTCACCCTGTCGCAGAGCCGGGCGGCCTTCGTGCCTCCGGCATCGCACTGGGCGGCGAATTCCTCCAACCAGGCAGCGGCGCCCATGGGCATGCGCCTGCGATTGAAAGCGAGCTACAACATCTCCGGATTCTCGCCCGCAAACCAGGTCATTCTGACGTCGCTCAAGAAGTACGGCATGATCATGGCCGATAATGGCAGTTCGATGTATATCAGTGGCGCGCCTGATCCCAACTGGAACAATGATGACCTGCACAACCTCGGGCAGGTCACGGCTTCCGCTTTCGAAGTCGTGCAGATGAATCCAATCTACACGGCCTCGAATGTGCCGCAAGGCGCAGCGCCCGTGATCTCGAGCTTCTCCGCCTCGTCGACGACGGTCGCGGCCGGCACGCCGGTCACGCTGAGTTGGAGTTCAACCGGGACGTACTTCCTGATTTCACCGATCGGGCCGGTGCGCGGCAGCCAGGTGAGCGTCTCTCCCACACAAACCACTACCTACACGCTCTACGCGACCAATCCCTTCGGCCGCACCACGGCCACCGTCACTGTGACCGTTCATTAGTGTGCGTACTTGACCGAACAGCCGTACGGACGCGACGTGGGGGTGCCGACCGGCTTGCCCGCCATGGCCTCGCTGAGCGCCAGCGAGACGTAGTTCCTGGAGGTCGGAATGTCGGCCTGGTCAGGTGTTGGTTTGTCGTCGATGGCGCCGTCGTAGATCAGCACGCCATCCGGATTGATGATGAACATGTGAGGGGTGGTCTTGGCGCTGTAGAGGTGTCCGAGGTCGCCCGTAGGATCGAGCAGCGCCGCGGTGGGAGCCGCTTTCATCCGGCGCAGGTAGTCGTTCTCCTGCTCGGCGGTTACGTAGCCCTGGGTGCCGGGAGCGGAGGAAATCACCGTCAGCCACACCACTCCTTTTTGCGTCCACTCTTTTTGCAGCCGCTCCATGTTGCCGCTGTCATAGTGCTTCTTGGTGTAAGGGCATCCCTGGTTGTGCCACTCAAGTACTACGAACTTGCCGCGATAGGATGAAAGCGAATGGGCCTTGCCGTTGCTGTCGGTGGCCGTGAAGTTGGGGGCCGGCTCGCCAACTCTCACCGCCAGAGCCAGAATGGAGAGAGCCGTCACCGTCAGGGTCACAATCGCAGCGAATCCTCGTTTCATCACCCTTCTCCTTATCTATGCTGCCTTGGCGCCGCGGCGGCCACAGGCGCGTCGATCACGTACGCCGCCTGCGGCAGCACCAGCACACCACGCAAGCGCGAGACCGGCTTCAGCAACTGGTTAGACTTTCTCAATATCAGACGAATTTCCGTCTTTGAAGATACAGTTTTCTGGGGCGCCGCGTTCTCGATGACGAGGGAGTCGAGCGCCGCAAACCAGGCCTGCGAAATCGGCTTAGTGGCGTGCACGCTGAGCTCGAAGTTGTCGCCGAGGTCCTTCGCGGTGGCCCGCCAGCTCGCGGGAACGGGTTTGGGCAACGCCTTCCGGGCCGCGGCGAACAGGGCGAGCGTTTCCGCCGATTTCCCAGGCCGCTCGGCGCGCACCGGCAGCGACAGAGAAAGCTGGGCCTTCGCCGGAATGCAGACTTCGCGACAGACAATAGCCTTCATCTCTGCGGCCAGCGTCACTGCGGTGCCCACCGCCAGGCCGGAGGTGTTTTGAATGCGCACGGGCAAAAGCACTTCACCTTCGTAGCCGTAATCCAGCAGGGGCGGGACCGGCAAACGGCTGGGCGCCGGCCATTCGATCGCGCCGGCGCGTAATCCCGCGGGCAAGCGCCACTGCAGCCGCGGAGGCTCTCCCGAGTCGCCTGGATTCACCCAGTAAATGTGCCATCCCGGTTCCAGCCGGAAAAGCAGTCCGAGCAGGAACTCGCGTCCTGGCTGAATGCTTTGCTGCTCCGAAGCCAGCGCGACCGTTCCATGCGGGATGGAGACGCTGTGCTCCTCTGCCCGGACACTCGCCATCATGCTGGCTAGCGAGAGCGCAAGCACGATCGACTTTCGTGCGGTTTGAGGACAGCCAGGGAGCATAGAAGATAATATGGTAAGCTCGCCGGGCATTGAATCTGCGTGGCAAACGCCTGGACTTTGCGTTGGTCCTTCGTCGTCTTTCACTTTACAGGGAGGTGCAACATGAATCGCCGACATGCATGGCTTGCTCTGGTTTGCCTGTTGACCGTTGTGCAGGTGTTACCGGCAGTTGCGCAGACAGCAGCCGACAATGTTGTTATCCCGCGGAAGGTTCTCTTCGGCAATCCCGAGCGCACCAGCCCGCGCATTTCCCCCGATGGCGCCCGGCTGGCCTATCTGGCTCCCGACAGCAAAGGCGTGCTTAACGTGTGGGTGCGCAGCGTGGGAAAGACCGATGACGAGGTAGTGACCTCCGACAAGAAGCGCGGCATTCGCTCTTTTCTCTGGCAATTCGATTCCCAGCACGTGCTCTACATACAGGACCGCGATGGCGACGAGAATTGGCACCTCTACCAGACCGATCTGAAGACCAAGATGACTCGCGACCTGACACCGTTTGAAGGCATCCAGGCACAGGTGGCGGAGTACTTTCAGCAATTCCCGGACACGATACTGGCAGCCTTGAATGTCCGCGACCGCCGCTTTCACGATGTGTACCGCATCAACCTGAAGACGGGTGCGGTCGAGATGGAGGCGGAGAATCCCGGCGACGTCGCCGGCTGGACCGCCGACAACAACCTGCGCGTGCGCGGCGCGCAGGCCACCACCCCGGACGGCGGCACGATCATCCGGGTGCGCGGCGATGAGAAGTCTCCCTGGCGCGAGCTCATGAAGTGGGGACCGGACGAGACCCTCGGGGGAGTGTTCGCCTTCAGCCCCGACAACAGGAGCCTGTGGGTCGGGACCAGCGTGGGTGCAAACGCGACCCAACTGCTGGAGGTGGACGTCGACACCGGCAAGACCAAAGTGGTGGCGGGCGACCCGCAATACGACGTCGATGACGTGATGATCAACAACAAGACACATGCGCTGGAGGGTGTTTCCTTCATCCGCTCCAAGCCGCAGTGGGCACTGCTGGACAAGTCCGTGGCCGCTGATTTTGAGGTGCTGAGCAAGGTGCGTGACGGTGTGGTGTCGGTGGTGGGCCGTGACCGCGACGACAAGAACTGGGTCGTGCGCTATGTCTCCGATCGCGCACCCGTCTACTTCTATTCCTACGACCGGGCCAGCAAAAAAGCCACTCTGCTGTTCAGTAATCAGCCGAAGCTGGAAGGCTACAAGCTGGCGGCGATGGAACCAATCTCGTTCAAGGCCCGAGACGGGATGGAGATCTATGGCTACCTGACGCTGCCCGTTGGAGTGGAACCCAAGAACTTGCCCATGGTGATGTGGGTCCACGGCGGCCCGTGGGCACGGGACGTTTGGGGCCTGAGTTCGTATGCCCAGTGGTTCGCAAACCGCGGCTACGCGGTGTTGCAGGTCAATTTCCGCGGGTCCACCGGTTATGGAAAGAAGTATCTCAATGCCGGCGACCGGGAGTGGGGAGGCACCATGCATACCGACCTGCTGGACGGCAAGGAGTGGGCAGTAAAGCGCGGTGTCGTCAACGCCGACAAGGTATGCATTATGGGCGGCAGCTATGGCGGCTACGCCACGCTCGTGGGCGTTACCTTCACCCCGGACGCGTTCGCCTGTGGGGTGGACATCGTAGGCCCGTCGAACCTGAACACGCTGCTCAAGACCATCCCGCCGTACTGGGCCACGATCAAGGCAGTCTTTGACAAACGGATGGGAACCGGTGAGGAGTTCCTGAACTCGCGTTCGCCGCTGTTCAAGGCCGACCGGATCAAGGCGCCGCTGCTGATCGGACAAGGCGCGAACGACCCGCGCGTGAACAAGGCGGAAAGCGACCAGATCGTGGCCGCCATGAAGAAGAACCACAAGCCGGTGGAATACATTGTCTTCCCGGATGAAGGACACGGGTTTGCCCGTCCGGAGAACCGCGAGGCCTTCAACGCCGCCGCGGAAACTTTCCTGGCAAAGACCCTGGGCGGACGGGTGCAGCCACCAACCGAACAAGAGGCCAAGCTGCTGGAGCAGGTCACCCAGAAGTGAGGGCAGAGAACCAGAATTCTGATTGAAGCGCATCAGGAACGCATGCGTCCTTCTGCTGTGCGCTTGTAAGGTTTGCGTTTTTTCTTAAGGAGAGGTCTTCGCGGCAAGCAGCGCTTTGATCCGCTCGGGGGTAAAGGGCGCCTCGCGGATGCGCACCCCGGTCGCGTCGAAAATTGCGTTGCCGATCGCCGCTGCGACCACGGTTATCGCCGTCTCACCTGCGCCCGTGGCAGGAACTCCGGCGCGGTTGATCAGCACGCTCTCCACCGCCGGCACTTCGAAACCGAGCGGCAGGCTATGGTACGTCCCCCAATCCACGGACGTAACGTGCTGATCGTCCCACGTCACCTCTTCGCCAAAGGCGCGGCTCATCCCCTGCAGCGTGCCGCCCTCGATCTGGTTCCTGAGCCCGTCGGGGTTGGAGATCGGTCCGCAGTCATGCGCGACGACGAACCGCTTCACGCGCACGCGGCCGCTGGCCCGATCCACCTCCACGTCGGCCACCGTCGCCACGTAGCCGTTGTCGCCGCTGTAGGCAACACACGCAATTCCCCGGCCAGAGGCCCTGCCGCCCGCCGCCGGCTTCGGTGACGGTCGCGAGTCCCATCCGGCGGCTTTCGCCGCCTGCTTCACAACTTCGATGAGTCGTTCGTCCCGCAGATGACGGATCCGATACGCAACCGGGTCCGCTTTCACATGCGCAGCCGCTTCGTCGATGAACGACTCGTGCGCGAAGGTGTTCTGCACGCGGTTCGGTGCCCGCAGCGGCCCGGTAAAAAACGGCGAGGGAAGGTTGTGCGCGAGTACCCGCTCGGAGCGAATCGTCCCCGCCCCGGCGCACTTGTCGCCGACGCAGCCGGCCACGTACGAGGGCGCAGGGTTGGTGCGGTTCTGAAATGCTGTAACCTCGCCAGCCGCTTGCGCGGTCACGCGCTCCGGCTCGAAGCCGGCGAGGAAACCGGTGATGATGTTCCCCGGCTTATCGTACCCAGGCCGCGAACCCAGCGACGGCCACCACGCTTCGTAATCCCACGCGATGATCGTCCCCTCGCGATCGACGCCGATCCGTTGATCGATCACGTATGCATAACCATAGCTCTCCGAGCGGAATTCGTCTTCGCGCGTGAGCTGCACGCGGACGGGCCGGCCGGCCGCGTGGGAAAGCAGCGCCGCGTCGTACGATACGGCGTCGGCAGCGTTCAGACCATAGCACCCGGACCCGCGCGTGTAGATAACGTGCACGCTCTCGGGCGGCAGTCCGAGCAGCATGGCAACGCCGTTGCGGGTCGGATACACGGACTGCGTGGGCGACCATATCGTCGCCTTCCCATCGCGCACGTCGGCGACGGCGCATGACGCGCCGATTGACGCGTGCGCCTGGTAGGGATGCTGGTATGTCGCCTTGATCACCGACGCTGCCTGCGCAAGCTTCTCGTCGACATCCCTCGAGTTGACGGCGAACGCGTCACGCGACGGCTTCATGGTTCGCAGCCGATCGTAGAATTCGTCCTGCGCCGGAAGATTCCCGCCGCCGCTCCACTGCGCCTTCAACTGTTGCGCAGCCTGCGCCGCCTGCCACTGCCGTTCGGCAACCACGCCGACGAAATTCTTGCGGACGACGACCTTCACGACGCCGGGGATGCGGCTGACCGAAGTCTCGTCGACATTAACGAGCGTCGCGCCCACCCGCGGTGGCCGCACCACGCGGCCATGCAGCATCCCGGGAACGTGCACGTTATAAACGTATTCGAGCTGCCCGGTGACCATCGCCGCCATGTCGAGGCGCTTCGCCGGCGTGCCCAGCACTTTCCACTCGCCCGCGGTTTTGCGTTTCGCCGTGGTGCTAAGCGGCAGGTTGAACTTGCGGCCGGCGACGAGTTCGCCGTAGGTCGCGCGCTTCGTCTTGTCGGACTTTGCCGTGATGGTGCCGTCGGTGATTGTGAGATCGGCCGCAGGGACACCGAGCCTCGTCGCCGCGAGCTCCAGCAGCGCTTCGCGCGCCGTTGCCGCCGCCTGCGCGAGATTGCGATCGTTGAAGTTGACCGGCGACGACTGGCTGCCCGACGTTGTCCCCTGGTCGGGACAGAGATCGGTGTCGCACTGGATGAGCCGCACGCGCGCCAGCGGCACCGACAGCTCCTCGGCCACAAGCTGCGATTGCGCGGTCAGCATTCCCTGCCCGAGCTCGCACTTGCCGCTGTATGCGGTGACGGTACCGTCGGCGGCAATCGCGATCCAGGAATCGAGCTGACGCGGATCGACATGCGACGCGTGCGTGTCGAACGGACCCTGACCGAAGGCGAGCGGTTCGAAGATCGACGCGCTACTGTAGCTGACGATGAGGACGCCAGCGGCCTGCAGGAATTCGCGGCGCGAGAAGGCGGTCATGCTCTCTTCTCCCGCGCATAGCGTTTGATGGCGCGCAATATCCGAGTGTGTACGAAGCAACGGCAGAGAATGCCCGAGAGCGCCCGCTGAATGTCGCTGTCGGTTGGGTGCGGATTCGTGTCGACGAGCGCTTTCGCTTCCAGGATGACGCCGCTGAGACAGAAGCCACACTGAGCGGCCTGCTCGTCGATGAACGCCTGCTGAAGCGGGTGCGGCTTATCGATGGACCCGAGTCCCTCAAGCGTCGTGATGTCGGCGCCTTTCACCATGCCGACCTGGGTGACGCAGGACCGGACGGGGCGTCCGTGCACGAGTACGGTGCACGCGCCGCACTGGCCGAGGCCGCAGCCAAACTTGGGCCCGCGAAGCTGCAGATCGTCGCTGAGGACGTAAAGCAGCGGTGTCGCCGGGTCGACGTCAACGGTGTGCGCATGACCGTTGACGGTCAGGTTGATCGTGCTCATGAGGCCCCCACGAACATTTGAGGATATGAGGATTGGGGGATGTGAAACTCCCCGGCTTTCCGGATCCTCAGATTCTCAAGCCAAGTCTATTGGTGCCGCCATCGTCAGACGCCGATGTTAGTCCGTCGTGTCTGCCAAAATCAACGCGTCTCCTAGCTTTTGTTTCCAACGAGTTACAGCTCTTGCGGGTCACTGCAACCTGTCGGATTCTTCTCTACAATTAAAGCGTGGGATGCCAACTTTTGATGTGCAGGCGGCCTGCCGCACTGCAATGCTCCAAATGTGGGCGGAAGGTCTGTATCGGACACGCCGTTGAGTCCCAGCAATGCGGCGAGATGCTCTGTTCCTACTGCGCCATGCTCTCTAACGGCCTGTGGCCGCGAGTCGGTCCAGCTCCAGTCAACAGATCGGTGCCTTCGGAAAACTGGGTGCCTGAGCAGCGCCGGTTTTGGAGATACCTGATAGATCCACGCGCGTACAGGTTAGGGGCCTCGCCAGAAGCCTGGGGATTGCCGCTTGCGATCACCTTCCAAGAGCGTGACCTCCAAGGGTATTGCCACCAGATCGCCGAAGGCGGCCTCGGCGCGCTTCTTCAGGAAGAACTGCCGGTGGGAAGCGTGGTCTCGCTGCAGTTTGTAGTGCCACCCCACTCAACCAGGCTGCATGTTCAGGCTGTGGTGCGCTACCACGTTGGCTTCCAGCATGGTCTGGAGCTTACGTCCCTGAATGAAGGAGAACGGGTCGCCATTCGCCAATTCTGCAATGAACTGCCGCTCCTCCCAGATAAGCGCCTGAGGCGGCGACAAGTTGCTCTGAAACAATCCTGATTTGCTTGCCTGCGCACAACTTCCTTGACAGGTCCTGGGACGGAAAAAAGGCCGCCGAAGCGGCCTTCGTAGTGGAACTTAAGTATCCGCACAATCAGCCATAATTGACTTAAGAACAGATTTTCCGATCGGACGCTGACCATAAGCCTGAAAAACCGCTCTTATGGGATACCAAAGGAATCACGCAGGAACCGCGTCTCTGGATCTAAGTCATTAACGGGTCTCAGCCGGGGCGGCACTTCCGGGTTCTTCCCCAGTCGATGTATTCCAGGATAGCGCCTATTCGCACTTCAAAGTGGTCCAACCAAGGCTATATAAATCCATTGCCGGTCTATCCGCGCGCTGTTAGGATACCGGTCCGAGGAGAACTCATGGACACCAATAGGATTCTTGCAGAGCTTCGTGCGGAGCGCGACCGCATCGACCAGGCAATTTCGGCGCTTCAAGCTATCAACTCGATTGGGCGCCGGAGGGCAGGTCGTCCGGTAAAGACTGCCGCTATCCGGGGTAGGCGCGGCCGTATGAGTGCCGCTGCACGGAGGAAGCTGTCGCGGTTGCTCAAGCAACGCTGGGCGCAAGGAAGGATGAGGCCGACAGCGAAGCTCAGGCAGGCCAATGCACCGAAGCGCGCGCGCCGGATGAGCAAGGCCGCTCGGAGCAAGATTGCGGCGGCACAGCGTGCCCGGTGGGCGAGGGTAAAGGCGCAGCAGCAAACCCCGAAAAAGGTGGCATAGAGGTAACAGTCTGGATCTGCTGCACGGCGCGCGACGCTTCACGTATGTGGCTGAGTTGATGGTCTAAATGGACGCTTCTACTCAAGGGCGGCGGCCGTCGCATCCGTCATGGCAGCGCCTTCCGCAAGCGGCCGCCCGGGACGCATGGTGAACCACCGTGCCGAGCCAATCAAGATTACTCCTACATAAACGATAAATGGCAGCAGCCAGCTGGCCGTCCTTTGGATCAAGTAACCACCGACTACCGGCGAAATGATGGCGGCCAGCGCCGAACCTGTGTTCATGATACCGCTGGCGCTGCCGGAATACGCGGAGGCGATATCCATGGGGATCGCCCACATGGGACCTATAGTAATTTCCGCGCGAGGAATCCAGCGCTCAACGCCAACTCGGCCACATTTATGTGGGTGTAACCTCTCGTACTCCATAAACCACGCTAGCGTGTAGGGACTGCCTACTTCCGGCAATCCCGACACTAACAGTGTGCCGTCCAGCCATCTGACCCGGCGCATAGTCCGAACGCCCGGTTGTCGCCGATCCTCCCGCACCTTTTTTGGAAGCGCATCCGCAGTGCCATCCCGATCCAGGCTGGGGAATCCGTCCGCTCGCGTGCCCTGGTCTTCCGTAACTGGCATGCAGGGGAACGTGGAAATGACAATGAGTGTAGATGCGGCCACGGGAGGACCAATGCAGAAGGTACTGTTGTTGTCCGCAGCAGCAATCGGGCTGGCGCTCCCTGCCGTGGGGACGAAAAAGCTCGGGCAGCCAGTGAGGGCGGAAGCCGTTTTACAAGCTGAGGAACGGGGTCTCGCGCCATGGGAGACGGCACAGGCTCATATGCGAACGCTATCCGAACTGGAATCAGTCATAATTTCCAAGCAATCCATGCTTGAGCAGGGGTTCCAGACGCCCGGCCTTGCGCAGGACATAGCGCAGGCACAGGCGCAAAAGAACCGTATCCTGAGGCGTGTTGCCGACCCCAGGGAAACCGGCATCTATAGTGACTTGTCGAGGTGGAAATACACGCCGAACCCAAGGAACATCGCTGGTGGATATGCATGGACCGGCCCTGCCCCGCAGCCCAGTGCCTCGAGAGCACGGTAGTTTGTCATCTCGGCCGGCGCCTCACTCACCCCGCTAAGGCATGGGAAAGGAAAACGGTTGGTGAGCGCGCCAGGACTTCAACTTGAGGCACCTTCCGCGGCCCCTTCGATAGCTTTGTTTCGCTCAGCTCCTCGGGGCAGGCTAAAGTCCGAGCCGCGGGCCGAATCAAGGGATCGGGCCCACATCTTTGGCGCTTATGGTAGTTCACTGAAGTCTGAAAGCGGTTTCGACGTACCGTCCTGATGCAGCACGTAAACTGTCGCCCCGCGCGCAATCAGCGCGGCCCGTGCATAGCCGATGAAGAGTCCATGCTCCACGATGCCTGGAACCTTCTCTAACTTGGAAGCCAGCTCCGCGGGTTGCTCGATCGCTGGGAACCGGCAGTCCAGAATGTAGTTCTGCTGGTCGGTCAGGTACGGCCGCTCGCGCGACTCTCGATCCAGGCGCAGCACCGGCGTCCCACCCAGCGATTCGATTCGATCCATCACCCAGGGCGTGGCGAAACGCACAACCTCCACTGGAAGCGGGAACGCGCCGAGTTGCTTTACAACTTTGGAGGAATCGGCAATTACCAGAAAGTAATCGGCCGCCGCCGCCACTATCTTTTCCCGCAAAAGCGCGCCGCCGCCACCCTTGATCAGGGTCAGGCCGGGCCCGACCTCGTCGGCGCCATCGACCGCCAGATCGAGGCGCAGGCCGCGTCGCACCTCGGTCAGCGAAATGCCCACCTCCCGGGCCAGCGCTTCCGACTCCTTCGATGTGGCAACCGCTTCCACACTCAATTCGGCGCGCCGCACTCGCTCTCCCAGCAGACGAATGAAGCGGTGCGACGTGGTTCCGCTTCCCAGCCCCAGCTTCATGCCCAATTTCACAAAACGCACGGCGGCGCTTGCCACAACTTCCTTTTCGCCGTCCAAGTGCTCTCTGGTTGTCAAAGGGGCCTCACAGAAAGTGGTGAGCGCGCCGGGAATCAAACTTGAGGCGCTTTCCGCGGCCCGTTCGATAGCTTTGCTACGCTCAGCTCCTCAGGGCAGGCTAAAGTCCGAGCCGCTGGCCGAAATCCCGAGCGCAGCGAGGGACCTCATCAAAGATGGTGAGCGCGGAAGGAATCGAACCTTCAACCTACTGATTAAGAGTCAGTTGCTCTGCCAGTTGAGCTACGCGCCCTTCCCAGAGGACCTGCGGGCCGGGCTTCACACTCGAAACCGCCGATCAGGTCGACGCGAGTGCGACCTGCCGCCTTCTGAATATAGCAGCCCCACAACGCCGATGCCAAGACACCGCAAGCTCCGAGGTCTCGGATCTCGCTCTTGTTCAGAGCGCATCCCGCTCTGTATCATTCGCTGTTCCGCACCGGACGCTGCCCGCGGGAGGGGCTCTCATGCCGAAGTTCGCCGCCAATCTCTCGATGCTGTTCACCGAACTCGATTTCCTCGCGCGCTTCGCGGCCGCTGCGCGCTGCGGCTTCACCGGGGTGGAATATCTGTTCCCGTATGCTTACTCCAAGGAGCAGCTTGCGGAGGCGCTTCGCAAGCACGGTTTGACGCAGGTGCTGCACAATCTGCCGGCGGGAGACTGGGAGCGCGGGGAGCGCGGCATCGCTTGTCATCCCGACCGCATCGGCGAATTCCAGGAAGGCGTGGGGCGGGCCATCGACTACGCCCGCGCGCTCGGCTGCGGGCAGATCAACTGCCTGGCCGGCATCGCCACCGTCCCGCAGGACCGCGCGCGCGACGCCTTCATCGCCAACCTGAAGCATGCTGCGCCGCGTCTGGCCGAGCACGGCATCAAACTGCTGATCGAGCCCATCAACACGCGCGACATGCCTGGTTTCTTCCTCTCGACCTCGGCGCAGGCTCTTGACATCATGAACGAGGCCAACGAACCCAACCTCTATCTACAGTACGACATTTACCACATGCAGATGATGGAAGGTAATCTCGCCGCGACCATCAAGCAGAACCTGGCGCGCATCGCGCACATCCAGGTGGCCGATGTTCCCGGACGCCACGAGCCCGGCACCGGCGAGATCAACTACAAGTTCCTCTTCCAGCACCTGGACATGATCGGCTATCAGGGCTGGGTGGGATGCGAGTACAAACCGCTGGCCAAGACTGAAGATGGTCTCGGGTGGCTCGCGCCCTACGAACACGCGGCTGCATAGTAAAGGAGAGAAGCCATGAAGATCGCATTCATCGGACTGGGCATCATGGGCCGTCCCATGGCCGGGCACCTTCTCGACGGCGGCCATGAACTTTTTCTCCACGATCTCAAACCGGTTCCGCAGGACCTGGTGCAAAAAGGCGGCCATGCTTGCCGCTCCAATAAGGAGGCGGCGGCGCAGGGCGATGTCATCATCACGATGGTGCCGGACACGCCTGATGTCGAGGCTGCGATCTTCGGGCCCGATGGGGTCGCGCAGGGTCTTGCGCCGGGCAAGACCGTAGTGGACATGAGCTCGATCTCGCCCATCGCGACCAAAGATTTCGCGCGGCGCGTCAACGAGCTCGGCTGCGACTATCTTGACGCGCCGGTCTCGGGCGGCGAAGTCGGCGCCAAGCAGGCCACGCTGACCATCATGGTGGGCGGCAGCGAGAAGACCTTTGCGCACATCAAGCCGCTGTTCGAGCTGATGGGCAAGAACATCACGCTGGTCGGCGGGAACGGCGACGGCCAGACCGCCAAGGTCGCCAACCAGATCATCGTCGCGCTGACCATCGAAGCCGTCGGCGAAGCGCTGCTGTTCGCCTCCAAAGCGGGCGCCGACCCCGCCATGGTGCGCAAGGCGCTGATGGGGGGGTTCGCCTCGTCGCGCATCCTCGAAGTGCACGGCGAGCGCATGATCAACCGGACGTTCGATCCCGGCTTCCGCATTGAGCTGCACCAGAAAGACCTGAACCTTGCGCTCTCCGGTGCGCGCGCCCTGAAGATGAGCCTGCCCAACACGGCGACCTGCCAGGAACTGTTCAACGCCTGCGCCGCGCATGGCGGCTCCGGCTGGGACCATTCCGCGATGGTGCGGGCGCTCGAAGATCTCGCCAATCACGAGATCACATCCAAGGAACGGCAGAAGGGCGCGGCGTAAATGAAGGCCGGCTTCATCGGGCTCGGCATCATGGGCCGCGCCATGTCGGCGCGCCTGATCGACGGCGGCCACGAGCTCTACGTCCACAGTCACAAACCCGCTCCCAAGGAGCTCACCGACAAGGGCGCGCGCGATTGCCGCTCCGCTCGCGAAGTGGCGTCTCACGCCGAAGTCGTCTTCACCATGGTGCCGGACGCGCCCAACGTCGAAGACGTGCTCTTCGGCGAGAACGGCGTGGCGCAAGGCCTCACACCGGGCAAGATTTTCGTGGACATGAGCTCCATCTCGCCCATCGCCACCAGGGATTTTGCGGGGCGCATCAACCAGCTCGGCTGCGAGTATCTCGACGCGCCGGTCTCGGGCGGCGACGTGGGCGCGCGCGAGGGCACGCTCACCATCATGGTCGGTGGCAGCGAGAAGGCGTTTGCGCGCGTCAAGCCGCTATTCGAGCTGATGGGCAAGAACATCACCATGGTCGGAGCGAACGGCGACGGCCAGACCGCCAAAGTCGCCAACCAGATCATCGTCGCGCTCACCATCGAAGCGGTGGGCGAAGCGCTACTCTTCGCCTCCAAAGCCGGCGCCGACCCTGCCAAGGTGCGCCAGGCGCTGATGGGCGGCTTCGCTGCCTCGCGCATCCTCGAGCTGCACGGCGAGCGCATGATCACCCGCAACTTCGAGCCCGGCGGCCGTATTGAGCTGCACCAGAAAGATCTGAACAACGCTCTCACCGGTGCGCGCGCCCTGAAGATGAGCCTGCCCAACACGGCGAGATGCCAGGAGCTGCTCAACGCCTGCGCCGCGCATGGCGGCTCTGGCTGGGACCACTCGGCGATGGTGCGCGCTCTCGAAGGCCTCGCCAACCACGAGATCGGATCGAATGAACGGCAGAAGGGCGCCGCGTAAGCACGCGTAAGAAAGTTAGATTTTCGTCCCGAGCGCGAGCCGAGGGACCTGGACTTTTCTCCAAGTCCACTCCCTATTATGACCATGGTATAATGACCATGGTTTTAAATGTTGAGGGCGACATGAAGAAGATGGCAGCGGGAGCCTTCAAGGCGCATTGTCTGGCGGTGATGGATGAGGTCCAGGCCAAGAAGGAGCCTGTCCTGATCACCAAACATGGCAAGCCGGTGGCCAAGCTCGTCCCGGCAGACGAAAGCGCGGACGACATTTACGGCTTCCTTGAGGGCAAGATCCACATTACCGGGGACATCGTTTCGCCGGCGCTTTCTCTGAAGGAGTGGGGCAATCTGAAGTGATCCTCGCCGACACCCACGTTGTCGCCTGGCTGGCAGGTGATCAAAGCCGGCTGTCAAAGAACGCGAGAGCAGCCATCGATCATGCCCGCAGGAACGGGGGTGGGCTGGCGATCTCCGACATCACTCTGTGGGAGCTGGCAACAGCCGCCGGCAAGGGACGCATCCGCCTCGATGTCAGCCTCGAATCTTTTCTGGCAGAAGTCGAGGCCAGGTTTACAGTCCTGCCGATTAGCGGCCGCGTCTGCGTACGCGCCCTGGCCCTACCGGCAGCTTACCCCAAGGATCCAGCGGACCGAATTATTGCCGCCACCGCCCTTGTAGAAGGATTGTCCCTGCTCACAGCGGATCGGACGATCCGCCGCTCACGGGCGCTGCAGACGATCTGGTGAAGTGACCCTTAAAACTTCCTCGACCACTCCTTGGGCCAGCGCTCGATCACCACTTTCTGGTCGGTGTAGAACTCGACGGCGTCGCGGCCCTGGCCGTGAAGCACGCCGAGGAAGCTGTCTTTCCAGCCGCTGAAGGGGAAGTACGCCATGGGAGCGGCCACGCCGATGTTGATGCCGATGTTGCCGGCCGGCGCTTCGTAGCGGAATTTGCGGGCGGCGGCGCCGCTCGAGGTAAAGATCGAGGCGGCGTTGCCGTAGGCGCTGCGCGAGAGGATCGCGAGCGCCTGTTCGACATCGTCGGCGTGCACCAGGCTGAGCACAGGACCGAAAATCTCGGTCTGTGCCAGCTCGCGGTCGGGGGGAACGCCGTCGAGGACAGTCGGCTTCACGAAGTTGCCGTTCTCGTAACCGGCGATACGCGCACTGCGGCCGTCCAGCACTACCCTGGCGCCTTCGCTGGCGCCCTTGGCGATCAGGCTTTCGACCCGCGCCTTGCTCTCGTGGGTGATGAGCGGACCCATCTGCACGCCGTCGTCGAGGCCGTAGCCGACGCGCAACGAGCCAGCAGTCTGCGCGATGGCGTCGCGGAAGGTACGCTGCGCTTCGCCGACGGTAACGGCCACCGACACCGCCAGGCAGCGTTGGCCGGCGCAGCCGAAGGCGCTGTCGCTGACGATCTGCGTGGTCATGGCCATGTCGGCGTCGGGCAGCACGACCACGTGGTTCTTAGCGCCGCCCTGGCACTGTACGCGCTTGCCGTGCGCGGCTGCGGTCGAATAGATGTACTTCGCAACCGGGGTCGAGCCCACGAAGCTGATGGCGCGGACCTTGGGATGAGACAGCAACGTGTCCACGGCGACTTTCGTCCCGTTTACAAGGCTCACCACGCCCGCCGGCAGGCCGGTCTGCTCGATGATCTCGAAGGCGCGGCGGATGCTGACCGGAACTTTTTCTGAAGGTTTCAGAATAAAGGTGTTGCCGCAGGCGATGGCGAAGGGCAGGAACCAGAAGGGCACCATCACCGGGAAATTGAACGGACAGATGGCGGCTACGACGCCGAGCGGCTGGCGGATGGTCATCTCGTCGATGCCGCGGGCCACGTCTTCGAGGTTCGTGCCCTGCATGAGCATGGTGATGCCGCAGGCGACTTCGACGCTCTCGATGGCACGGCGCATTTCCGCGCGTGACTCGCCGATGGTCTTGCCGTTCTCCAGCGTAATCAGCCGGGCCAGCTCTTCCAGGTGATCTTCCAAAAGCGGCTTCAGCTTGAACAGATACTGGATGCGCTCTTCCGGAGGCGTGCGCCGCCATTCGGGAAAGGCCGCAGCCGCGGCCTCGATTGCCTCGACCACTTCGCGCTCCGGGCTCACCGGGACTTCTGCCAGCAATTCGCCGGTCGCGGGGTTGAGGACCTTAAGGAACTCGGCGGCCGTCGAGCTTCTCCACCTCCCGCCGACGTGGTTTGGAAGCTGAATGCTATGGGTCTGCAGGGTAGCCATGAGTCCTTCCTCAGTGGCGCCCACGAATGATAGTACAAGTACCGAGTACCGAGTAGGATTTGAACCCTCTTTCTCGGTACTCGCTACTCGGTACTCGGTACCAGTCTTCAGATCTGGGGCAAGGCTTCGCAGCGGTCGATCACCGCCGCCACTCCAACTTTTTGCCCAGGCTTGTCTTCTTCAACCCGCACGACGGTGGCCTGGCAACACACCCATTGGCCGCCGAATCGTTCGAGCTCGGGCGGCATCATCAACACGATCTCAAGCTTGGAGTCCTCCTCGATTTTGGTTTGAGTGAAAAAGAAGAGGCCGCGGGAGCTGATGTCCTTGAGTTCGGCCGGGATCCGGCTGGAACCCCGGAAGCTCACGCTGGCTGGAATCTGCCACGGAACCCGAGGGATAGCCCGTTTTTCCCGTTTCGGCCTGGGCATCGCTCACCCCCTCAATAAGGGCCAGTAATAAGGGCCAGTGCCAACCATCATAATCGAGGCTGTAAAACGCCTTTAACCCTTTCCAAAGGGGGGTGAGTCTACCCGATCTCGGGGACCGTTGGGGGAGTATTGGTCTTGTTCTGAATTCAGAAGAAGGGCCCCTGACTTTGGTTTGTAAAGGCCGGCCAGGCGCACTGGCCAAGATGTGGAAAACAGACCCAGAACCCTAGAATCCTGGCTGCCGGGGCCTGGGCGGAAACCACCCTGGTGCGCCAAATTCGCGGGTTTTCGGCGGCTGGGCTGATTCCAGCATAGTGGCTAGCCACTTGTTCTGATTTTGGAACTTGAGCGTGACAGCAGTCACCACGCATCGTGACTCCCACCGCCTCCGGGTCCGGACAAAAAGTGGGGCGATCCCGAGGCACAACATCCGCGGGGACAGCGGCAACTCCCAGCCCCCTATTTGCCCCACTCGGCTGAGAATGCATTGTTTTTGGGGCAATGCTGTGTTAAGAAGCGGGTCATCCCTTCAAGCTAAGGAAGGATTCACGTGTTACCCTCTGGCCAACGTTTGCGAGTGCTTCGGGAGGACCTTGGACTGACCATCCGTGATGTGGAGGCCGCTAGTGAGCGGATAGCCGCCCGACATGGCAATGAGGACTTTGCCATCTCCCCCAGCCGGCTCTCGGACATAGAAACCAAGGGCCTCTTGCCCAACATTTACCGTGTGTATTCCCTGGCGGTAATTTACCGCCGGGACATCCGCGAACTTCTGGCCTGGTATGGTATTGACCTCAGCGAGACGGCCACGGACCTGGCTTTTTCAGGGCCCCCAAAGTCTCACATCTCAGAGGCCCTGGATGGCGCCATGGGGCTGAATTTGCCGATCCGGCTCGATCCCGGGTTCGACCTGCGGAGGACGGCGAATTTGGGGCGCATGATCGAACGCTGGGGCGTGGTTCCGATGGCCTACCTGTCCCAGTTCAGCGCCACAAAGTACACCTATGGCTATATCGGCAGCGAAGATTTCACGATGTATCCAGTGCTGCTGCCGGGATCCTTCATCCAGGTGAATGAGGCGGCCAACACCGTCGCGGAGGGCAATTGGCGCTCCGAGTATGAGCGTCCCATCTACTTTCTCGAACTGCGGGATGGTTACACCGCCTGCTGGTGCTCGCAGAAAGGTGACTACCTAGTTCTGCAACCCCATCCGCTGTCACCGGTGCCGGTGCGCGTTCTGAGACAATCGCAGGAAGTCGAGGTCTTGGGACAGGTGGTGGGCATCGCCATGCGGCTGGATGGGTGGCGCGCCGCCAGCCGCGAAGTTGCGGCTACGGGAGAAGCGACAAAAGCGCCGCGACGACTGAGTTGAAGTGGGCCGCGGAACCTCCGCCCACGTTCGGGGGGACAAACAGGCGCCGATCCCGCAGGAAGGTCTCCAGATAGTCTCTGACGTCGGAGCGCTGGGCGGCCGCCGAGTGCGTCACATCCTCCAGGAGCTGGCGCAGGGGGGTTCGGAGGACCTGCAGGAACAGCCCGCGATGCACCTCCGCCATCGTGCGCTGCAGACCTTCCTCTCCGTAGATACGCTCCAGGCCCCAGTGCACATACCTGCCCTCCTCGCGTAACTCCGCCACGTAACCCAGCTTCCCGAACACTCCGGGAATCCTGGCCAAAGTGCGCTCGAAAAAGTCGTCCTTGATCGCCAGCAGGGTCACGTCTGTTCCACTTTCAGAAAATCGGACACTGGAACGATTTTCCCCACCACCCTTCTCCGAACCGGCAGAGTCGCGTGTGGAAGTTTACTTCGCCTGAGAGGAGAGTTCCCATGAAAAAGCTAGTGCATGTGCTGCTGATCGGTCTGGCCCTGTTGGGTTCGGTGTCCACCGCGTTTGCCGACGGCTCGGATCCCATGCCCCTGAAGCCCCCAAACCAGGGCGCCCGGTAACTGGCGGGTAACAGGTAGGTAATAAGTTACCAAAGGCGTAGCTATTCGCCCGGAAAGGGATTGCGGTTCGGAATCGGGAATAGTATGCTCCCGGCTCCATCCCATGTCTCTATCCGCCGCCGAATACGCGCTTTGGGCAGCAGGCCTTGTCCTGCTCGCGCTGACGTGCGGGGCCCTGCTCAAGCGCAGGCTGGTTTCGGAGTTTCCGGTGTTTTTCGCTTACGCGGCCTTCCACGTATTGCGGACGGGCCTATTGTTCACGATCCACCTGTTGCAATTGCAACACCGGATAAGCTACGCCAGCTATTTTTATACTTACTGGGCCACACAGAGCATTAGCATCGCTCTGGGGTTCTCGGTCGTGTATGAGATTTATCGGAAAGTCTTTCAGAATTACGACGCTATCCGGCGGTTCGGTGGCATCATATTCGCCAGCGCGGCGGTCGCGCTGCTGGGGGTGGTGGTGCTGACAGCGGCCTCCGCTCCGGGTGTGGACGTGCCAGGGATTATCAAGGCGGTAGTATTGCTGGAACGCAGTGTGCGCCTGATGCAGTGTGGGTTGCTGGCGTTCCTGTTTCTCCTCACCTTGTTTTTTGGGTTGCCATGGCGAAACTACCTCTTTGGGATCGCTCTGGGCTTCGGCGCATTCGCGACAATGGAGTTGGTAGCGCTCGCGGTTCGCTCCCACATGGGGGCAATCGCTGACAATGCGTTGTCGCAGATAAACAGCGGCGCGTTCGACGGTGGCGTGCTGATCTGGGTTTGTTATCTGCTGGCGCCGGAGCCGGCGCCGCAGTATGCGGGCTTGGTTGCTCACAATGATCTGGAGAGATGGAACCAGGCCTTATTGGAAATGCTGCAACGATGATCACAACTATTTTAATTGTCGCCTTCGTCGTGGCGGTCCTGCTGGTGCTCATTTGGGCCGCCCTGGGACGTCACCTTGCCGTGCCTAGCCTGCACGGGCTGGATGGGTACGTAAGACCGGTAGACATGCCTGCCTTCCGCAACCTGATTGATCCCACTGAAGAAGATTACCTGCGGGAACACCTGCCGGCGCGGGAGTTCCGTGCCATCCAGCGGCAGCGCCTGCGGGCGACGCTCGAATACGTGCGGCGCACCGCCGGTAACGCTGCCATCCTGTTGCGGGTGGGTGAAGCCGCACGCCGCAACCACGACCCCGAGGTGGCGGCCGCCGCCCGCGCGCTGGTCAACAACGCGCTGCGGCTTCGGATGAACGCCATGCTGGCTATGGTAGTGCTCTATGGGCGCATCGTCCTGCCCGGCGCGCGCATTTCGGTCGGCCGCGTTACGGACGCCTATGAGAACCTCACCCAGGCGTTGGTGCGGCTGGCGCGCCTGGTAGACCCGGCTTGCGCCGCCCACGTCTCGGCCGCGATCTGAGGCTCCCGCTTGGCCCGCTACCCAGAGGGCGCTGGCCTTCCCTGTGTCTTGGGTCGGATCTCTGCGCAGGACGTGGCCATCTACGCAAACAAGTGAACGACAACCAGGTGGCCGATGTATGCGGCGGCGTAGGCCACGACGCCCATATAGACGAACTGCAGCGCCGGCCACCTCCAGCTATTGGTCTCGCGGCGGACGACAGCCATCGTCGAGACACACTGCATGGCAAGCGCGAACAGGATAAGCAAGGCCACAGCGCTAGCAGGTGAGAGTTCGCGGCGCAACGCCTGCTGCAATTCAACACCGCGTGAGTCAGGGTCTACCCCGTATAGAGTGCCGAGCGTTCCAATGATGGTTTCACGGGCCGCAACCGAGGTCACCAGGCCTACCCCAATTCTCCAGTCCAGCCCCAGTGGCGCTACCACCGGCTCTATGACGTGCCCCAGCCTTCCAACGACGCTGTTCTGAATGGCGGGGGACCGCCCTGGGTGGGGAGGCACGTGCGCCAGTACCGCCAAGGCCAATGACACCAGAAGAATTACGGTACCTGCCCGCAACACGAACGCTTTGGCTCGATCCAGCACTCGCAGAGCCAGGGACAACGGGGTCGGCCAGCGGTAGGGCGGCAGCTCCAGGACGAAATGAGTGTCGGAACTCTTCAGGATGGAGGACTTCAGCACCCGTGCCGTGATCACCGCTACCACGAACCCGAGAACATACAGAGCGAGCATGGAAGCCGCCCGCGAACCGAACAGACTGCCGGCAATGTGGCGATTGGGCACGAAGGCCGCAATGACCATTGAATATACCGGGAGCCTGGCCGAGCAGGTCATGAAGGGAGCGATAAGGACCGTCGCCAGCCGGTCCCGCTTGTTCTCGATGGTTCGCGTGGCCATGATGGCCGGCACGGCGCACGCGTAGGCTGAGAGCAGCGGAATGAAGGCTTTTCCGTTCAGCCCGACCTTGGCCATGGTCCGGTCCGCAATCACCGCGGCGCGCGTCAGATACCCTGAATCTTCCAGGATGCCGATCACCAGGAACAGGAACATGATCTGCGGCAGGAACACCAGCACCGCGGCCGTTCCATTCCAGGCGCCATCAAGCAGGATTGATTTCATCAAGCCGCTCGGCAGTTGGCTGGCCACAAGAGCGCCCAGCTTCTGGAGCGCATGTTGCAGCAGATCCGACAGCGGCTGCCCGACGAGGAAAATGGATTGGAAAACCGCCACCACGACCAGCAGGAAAATGATCGGTCCCCAGACGCGGTGCAGAAGTGCGGCATCCAGCCGCCGTGTCCAGGCAGCCGGCAATGGGCGCCGGTAACCGGCAGATTCGCTGACGCGCCTCGCCCAGGTCTGGCATGCCGGGACATCCTGCAACACCGGCAATGCTGCCGGCGCTGGAGCATTCGGCGCCAGGCAAAGGAACTGGGTAATGGCCACGAGTCCCTCGCCTTCCGAGGCGCTCGCCAGGACCACAGGGGTCCCCAGCTCGCGGGCGAGGGCGAGCGGATCCACCTGACCGCCTCGCGAATGCAGCGAATCTGCCATGTTGAGAATGACCAGGGTGGGAAGGCCTAGAGCAACCACGGGAACGGCCAGCGCTAAATGCCGCCCCAGGTTGGTGGCGTCGAGAACCAGCATGATTCCATCCGGCCTGGGCGTGCCCGGCATCCGTCCGTGCAGCACATCCACGGTGACGCGCGCATCCTCCGACCGCGGTGTAAGACTGTAGACCCCGGGAAGGTCGATCAGCGTGACGTCCTCCCCTTCCATGTCCCTTACATAGCCGAGGTGTTGTTCGACGGTTACCCCGGGGAAGTTTGCGACCTTTTGTCGCAGCCCGGTGAGGCGGTTGAAGAGCGTGGTCTTGCCGGAGTTCGGCGGACCAACGAGCGCGACGGTGCGAAAACGAGCAGGCGGAAACGCGGGGCTGATGCAGGCGGCACAGGGCACGGAAGCTGGCGAACTGCTCAATCACCCTCCCTGGCGCCTGCATCCGGCAGAGTAACGTGGATGTGGCGGGCGGCGGTGCGCCGCAGCGCGACCAGCGTGCCCTCCAGTTCGTAGACCCGCGGATCGCCACCCAAGCCGCTGTGCATCGGCCTTACCGGCACCCCCGGCACGAACCCGATCTCCAGCAGTTCT
The DNA here is from genome assembly GCA_035542595.1 of Terriglobales bacterium. Taxonomy (GTDB): domain Bacteria; phylum Acidobacteriota; class Terriglobia; order Terriglobales; family Acidobacteriaceae; genus JAHFUA01. The sequence goes on from DATKLD010000251.1 coordinate 30,348, forward strand.
GTGAGCCCATCATCGACCCTGGCTATGAGGGCGGATTGCCCTTGCGGGAGATCGGGAAGAACGATCGTCTTCGGCTGCCTGGCCATGCAGATGACCCTGAAATTGAAAATCATTTTCAGGATTCAACATTAATCTTAAGCCACCGGTTCGGCCGTGGTAGTGCACAGATCACATCGTTGTGTGATGTTGGCCGGCCGAATTAGGGCCTCAGCCGTGCCGCGCCGAAGGATGTTGTGGACTTGTTCTAGAACGTAAACGCCAGCCCGCCGCGGATGGAGCGTGACGATTGTACCAAATCCAGCTTCTGGCCGTCCTGCCCCAGCACCGGGACATAGCCCTGAGCCAGAAGGTTATGCAGGTCGAGCAGCGCCTCCATGTGCCCGGGAAGAAAGGCGACGGGAAGCGGCTGACGAATGAAGATATTCAGATAAGGATCCGACTCGCCTGGCGAGGCGTTGAACATGTCCACGGGAGTGAGGGCGTGTCCGCTGGTCCATTTGTAAGAAGCGATGCAGCGCGTTTTGGAATGCGGGATGCTGCCCGCCAGCTTGATCGCCGCCGCGTGCCGGTGCTCCACTCGCAACAACGACTGCGCCTCCTGCCAGGGGAGGTCTGAACCGGGCAGCACGATGACCCCACCGTAACCATAGTCCAGGGTGGCGGTCAGATTGGGCAACAACCTGCGTTCGACCACCAGGCGCGCGCCTTTGGTCGAGAGATCCCCGCCGTTGTAGGTGAACGTGCCGGAGTAGACGTCCGGCAGGAATTCGCCCGAGTCAGCCGTCACTTCACCCACGCCCACCAGCGCCGCATTGCGGATGCGGTCGTAGTACACGGCGACTTGCACATTGTTTTTGCTGATACGGCGCGACAGCGAGAGTTCATGGTGCTGGGCGTGCTCCAACTGGGCGCGGTCGTCCCGCAGCGACACCCGCGGTCCGGACTCGCTCAGGTCGGCGGGCGCGGTATCAAAACCCTTGGCCATCCGTGTATTGGGCTGCGACGTCGCATAGCGATACTGCACCACGGTATTCGGCGTGACATGCACGGCCGCCATACCGTAAGGGCGGAAGGCGGTTACGGAACCGCGGAAGTCGACAACTTGGAATTCACCTCCGAAGTCGAGGTCGATCAAGTCGGCGAGGGTGATTCCGTCCGCCACCGAGAAGGCCATGGCATCCAGGGCGCCGTCATGCTGCACGGCCCCGGGCAGGGCGAACCGGCGCACGGTCAAGGCCATTTCCGGGCGTGAGCCATCATCCATCTGATGCGAATACGCTGCCCGCACCACCGCGGCCGGATCGGGGCTCCCGTATCCCACGTTGCCGCCCAGCGTCAATGTGCCGGCGGAGAAGATGGACTGATCGATGCGGAATTGGGTGGCCATGTCGCCGACCCCGCCGAAACCTTCGTTTTCCGAGCCGGCAATCAACGACACCTGCGTCTTCAGGGTGTGATCTTTGCTCTTGGCGGGAGCACCGTCGCCGACCAGGCGCAGGATGGGACGGCTGGTGACCGTTCGCAGGGTCCACCGCCAGTCGTCATCCTGTTGCGGAGAAGTGCGGCGTGGCGGCACCCATTGCGCTGCTTCGAACAGCGTGGTCAGCGTGAAATTGACCACCAGATTGGTGCCGGCGCGCAGGGCAACGTCCCGCAAACCAGCCAGGTAGGATGGCGCCGAGGCCTTGATCTGGTACGCCCCCGCGGACAGGCCGGAAACCTGGTAATAGCCGTGCGCGTCGGTAAATGCAATGGCACCCGCTGGAGTCTGCGGCGAGACGATCTCCACCGTCACGCCCATCTGCGGAACTCCGCCGGAGTTCGTCACATATCCGGAGATCGAGCCCGGCGCAGCGGCGGCACAACACGGCACCGCCACCAAAACCAGCCCCAGCAAGCACCCGATGGTTCGCGCCATTCCCTACCACCTGCCCCGGGGAGATTACTCTGCGGGAGCAATACTCTGCCCTGGGATCGTCCACCCTGGCCGTCACCCTGACCAGATTGATTCTCGTTTAATCGAGCAAATTCTAAGTCTGGAGCTCCGGAAAAGGCAAGGTTTATAGCGCCCGGGACCGGCTTGATTCCAGAACAGTTCCCGCACCCCCGTTCCCCACTGGGGACCGTGCGATATTCGCAGGTGGAGACCGTTGCGGCGGCTCGATATAATTAAACCAAGGAATCAGCTTATGTTCCAGGTTCCTCGTTATGTTCCAGGTTCCTCGCCGTCCGGGCCCTGGTAAGGGTTTTGTGTGCACTGGGCGACGAAACTTTCTGTGCCAATCCGGCGTACCTTGAGACGAGGAATGTGCTCTCCCGGGAGTGCGGGCGTATCCGCGGCACGACGGCCACGGTTATTAGAGGAAACATGAACTGGAAGAAGATCGGCATTATAGCGGGAGCGGCAGTGTTGCTCGGTTCCGTGGTTGGTTTCACGGTTTACCAGAGCCGCAAGAACGTGGTCGCGGTGCAGAGCGGGCGCGTCGTGCGCGAAGATCTGGCTAGCATCGTGAGCGCTTCCGGCGAGATCAATCCCCAGACCTACGTCAATATTGGGGCAAATGCCTTCGGCAAGATCACGCGCCTTTACGTCAAGGAAGGCGACAGGGTCAAGAGAGGGCAGTTGCTGGCGCAGATCGAGAACGTGCAGCCGGCCGCCGACGTTTCGGCCATGCAGGCATCGCTGCAAGCCGCCAATGGCGACGCGGCCGCCGCGGATGCCGCCTACAATACCGCCGTCGCCGACCTGGCCCGCGCCAAGGCCGACGCCGCCCAGAAGAAGCTCGATTATGAGCGCGCCCAGAGCCTGTTTAGGGATCAACTCATCGCCAAGCAGGAGTTCGACGCCCGCGAAGCAGCCTGGGAGGCTTCCGCCAGCGGTCTGCAACAGGCGCAGGCCCGCATCATTCAGACCAAAGCGCAGCGCGATGCAGCGCACGACCGCATCAAGCAGGCGGCGGCCAGCCTGACCCACGCCTCCGACGTGCTGCAGAAGACGGTGTACACCGCTCCCTTCGAAGGCACCATCAGCAACCTGCCGGTCCGCGAGGGGGAGACGGTGGTCATCGGCATCCAGAACCAGCCCGGCAGCACCCTGATGACGTTGGCCGACATGTCGGTGATCACCGCCGAGGTCAAGGTGGATGAGACTGACATAGTCAACGTCAAGCTGGGACAGCTTGCCGACGTCACCATCGATGCCATCCCCAACAAGGTGTTCAAGGGCCACGTCAGCGAAATCGGAGAGAACGCCATCGTCCGCTCAACCGGGGTCGCGACCTCGCAGACCCTGGCCAGCAGCCAGGAAGCCAAGGACTTTAAGGTCAAGGTCACGCTCGATGATCCTCCGCAGAATCTGCGGCCCGGGCTCTCCACTACGGCCAAGATCACTACCGCGACTCGCTCCAGCGTGCTGGCCATTCCCATCCAGGCGCTGACGATCCGTCAAAGAGCCGACCTGGACCCCAAGAGCAAGGGTAAGGGGTCGGTCCAGGCGGCTGCGCCCTCGCCGGCGCAGGCCAAGAAGGCCAAGGAAGACATCCAGGGAGTGTTTGTAATCCGCGACGGGAAGGCGGTTTTCGTGCCGGTGGAGACCGGCATCACCGGTACCACCGACATCGAGATCACCAGCGGGCTGCAACTGGGGGATGAGATCGTGGTGGGCAGTTACAAGGTCCTGCGCACCCTCAAGAACGAGGCCCGGGTCAAGATCGATAACACCGTCAAGAAGCAGGAAGAGACATAACCGAAAGCGCGGGAGAATCGTCTAAGGGAGAGCTGCTGGGTTCTAGCCTTGCCAGAATCATCGTCTAGCTGGAAGCCAGGAGCTTGTAGCCAGGAGAGCCGAATGTCCACTCAAGTCGCCACCATCAGCGAAAAGCCCACGGCCCCGCCGTCCAACTGCATGATCTGCACCGAGGACCTGTGGAAGACCTACGACATGGGCTCGGAACAGCAGGTACACGCCTTGCGAGGGGTGGACTTGCGCATCGACCGCAACGAGTATGTCGCCATCATGGGGCCGTCAGGGTCGGGCAAGTCCACGCTGATGAACCTGATTGGCTGCCTGGACAGTCCCACCAAGGGACGCTACTGGCTCAACGCGCAACTGGTCAGCGAACTGGATGACGACGAGCTGGCGCGCATCCGCAACAAAGAGATCGGCTTCGTCTTCCAGACCTTCAACCTGCTGGCTCGCGCCACCGCATTGCACAACGTCGAGCTGCCGCTAATCTATAACGGTACCGCTTCGGAGGAGCGCATCGAGCGCGCCAAGGCGGCGCTGAAGGCGGTGGACCTCGCCGACCGCATGATGCACAAACCCAACGAGCTTTCCGGCGGCCAGCGTCAACGGGTAGCGGTGGCGCGCGCTTTGGTCAACCATCCCGCCATCATCCTGGCCGACGAGCCCACCGGCAACCTCGACTCACAGACCGGCGCCGAAATCATGGCCCTGTTCGATCGTCTGCACCGGGAAGGCAACACCATCGTGCTGGTTACCCACGAGCACGACATCGCCGAATACGCCCACCGCGTCATCCACCTCAAGGACGGCAAGATCGCCGGCGACGAGCGCAAGAAGTGATCACGGTTGCACCGTGAGACCCACGGACATGCGTAGCCGTCAGCGGAAAGAGGATGAACTGAACGAAAGTGCTATGGGCAGGAGCTTTAACTCTCACTGCCTGGTGGCCACGATCAGCAGCCATCCGCTTCCACCACGGATTTCGACATTCTGGCTGGAAGTCAACACGATGTTGCCGAGGGGTGGGGTGCTTCCCGAACTCGCGATTTTCAGATCTCCCAGACCATAAGTCCCGCAAGCAGAACTCGAAAATACCCAAACCGCCTGTTCACGGTCGTAGCCGGGGCCACTCGGGCATCCCGCGTCCGGATTCGGCGTGAGCTGCGCCAGTACTGAACTGCCTTCCAGCCACCTGCCTACAACGCCCAATCGCGTACCCACCTTACCTCGTCCACGATTGACGACGTCTCCGCCTACCTGGCGTGTCACCCAGGCGCTTTCATGCTCCACGTTCGAGGTGGCATCAATGGGAGATTGCGCGTCTGCGACGCTTGTGAAGGAAGCTACGGCCAGCAGGGCGGCCGTCAGCGGTATCGTTTGCCCGTTATCCTGAATGGCGTCGAATTTCAGGACGATGCTGGAACCCGACGATCCTGGCCTGGTGACACTCACGACTTGCCCAGTGATGCGCGACCTTCTGCTGATCTTGCCGCCGGATGACAGCGGCACTTCTTGCATCACCTCGCCTTCTACCTTCTTTCCGGCTCCGTCTTTCTTGGCATTCAGGCTCGACCGGAGCATGACGGGTACGACAGTTCCGACCGGAAGCCCTGCGCGCGTGGAGATAGCTGCAAGCAGCAAGCCCGTTGCTAATCTGATCCACAGCGTTCCGGAGTCCACGATCATCTCTTCCTGACGTTCCTTTGCTTCGAAAACGGGATTGTACTCCAAACAAGTGATATGCCTGTCTACGACAACCATCCAGTCGCCGGCTCTTAACACGCTTGTTTCGCTAAATGGATAGGATTCGTTTGGCTGACCCGAACGCAGTCCAGCAGTTGTACTCGGCAAGCCTGGGGGGGCGTTGTTTTTTACTGCGACAGCGGTGCCTTCAGAGGACGCGACTATGATTTACGAGCTTTATCAATCATGGACCGTAAGGTTCAACGTTAAATTGCACCTGGTCCTGCACGCCATAGATGGGGGTACCATTCGCATCCAACAGCCAGACGGTCACGGTGTGCCAACCTGGCGAAAGCCAGTTCAGGATGTATTCGTTGTCGCTGGTCAGCACCGGCGGTTGCCTATCCAGCTGCAACCGGAACTTCGGTATGCCGTTGACCGAAATTCCCGGCATTAATTCAAACTGAACCATCACCAACCTGCCTTCCACCTGCGCGCCGTTTGCAGGCGAGGTGATGTGCAAGGCACGAGTGGTTTGTGCCCGGGCCAGAGCTGTGCACAGGATGAACAGAATGACGATTATGAGTCGCTGTGGGCCGCATCCTGGGCCTCTGAGTTTGCTTCTGCGGTTTTCCATTGCAATCTCTCACCATTGTGTCTGCATCCGCGTAGCCAACCCCCAGCGGCCGTAAACCCTAACGCCCAAAGGAGTTTTGTCCGGAACCGCATCGACAGTCTGCCCGGATCCGGGCAGGTGCCCAAGGGAGAGCACAACGGCAGATAAGACGCCAATGGCCTCCGCCCCCCAATGGTCGATGACCCCTTGTGTTATCGTCGCTTGTGCGGCGCGAAGTTCTCAGCAGGTGCGCTGGACCGATCTAGCGGAGCTGGGCAGGCTGAGCGGCGTCAATGCGCCGGCCTTGCTCATCGTGGGCCACGTTGCCCGGCCCGAGGTGGAATCCATCGCGGCGGACGTCTGGAAACAGATACAAGCCAAGACATTGCAGGACGAACAGCAAGTCACCTGATGAAGAAAGGGGATCATGCATGAGCGCAGAGAAGAGCAGCAGGATCTGGGCACGTCTCAGGTTTTCTCTCGACACCTGGGCAGTCGCCGCAGCGCTGGCTGCCGCGCTGCTGGTGCGGGCCGGCGTACTGAAGCACATCCCATGGTAAGGGAGGAAACACAATTTTGAGAATCCAGGAGACGAAATGGCTGACTCTATCGCACTCCCCCGGCTTCGGCCCATCAGTCCGCAGATTCACCTGATCAGACTGCTTCCCGGGATCGCCCTGCTGGCCGCGATCGGATATGCCGGCAAACTGCTCGAGCAGAACATCTCCCGCTACGCCAAAGCTCACCACACCGTCATTCCGAACATCGAGTACGTGCTGTGGGCGATCGTGATCGGACTGGCGATTGCGAACACGGTGAAAATCCCTGAAGTGTTTCTGCCGGGGATCGCGACTTACGAATTCTGGCTGAAGGCCGGGATCGTGCTGCTCGGGTCGCGCTTCGTGCTGGGCGACGTTATGAAGCTGGGCTCCATCAGCCTGGCGCTGGTGGTGGTGGAGCTGGCCGTCTCGATCGCGCTCATGACCTGGCTGGGCCGGCTGTTCAAGCTGAAGCCGAAGCTTTCCTCGCTGCTGGCTGTAGGGTCGTCCATCTGCGGCGTGTCGGCCATCATCGCGGCCAAGGGCGCCATTGACGCCGACGATGAAGACTCGTCGTTCGCCATTGCGGCCATCCTTGCCCTGGGCGCGCTGGCGCTCTTTACTTTTCCGCTGATCGGGCACTGGCTGGGCATGAGCGATCACGCCTACGGGATGTGGTCAGGCCTGGCCGTGGACAACACCGCCGAGGCCACCGCCGCCGGCGCGCTGTACTCCGACGCCGCGGGCAAGATCGCCGTTCTGGCGAAAACCACACGCAACGCCATGATCGGCTTCGTCGTGCTTGGATATGCGATCTATTGGGCCGGCGCCGGGCAGGCGCGCACCATCTCCAACAAGGCTTCATTCCTGTGGCAGAAGTTTCCCAAGTTCGTGCTGGGCTTTCTGCTGATCTCCCTGCTGGCGACGGCCCAGGTGTTCAACAAAGAGCAGCTCACCAGCCTGGCGAATCTCTCGCGCTGGGCATTTCTTCTGACCTTCGCGGGCGTCGGGCTGCGGACCAATTTTCGTGAGATGACGAAGCAGGGAGTCCGGCCGTTCATCGTGGGAGCGCTGGGTGAACTTGCGATCGCGGCCCTGACGCTGGTGCTGGTGCTGGGCGCGAACCGGCTTTTCCGACTGTGAGGATGACCGGCAGATCTATGGTTGAGGGAGGAACCGCAGCCGTGTAAGCTGTGCTGGTTTGGCTATGGCAGGCGTGATCAAGTC
>DATKLD010000252.1:0-2851 GCA_035542595.1 Terriglobales bacterium
AGTTCCCGCGCAATCCATTTCTCGTCACCATAGGCACCGCCGAGAATGCCAAATCCTCCAGCAGCATCCACCGCGGCAACGAGACGACCATCCGCGACGAGGTCCATTGGGGCCAGCAGAATGGGGTGCTTGATGCCGAGCAGCTTCGTAATCGGCGTGGCGATCGATATGTTCATATCCACCTGCATGGCCACACCTCCGCCGGTGGCGCTGCAGCACTAAGAGTCAGATGTATTCTGCGATCATTTTGCGCGGGCGTGGAATTGAAACGCAGCCTCAGAACGTTAACTTGTCTCCCGGATTGATCGCGAAGACCTTGGTCGAGGTCTTGCCGAGCGCCTGTATGTACTCCTGCGGCGTTCCTTTCAACCATGGATTGGTCGCATAGTGAATCGGGATCGCGAACTTCGGCTTCAGGTACTGGTTCGTCGCATAGGCGGCGTCCTTCGGGTTCATGACGAAGTGCCCGCCGATGGGAATCATGATCAGGTCCGGCTTGTAGTACTCGCCGATGAACTTCATGTCGCCAAACAGTGCCGTATCTCCCATGTGATAAAGCTTGAAACCGTTCTCGAACTCGATGATGAAACCGCCAGGCTCTCCCCCTACGTGGGTTTCGTCCTTGCCAGTCGCCGGGTTTTTCCAGACAAGCTCCGAACTGTGCTCGGCACGCACCATGGTGATCTTGATGTCAGGACCCAGAGGCGTGATGGTGCCGCCCTTATTCATCCGCGGAGCCAGTTCGGCCGGCAGAACGCCGAGCGTTACCAGTGACTGATCGAGCCCTGCCGGTCCCCAGAGCTGTGCCTTGTTCTTTTTCGCCAGCTCAGGCCCATCACCCAGATGATCGCCGTGGGCATGTGTGACCAGGATGAGATCCACCTTGCCGAGCGCGTCGAGGTCTTTGTATTGCGCTGGCGTTTTGGGATTCTGCGTCAGGTATGGGTCGATAACGATCACTTTACCGCTGACCGTCGTGATCTTTGTTGCCGATTGACCGAGCCATTGCACTTCGATCTTGCCGGTCTGGGCCGGCGCCTGAGCAAACGCCGCGGCGCACAGCACCAACGATGCCACAACCAGGGACTTCGCTGTCATCTGGGTCCTCCTCTAGCGTTCAGAAAATCAAAGCGATTGCCATGGGCCCCACGAAAAGCGACCAATTGTACTCCTGCGGGCCGAATGGTTCTCCTCTTACGTTGTCCCAAAGTCCGGCATCCTTTGAAGGCGGGACAGCATCCCAAGTTTCACAGGTGGGGCCGTTGGCATGCCGAGTGGCTGGCTGCTGCGCGTGAATCAGCAATAGCGCTACCCGGAGAGGTGTCTATGATGTCTCTCAAGCGAACCTGTTTGCTAGCTGGAACGTTAGGCTTGTCAGTTTTGCTGGCCGCGCCAGCAGGGGCGCAGCAAGCGAATCCGCGGTCGCGCACAGGCCGGGATTCCGCCAGCACCACTGACCGAACCAGCCAAAAGGACTCTCAGGCGTATCAACGAGGCTACCAACAGGGCGAGAAAGATAGCAGCGCTAACCTGGAGCCTAGCCCGAGTTATTCGAAGGATGAGACTGACCGCCTGGCATTCAGGAGCGGCTATCGTGCGGGCTATTGCCATGATCAGGGGGGCAGGACCGGATATTACAACGGTACCTACCGTGACTATGCTCCGCCTGTGATCCGCAACGGGTACTACGGCTACAACGCCCCGGACCCGTATTGCGAGAAGGGACATGACGCCGCTCCCCGGCCTCGTGGCGACCCGCGGGCACCGCAGAACAAGGTGGAGTACGCCGGAGCCGGCTAGTAGTCGCGGCCAACCCTGCTGGTTCGCGCCGACGGATTCTCTTAGGGCGTCTTGATGGCGTTGGCGCCGGCGGTGGCGCACTGTCCGTCCTGGTCGCTCTGTCCGCCGGAAATGCCGATAGCACCGGCCAGCTTGCCGTTCATCTCCAGGGGAACCCCGCCTTCAACCGGCACTGCGCCCCTTATGGCGAACACGCGCAGGCCGGCGCCGCCGCTGGCGACCATATCCTGAAAAGCCTTGGTGGGACGCTTGAAGAGCGCCGCTGAGCGCGCCTTGTCGATACAGACCACGGCACTACCCAGTTGCGTGTTGTCCATCTTCTCGTAATAGACCAGCGTCCCGTTGGGATCGACCACGGCCGCGGCCATCAGCCAGTTGTTCCTGCGTGCCTCGGCCAGCGCTGCCGCCGCCGCTTTCTTGGCGGTCTCGACGCTCACTGCCGGGCCGATTGGGGTGACAGCGTCCATCTGGCTCCTCCTCACGAAGTCCTCGAAAGCCGACTATTGTACGCCCGCAGGCCACCGATCACGACCACCGGTGATGCCAGCCACGGACAAGATGCGTAGAATAGGACTATGCGCCGGGTTTACCTGGATAACAACGCCACCACCCCCGTGCTGCCGGAGGTGTTGGAAGCTATCCGCCCGTACTTCGCCGAGAGCTTCGGTAACGCATCCTCCATCCACCATTTCGGACAGCAGGCGCGGGCCGCGGTGGAGAGCGCGCGGCAGTCGGTGGCGGATTTGGTCAACGCGCGGGCGGCGGAGATCGTTTTTACCAGCGGCGGCACCGAGGGCGACAACTTGGCGATCTTCGGCCTCGTGCATCCCGGCGATCACGTCATCACGTCAACCATCGAGCACCACGCGGTGCTCAACTCCGCCAAGCGCCTGGCGGAGCGCGGCTGCAAAGTGACGTTTGTGCCCGTGGACGGCCGCGGCGTGGTCAATCCGGAGGACGTGCGCCGGGCGCTGCGGCCCGCCACGCGGCTCATCACCATCATGATGGCCAACAATGAGACGGGCGTGCTGCAGCCGGTCGAGGCGATCGG
>DATKLD010000253.1:0-13219 GCA_035542595.1 Terriglobales bacterium
CGCTTCAAGACTCTCACCGGCAAAGACGCACCGGTCATCGATTATCTCGAGCAGCAGGAAAGCGTGCATTGGTTCCTCGACCATGCTGCCTCGCTGGTGGACGCGAGCGTGAGCGACTATCAGCGGCGCGGCTTCAAGAACCTGATGGTGTCGTTCGGCTGCACCGGTGGCCAGCACCGCTCGGTGTATCTGGCGGAGCGGTTGGCGAAACACGTGCGCGGCAAGAACGGGGTGGAGGTCATCGTGCGACATCTGGAGCTGGAGAACGCGGACAAATGAAAGCCATGATCCTGGCCGCCGGCCTCGGTACGCGCTTGCGGCCGCTCACCGACGATCGTCCCAAGGCACTGGTGGAGATCGCCGGCCGCACCCTCCTCGAGATCACTCTGTCTCGCCTGCGCGCTTTTGGAGTTCGCGAGGTGATCATCAACGTCCACCACTTCGCCGACATGATCGTCGAGTATCTGAAGGCGAACCACGACTTCGGCATGCGCATCGAGATCTCCCGCGAGGAGGCCCTGCTCGACACCGGCGGCGGCCTGAAAAAGGCCGGCTATTTCTTTCTTGAGGATTCCACCCGGGACGAGCCGTTCATTCTGCACAATGTCGATGTCCTCAGCACCATTGATCTCCAGAAGATGGCGCAATTTCATGGCGAGAATCAGGCTCTGGTGACATTGGCGGTGCAGGAGCGGGAGAGTTCCCGATGCCTGCTTTTCAATCAACAACTGCAACTTTGCGGCCGGTGCTCCCCGGAGAGAACAGAGTTGGTTCGCCCCGCGCACAGGCCGCTGGCGCTGGGCTTTTGCGGCATCCACGTCATCTCTCCGCGTATCTTTGCGTTGATGAGGGAGGAGGGCGTGTTTCCCATCGTCCCTGCCTATTTGCGCCTCGCCGCCCAGGGAGAAAAGATCGTTGCCTTTCGCGCCGACGAATTTTACTGGCGAGATCTGGGCCGGCCGGAGAACGTGGCGCAAGCTGCCCAGGAATTGAAGCAAGCGACGCCTTAAGAAGGCTAGGCCGTCCGCCTGCTGAGTCTGGGGGCAGGATGCCCCCACGACAGCCGGCGAGACGCCGGCACTACCCGAAGGCGGCCAGTCGCTGTTCTCCCGAATAGATCAGGAAGCGTCGCCCGCGGAGAAAGCCGATCAGCGTGAGCCCCAGCTCGCGCGCCAGGCGCACCGCCAGTCCCGAAGGCGCCGAAACCGACGCCACCAGAGGAATTCCGGCCACCAGCGCCTTCTGGATGATCTCGAAGCCGCCGCGGCCGCTCACCATGAGCGCGCAGTGCGAGAGCGGCAACCGGCCCGCGAGCAGGGCCCAGCCCACGATCTTGTCCACGGCGTTGTGGCGCCCCACGTCCTCGCGCACGACCAGCAGCTCTCCCTCCGCGCTGAACAGGCCGGCGGCATGAAGCCCGCCAGTCCTTCCAAAAATGGTCTGGGCGGCACGCAACTTGTCCGGCAACGCGCACAGCAGATCAGGGCTGAAGCGGAACTCGGGGTTGGGAGGCGGAATGCCGCGCACGCGGATGGCGTCGATGGAGGCCTTGCCGCAGATCCCGCAACTCGAGGCCGCGAAGAAGTTGCGCTGCATGCGCTCGCGCTCGAATTCCGCTCCGGCAAGCCCTACCTGTACGAGATTTCCGGCAGCCTCTGGTTTTTCCGGCGCACCTTCGGTGAGCGAGGCGATCTGCTCGCGCTTCTGGATGAGTCCTTCGGTGAACAGAAACCCAGCGGCCAGCTCCAGGTCATGGCCCGGAGTGCGCATGGTGACGGTCAGCGGCGCGCCGCCAACGCGGATCTCCAGCGGCTCCTCGGCGACCAGGTAGTCCTGGAAGCGTCGCAGATCGCCCTCCTGCCACTCCGAGACTTGTGTGAGGTCGATACTGCGCGAGCGTTTGGCCACGTCCCTCCCAGCCGGTGGGTGATGCAGGTAAGCATAACCGAGATTGTGATGCGCCCCCTGGGAAACCGCGCCCGGCCGGGATGGTCAGCCGGACGCGGCTGCTGGGGGAGGTTGGCCCTAGGCCGCCGCGCGCACCGGGCTGGGTTGCGCCGCGTCCTTGGTCCGCGGACGTTTGGCGATCAGCGGCAGCACCAGCGAGCAGGCCAGCACCACCGCAACCACATAGATCGAAGTATCGAACCTGCCGGTCGCCTGGTGCAGGCGCGCGATCATGATGGGCGAAGGGATCGCGGCCGCACCCCAGGCCAGCAGGATGATGCCGTAGATCCCGCCCATGAACTTCGGCCCGAAGAAATCGGCGGTAAAAGACGGCATGGTGCCGAACCCGCCGCCATAGCACAGCCCGATGATCGCGAAGCAAATGCTGAAAAGCGTCAGGTCGCGAATGTGCGGCAGCGCGAAGAAGATCACCACTTGAATCAGGTAGAGCAGCAAGTAGACGCGCGCCCGTCCGATGTGGTCCGAGACCCACGCCCAGAAGACCCGTCCCAGGCCGTTGAAGATGGAGATCAGTCCCACCATACTGGCGGCGGCGATGGCGGTCATCCCAACCATCTGCTGCGCCATGGGCGAGGCCTGGCTGATGATCATGATCCCGGCAGAAACATTGAGGAAGAGCATGGCCCACAGCAGCCAGAACTGCCACGTGCTCATGGCCTCCTTCACGCTGTAGTCGTAGGTAGTTGCAGCCTTGGCGACGGCCGAGCGCGGCTCCCAGCCCCCGGGCTTCCATCCTGCCGGCGGATTGGCGTAGAACTGCGCAGCCGCAACTACCAGGATGAGGTACACAATGCCCAGCCCAGCGAAGGTGTAGGGCACGCCCTGCGAGATGATGAGCCGCGCGGCGATGGGGCTCATCACTAGCGCGCCCGCGCCATAGCCACAGACCGCGACGCCCGTCATCAGTCCGCGGCGTTCCGGGAACCACTTGACCAGCGTAGCCACCGGGCAGATGTAGCCCATACCCATGCCCAGCCCGGTCAGCACACCATAGGCAAAGTACAACCCGTTGAGACTGTGGTTGGTCGTAAACAAGGCTGCCAGCAGGTAGCCGATGCCATAAACCAGGCCGGCCACCGTGGCCACTACCCGCGGTCCTTTGCGGTCCTGCCAGAGGCCGCCAATGATGGTTCCCACCCCGAGGAACAAAATCGCGAGCGTGAAATTCAACTGAACCTGGGTCTCCGACCAATGCTCCGTGCGCATGAGCGGGATCTTGAACACGCTCCAGCCATAGACCGCGCCCAGGCAGATCTGCATGATCACGGCCGCTACCGCAATCCCCCACCGATTCGGCAGACGTTCCGATTCCATAGTTGTTATCTCCTTTTGACGGCCGGCGAAGCGGCCGCCGTAGTCACTGCGTGTTGGAAAAAACTCTGTTCATGAACGGCGCAGATCAACCTCCTTCATTCCGAGACCTGCGCCAGGGCCGATGCTGTACGACCGTTTGGCCACATTCCTCCTAATCGGCGGCTACATCTCGGGTTGCCACCGGTTCTGCCACCAGGCAGGTCGCGCTCACCACCTCGACGGTGGCGTTATAGTCGGGCACGCCGCTGGGATCGAGCCGGCCCGCCGGGATGATGGCGTTGGCCTCAGGCCAGTGCGCCTCCAGGCATCCCGGCTTGATGCGGTCAATGCGCACCCGCCCCTTGAACTCACCCAGTTCGTTGCGCAGGGTTATGGCGTCGCCGTTGCGCAGCCCCATCCCATCGGCGTCTTCCGCCGACATGATGATGTCGTTGCGATGCGCGCCGGTCAGCGGATCGTTATCGCTGAGCAGGATGCTGTTGAACTGCTTGCCGCGGCGCGTGGCCAGGAAGAAGCGTCCTTTCGGCACGCGCTCCTCCGGAAGGTTAACTGGAGTGAAGTGGCCTTTGCCGTCGGGCGTGAGGAACTTGTCAGCCAGCAGGCGGCGTCCGCCATACTGGAGGTTGTCGCCCTTCTTGCGCAGGTTGGCGATGCCCCGGTACGTAGGACAGACGCGATCGATCTCGTCGCGGATGTCCTGCGTGTCCTTCCAGGGGAAGCTCGTCGCGCTCCGTGCCGGGTCGAGCTTGCGGGCGACGAGCACAGGAATCTCCCACTCATCCTTGGCTTCGCCTGGGCGCGGGCCGGGGATCTCCGGGCTGTAGATGATGCGGCGCTCGGTGCTGGTCTCGGTTCCCCCGCCGCGCTGTTCGTAGCGGGTGCGCGAAGGCAGCAGGACCACCGTGTCGGCGGGTTCGACGAACATGGTGGGATTGGCCACGATGTCCTGGTGAATGCGCAGCCTGATGCTGCCCAAGGCGCGCTCCACCAGTTCGGGCTCCGGCAGGGTCTGCTTGAAATTACCGCCGGTCTGCCAGAGGGCGTCGATCTCCCCGCGCTCAGCGGCCAGGATCATGTGGGCAGCGCTCAGGCCCTTCCACGCCGGCGGCTCGAATCCCCACATCTCCGGCGAGGCGAACTTCCTGGCATTGTCTTCATTGGCGGGAGAGCCCATCACGTACGCGCCGGGCATGCCGCCCATCTCGGCCCCGCCCTGTACGCCGCTGTGGCCGCGCATGGGCATCAGTCCGGTGTGTGGACGTCCCACGTTTCCTTTGGCGAGTTGCAGGTTGACGATGGCACGCACGTTGTCGCTGCCATACGCGTGCTGGGTGATGCCCATGCTCCAGGTGATGATCGCGTGCCGCGCTTTACCGAAGGCTTGAGCAAAACGATACATGTCGGCGCGTGTCTGTCCGGCGCTGCGCTCGAGCGCTTCCCAGGAGAAGCTCCTGACCTTGGCCTCGATGTCGGACCAGCCCACGGTGCGTGCCCCGATGAAGGCGCGGTCCAGCCAGTCGTTTTCGATGAGGTGCTTGAGCACGCCGTGGAAGAAGGCGATGTCCCCGCCGGCGTGGATTTGGAATACATCATCGGCGAGCTTGGTGCCGAACAACGCGCTTTCCACCACCGAGGGCACCCAGTAACGCTCCAACCCGGGCTCGATATACGGATTGACGAGGAATATCTTCGTTCCCGCCTTCTTGGCGTAGTGGAGGTACTTGGTCGAGACCGGCTGGTTGTTGGCGAGATTCGTGCCGACGAGTACTACGAGGTCGGCGCCTACCCAGTCGGAATAGGAACAGGTGGTGGCGGCGCAGCCGACGGTTGCGCTCAGGCCCGCGGTCGAAGGAGCATGACAGATGCGCGCGCTGGTATCCACGTGGTTGGTGCCGATGAAACGCGCCACCTTCTGGTGCGCATAGTAGGCCTCGTTGGTCAGGCCGCGGGAAGTCATGTACCAGGCCAGGCGCTTGGGATCGACGCCGCGCAGGCCGTCGGCGATGATGCTCACCGCGTCGTCCCACGAGACGCGACGGAACCCTTTATCGCCCTTGCGGCGCACCATGGGCACCGGCAGGCGGCCCAGCTTGCGCAGTTGCCTTTCGGTCTGGTCGCGCAACGGCCCAACGTCTTCGAGCAGGTGGTAATCCAGCGCCGGGGCAGTGTTGAAGCGCAGCAATTGCAGGCGCACGTTGCACAGGTGGACGCCCTTCATGGTCCAGTCGTGCAGGCCGGTGGTGCCGAGCGAGCAGCCGTCGCAGCAGCCATCGCGCAGAATGCGCCAGGCATAGCCGAGCTGGTCGCGGTTTTCCCACATGGCCTGGAGGATGTCGCGGTAGGCGTTCGGGTGTTCCTGATTAACGCCGTAGGGAATGAGGCTGACCCACTGCTTGCGGTCCCAGCCATTAGACTTGGATTCCGCCGGCACGTCGGGATGGAAATCCATGGTAACCCCCAATCCACTCCGGCCAATAACATATCGCCTCACGATTTAGTTTGGCAAGCTTTTTTCGCGCTCAATCGCCCGGAATATGGCAATCGGCCGGGTCATTCGCCCGATGCGGGGAATGCGCGTGCACCCACCAGGGACATGCCCTGGTGCGCCCGCAGCGGACGTGATGCACGTCCTTGCTCTGTTGAAGGCGGGACGCTAGCATGCCGGGGTTGCCGAGGATCCTGCGGAGGCTCCCCGCCAGGAGGTAAGCCATGAAGCTCAAGCACGTGATTCTGGTTTTGCTTTCAGGGGCGGCCCTGACGGCTGCCGCGCCGGCGCAGGTGACTCGCATCCTCATCCCGGCGGGCACGCCGGAAGACGCCGCTATCCAGGAGATCACCAAAGAGACGGACGCGGACAAACGGCTGGCGCTGCTGCAGGAGTTCCTCCAGAAGTTCGCCGGCAATCCCGCGGCGGTAGCCTATGGGAACCTGCAGATCTCGCAGTATTACTCGGCGAAAGGAGACAATGCGCAGGCGCTGGCATATGGCGATAAAGCCCTGGCCGCCGCCCCCAACGATCTCGAAATCCTGGGCACGCAGGCGAACCTGGCATCGCAGATGAAGGATTACGCCAAGGTCGTGGACTATGCGGCGCGCGGAGGCATGGCTTTCCAGGGCATTGCCAAGGAACCCAAGCCCGCGGACATGAGCGAGCAGGAATTCGCCGCGCGCATCGAGCAGGAGCGGGATAGCGCGCAACCGGCAAAGGAATATGTGGAAGGCTTGGCCGTGAATGCCATTGCCAGCGAGCCAGACAACAAGCAGAAAGTGGCGGAAGTCGAAAAGTTCGAGGCGGGCTTTCCCAAGTCAAAATATGAGCCACAGGTGGTGGGGTACGCGGTGGTGGCGCTGCAGCAGATGAACGACCCGGCCCGCCTGGCGGCCTACGGGCAGAAAGCGGTGGCGGCCAATCCCGACAACGCCTCCTTGCTGAGCGTGCTGGCCAGCGCGCTGGTGGACACTTCCGCCTACTTCGATCGTGCCATGGAATATGCGCGCAAGGCGATCGCCCTGGCCAAGGCCGACGCTCCCGGCGCCGATACGAATCGCAAGCTGGCCGCCGGCACTGCCCACACCGCTCTCGGATTCGGACTGATGAAACAGGAGAAGAACACGGCGGCGATCACCGAACTGAAGACCGCGCTGGTCCTGCTCAAAGAAGATCCCGTGGGATCGCAGAAGGCTTCTTACTTCCTGGCCTACGCCTACGCCAAGACGAAGAACTACGCGGAAGCGCGGCAAATCCTGAACAAGCTGATCGCTGCGCCAGGTCCCTTTCAACAGCCCGCGCGCGAGCTGTTGGCGAAGGTGGGTGAGGCAACGAAGAGGTGAAGGGTTGTCGGACTTCCGGATCGTGACCTTGCTACGCACGAAAGACATTTCAGGCAGATCACGTGTCAGGGCACGAGTTTACTCGTGCCGTTAATCGCCCCCTGCATCCGGGCTTTAGCCCCTGCGCGTGCATATTAGACAACAGGGGCTAAAGCCCGGGCGATAGAAGTGCCATGCGGCACGGCTGAAGCCGTGCCCTGACACGTGATCCTCCACAAGCTCCTTCGAGGATCAATCCTGCGGCAGGCCTAGTGCTTCACCAGTTCGTCCGACAGCAAGCGCGCCTTCAGCGCCAGGTTGTGGGCGCGAACCGTGTCGGAGTCGGCGGTGGCCTTGCGCGACTGCGCCATGTAGTCCTTGATCTGGGCGACCATGGCCTGCTCCTCCGGACTGAGCGGACGATTGATGCTGTTCAGGTTCGCCTGCGCGGACTGCAGCAGTTGCTCAGTGGTCTGCTTGCTGCGCGGCGAGGAATCCTCCAGTCCGGCGCCGGCGGAAAGCTGTCCTTGCGAATTGGGCGCTGGGCCTTCCTGGATGACCAGCTTGCTGGTCTGGGTGGGAGCGGGCGTCGGCGCAGCCTGGGTTTGCTGCTGGCCTTGCGCCGGGGTAGCTGGCTTCTTGGCGGTGGGCTTCTTCTTGGGCTTCGGCTTCTCGGCGGCGGTCTCCGTCTTTTCCGGCTGGGTCTCGACAGGAGGAGGCGCAGGTTGCGTCTCTGCGGGTTGCGGCTCCGGTGCGGGCGCAGGCGCGGGTTCGACAGTGGGGGCCTGTCCCTGCTGCGGCAGGGGCGGTTGTTTCTTCTTGAAAGGGCAGCCGGAGAGCGACAACAGCAGGGCTGCGATCCCGATCAACGATAGCTGGCGTTTCATCTGTCCTCTAGTTACCTTAAGGCATCCTGCGATCTTCTAGGCCGACGGACGCGCTGCGAACTCCTGCCCCGTCTCTACTTCCGGCGTCGAGAGCGGGAAGCGCAACCGAAAGGTGGTGCCTTGTCCTTCCACGGAATCGTATTCCACCGAGCCGTTATGCAGTTGCATGACGCGGTAAGCCATGGCCAGCCCGATACCGGTTCCGTTCTTCTTGGTGGTGAAGTAAAGGTTGAAAATCTTGTCGCGAACTTCCTGGGGGATGCCGCGGCCCCCGTCGCGCACGGCGAGTTGTACGTCATCGTCGGCGCGGCTTCCCAGTATTGTCAGCTCTCCGCCGTCGGGCATGGCCTGAACGCCGTTGAGCACGATATTGAGCACCGCTTGCTTGACCAGATCGGCGTCAATCTTTACGGGAAGGCTTTCACGCGGAAGGTCGCGTACGATGCTGACGCCGTGCCGCTCGGCGTCGGGCTGTGCCAGCACTACTACCTCGTCCACCAGCCGGCGCAGGTCAAGGTCTGCCAGACGCAGATCCACCGGCTTGGTGAAGTCCACCAGCGTCTGCACCACGCGGTCCAGCCGCTGGATCTCACTGCCGATCACGTCGATGTGCCGCCGGGTGTCGGGATCGAGCTGCTGCAATTTCTGCCGCAGCACCTCCAGGTGCACGACGATGGCGTTGATGGGGTTCTTTACTTCGTGGGCCACGCCCGAAGTCAGCCGCCCGATGGCGGCCAGGCGGCGCGAGAGCTCGATCTCATCCTCAATACGACGCACCGACTCGGCGTCACGCAGGGTAATCAGCGCCCCGATGCGCTCACCGCGTTCCTCGATGAAGTCGAGCGAGACCTGCAGACGGGTTCCGTTCTCGCTCTCCACCTCGCGGCTGGCGAGCGGCTGATGGCGATCGAAACAGGCCAGCACCAGCCGCCCCAGCCGGGTCTCGAGGTCGAAGATCTCGGTGACCGTATGTCCAAGCATCTCCCCGCGCGGCTTGCCCACGAAGCCCTCGACCGAGGCGCTCACCAGCACGGCGCGCCAGTCACGTGTGAACAACATGACGCCGTCCTGCAGGTTGGCCATGATCTGGTCAAGGTTTTCTTTCAAAGCGGAGAAGACTTCCTTCACATCGCGCATTTGCCGGCCCAGGCGGTCGATCTTGGTGGTGACCACGCCGTATTCGTCGCTGCGCTCGCGTCCCTTGGCGCTTGGCTCCTGGCCGGCGGTCAGCAAGTCAAGACGGCGATTGATGTCTTCCAGCGGCTTGAGCGCCACGTTGGAGGTAATGGCGGCCAAGGCCAGCGTGGCCACGATGGCCAGCAGCGAGAACAGGATCGAAGCCTTGAGTTGCGGCTGCAGCGTGTCCTTGAGGAAGGTGGTGGAGACGCCGATACGGATGGCGCCGAACGGCTGCTTGTCCCGCTCCAGCGGAATGCGCAGCTCGTAGACCCGCGGACCGCCGAAGACCACCTCCATCTGCCGGCGGAAGCTGCCGTTGACCACGGACCTGAGTTGCTCGCGCTCGGGGATGGCCTTGCCAATCTGGTCGGTGTCGGTATGCAGTAGCGCCCGCCCGCCGGCGTCCACGATGGAGACATCATAGATCGTGGGCGAGTAGCCAATGACCGATTGCAGCAACGACTTCAGCCCGGGGTCACTCTGCAACGCCTCTTCCACGGCAGCGCGCACCGCCTCCGGATTGTCGAAGTCAACGCCAGTATTGCTGAGCCGGACCTGCAGGGCGTCACGCGTAAGCTGAAAGACCTGATGGCCGACGAAATCGGCGTCAGCGGACGCGTTGATCAACGCCTGGTGCACGGTGCGGGAGATGTAGATGGTGGAAAAGGTGGCCACCACGGCTACCACCATCCCGCTGATGGCCAGCACGAGCTTGGTTTTGAGGCGAACCCGCATAAAACGGCTGTTAGCTGTTGGCGCTTAGCTCTTAGCTTGAAACTCTACACCCGCGGATGTGCCGAAGGCGCGCGAACTTACGTCCCGGTCTCCGCTGCCGCTTCCGTCGCCGATCCGTACTCTTTCAGCTTATTGTGCAGCGTCTTCAGGCTGATGCCCAGGATCTCGGCGGCGCGCGTCTTGTTGTTGTTCGTGGCTTCCAGCGTCTTCAGGATCAGCAGCTTCTCCGCCTCTTCCACGGTTGTGCCCACGCCCAGGCGGACGGCGTTGGCCTCCTGCACGGCAGGCCGCGGAGTGACGCTGCCAAAGCCCGGCGGCAGGTGCTTTGTCTCGATGGTCGAACCTTCGCAAAGACCGAACGGCCCCAGAGCAATCACCGCCCGCTCCAGCGTGTTGCGCAGCTCGCGTACATTGCCCGGCCAGGCGTAATGGTGGAACAGGTTCATCACCGCTTCGGCCACGCTGGCGACGTGGCGCTGGTGTTTGTTGTTCACGTCCGCCAGCAGGGCCTCGGCCAGTTGTGGAATGTCTTCCTTGTGCTCGCGCAAGGGCGGCATGTGGATATTAAAGACATTCAGCCGGTAATACAGGTCATTGCGCAACTGGCCGCTGGCCACAGCCTCTTCTGGGACCTTGTTGGTGGCGGCGAGCACGCGCACGTCCACTTCGGTCTCCACCTTGCTGCCCAGCCGGCGGAGCTTGCGGTCCTCGAGCACGCGCAGCAGCTTGGCTTGCGTCGCCACCGGCATCTCCCCGATTTCGTCCAGCAGCAGCGTGCCTTCCTCGGCCAGTTCAAAACAGCCGGCACGGCGTTCCAGCGCTCCGGTGAACGCGCCTTTTTCGTGGCCGAAGATCTCGCTTTCGATCAGGGTCTCGGGAATGGCGGAACAGTTGATAGCGACGAACGGCTTGGACTTGCGCGGGCTCAGGTCGTGGATGGTGCGCGCCACCAGCTCTTTTCCCGTGCCGCTCTCGCCGGTGATCAGTACCGACGCGGTGGAGGGCGCCACCAGATCGATGAGCCGGAATATCTCCTGCATCTTCTTCGACGAGCCCACCAGCGAGCCCAGCAGGCCGGTATCACGCAGCTTGCGGCGCGTGACTTCCAGCTCCACCGAAGTCTCGCGCAATCGTGCGGCGTTCTGCAGGATGTTGCGCAGGCGCGGCACGTCCACCGGCTTCTGAATGTAGTCGTAGGCGCCCATCTTCATGGCCTGCACGGCAGAGTCCACGCTGCCTTGTGCGGTCAGCAGGATCACGGCCACAGTC
Organism: Terriglobales bacterium; assembly: GCA_035542595.1. Lineage (GTDB taxonomy): Bacteria > Acidobacteriota > Terriglobia > Terriglobales > Acidobacteriaceae > JAHFUA01. The sequence goes on from DATKLD010000253.1 coordinate 11,163, forward strand.
TGCGGCTGCTCCGCCAAACGCTCCAGCAAGCCCATACCGTCCAGGCGCGGCATCTTGAGGTCGGTGATGATAAGGTCAGGTCCCCAGCTCGCAGCCTTCTCCAGTCCTTCTAAACCATCGCGCGCGGTCTCGGTGCGATAGCCCCAGGCGGCAATCAGCTCCGCCAGCCCGGCGCGTTCATTCTCTTCATCATCGACGATAAGGATCTTTTCCTGACTCATGTAGTTGTGCCCTTTATTATCAGAGCCAGCTGGCCAGTGCCGCAAGCCGGAAGACGCAGAAAACTGCCACGGTGCGGAGAATAGGTGACTTAAGATGCGCAGGTAGGACTTCGCGTCAGGGCGGTGGATGAAGTCGTGAGCATAGCCAAAAATTTACTTGACATTTCGCTCCAGCCTGTTCCCGTGTACAATCGTGAGCCGGTTGGGGCCGGCTTTTTTGCGCTCTGTCCGGCTGCAGTCTCTCAGGTGTTCACACGGTAATCGCGGTACCGAGAATCGGGAGGGTAAGACGATGGCACCTCACAGTTGCTCCCACCGCCTCCTGTTGCTGATGATCGTGGTAGGGGCTGTCGCGATCTGCACGATGGCAACAGCGCAGGCGCAAGAAAACCCGCAACCTAAACTCGAAATCTTCGGCGGATATGCATTCCTGCATCCCGGCGTCAACGTGGACGGAACCAACGCCAACCTGGAAAATGTTCCCGGGGGCTGGGGCGCCGCCGCCACCTTCAATTTCCTGCCTCATTTGGGCGTAACCGCCGATTTCGGCGGGCATTACCATACGTTCAACATTAACGACTTGGTCGTGGGAGGCGCCAACGTCCATCTGGCGACCATCATGTTCGGCCCCCATGTCGAAACCCGTACTTCGCACTTCACTTTCTTCGGGGAAGGCTTGTTCGGACTGCACCGCGTGGCGGTCACCAACGTTCCAGGCATTTCGGCGGACAATGCCTTCGGCTTGGCCGTGGGTGGCGGCGTGGATGCGCACGTTGCCCGGCACATCGATATCCGGCTGGCGCAGTTGGACTTTATCCATTCCTCGCACAGCGTTACGGTACCCGCACCCGGTGACCCTGACGTTAACTTCAACAGCCTTCGCTATCGCGCCGGCGTCAACTTCCTGCTGGGCCTGCCGCCGTCCGGACCTCCGCCCAGCGCCAGTTGCAGCGTGGACCCAGCGGAAGTCTATGCCGGGACCCCCGTCAGCGCGACTGCCCGCGCCATGAACTTCAACCCCAAGCGCACGCTCAGCTATAAGTGGAGCGGCAGCGGGGGCAAGATCAGCGGCGCTGGCTCGACGGTCAGCGTTGACACCGCCGGCCTGGCTCCCGGCAGCTACACTGTCGGCGCCACCATTACCGACGGCAAGAAGGGCGAGGCGAGCTGCCGCTCCAGCTTCACCATCAAGGAGCGGCCGAAGAACCCGCCGCAGGTCTCCTGCTCCGCCAATCCGAGATCGGTGATGTCTGGGACGCCTTCGACTATCACCTGCAGTTGCAGCAGCCCGGACAACGCTCCCGATTACCCGGTTTCGGTCAGCATCAGCAACTGGGCGGCGACCGGAGGCAGGATCAGCGGCGCCGGCAACACCGCGACGCTGGACACCACCGGCGCTTCGGCCGGTCCTATCACCGCCACCGCCACTTGCACCGACAGCCGCGGCCTCAGTTCCAGGGGCACGGCCTCGGTGAATGTGGAGGTGCCGCCCCCGCCGCCGCAAGCCAGCAAGCTGAACGAGATCACCTTCAAGCGCAATAGCGCTCGCGTGGACAACACCGCCAAGGCCATCCTGGACGACGTGGCCCTGCGGCTGCAGCGCGACGCCGATGCGCGCGCGGTGATCGTCGGCTTCGCCGATCCCAAGGAGCTGAAGCCGGAGAAGCTGGCAGCGGAACGCGCCGCCAACGCCAAGGCGTACCTGGTCAAGGAGAAGGGCATCGATGCCAGCCGCATCGAAATCCGCACCGGCAGCGGTGGCGGGATGAAGGCGGACATCTGGTTCGTGCCCGCCGGCGCCAGCGTGAACCTGCCGGGCACCCAGGTGGTCACCAC
>DATKLD010000254.1:0-3713 GCA_035542595.1 Terriglobales bacterium
GTTCTCTATCTTTCAAACGTCTCGTTCACTTCCATGCGCCCGCCGGACTCGACCGTGATGGTTTTGTGGACCGGCTTGTATCCGGTCAGGGTCAGAGTCACCTCATAGGTACCGGGACCCAACAGGAACTCCGCCGGCGAGGCGCGGTCCATCATGCGCGAGTTGAACATGATCTGAGCGCCCTTGGGGAAGGTGTGCACCTGGACGCGCGCCATGTTCTCCTGTCCGCCGCGACCGATCAGCTTTTTGAACTTACCCACCTGCTTGATGTCGTCGGCGTTGCCCAGCGGCTTCAATGTAGGCTGGAACTGGAAGGTCTCGCCTGGATTCAGGGTCATGCTGGCGGATGTCTCGAGATATCCCGGCTTGCGCAGCGCGAGCGAGTGGCTGCCTTGCCCCACCGCCAGTTTTGCGGGAGTGACTCTGCCGGTGTCGCGTCCGTCGATGATGATGGCGGCGCCGGGAGGATCGCTGGTGACCGACGCCACGGCCGCCAACTGGTTCAGGCTCACGGCCAGCGCGGCTCGGGTTGCCCGCTGAACCAGTACGCTGCGCGATTCCATCGCGTATCCTGCCTTCGACAGAATTACAAAGTGCTGTCCGGCGCTGAGGTTGTTCAGCGAGATTGGGGTGAGGCCGGCGACGCTTCCATCCACCTGGACCTGTGCGCCACCCGGAACCGAACTGATGACCAGATCCCCGGTGGCAAACGCCACGGGCGCGACCGCAGCCTTATGCCGCGTTTTGGCTGTTTTTTTCGTGGGCATCATCTCGACGATCGTAGGCTGCGGCTCGAGTTCCGGCGGTGGCAATGGTGGCGCGGCTGTGATCGGATCCGGCGCTGCCGTGCCAACCAGCGGGGCAGTGGCGGCGGCCTCAGCCTCGGCCTGCAGGCGGCGCGCGCGCATCGCGTCACCGATCATGAAGGCAGCCATCACGATCAGGGCGGCCCCAATCACTCCGACCAAAATCTTGATCTGCTGCGGCGTGAGCGAGACCTGCGCGCTCGCAGCCGCCACAGGGGCCGGTGGCGGCACAGCCACCGTCTCTTGAACTTCGCTGGGTGCAGCCACCGCTGGCGCTGCCGGTGCCGGGGCCTTTGCCTGGGCACGCGGTGCAGCCGCGGGGATGGCATAACCCAGCAATTGCTCGCTCGGTAAGCTGGCGGGCGCCGCTGGCGCCGAAAGCGCAGTTGGTCGGCTGACGTCAGGTCCCGGAACTGCGTCATCGAGAAAGGAGATCAACCCCGGCGTGGTGGACACCCCTGTTTCGGTGTGCGCGGAAGCGAGCCGCGGCGTGGGTGGCGGCGCCGGCGGCGGAGGAGGCACGTTGACCTGCGGCACGCCCGGCACCGACGGCCGGCTGGCTGCGCTGCACTCGGCTTCCAGTTCGCGCACCAGGTCTCCGGCATGCTGGAAGCGGTATTCCGGGTTTTTCGCCACCGCCTTCATGACCACGCGGCTGATCCCCACCGGCACTCTGGGATGCACTTCGTTGGGCGCCGCCGGCATGACCTCCAGAATCTGGCGCTGCACCTCTGCCGCGTCGCCGTCCCCAAACGCTTTCCGGCCGGTTACCATTTCATAGAGGATGGTGCCCCAATTGAAAACGTTCGTGCGCGCGTCGGGCTCAAGCCCCTGCACCTGCTCCGGGGAGAGGTAGCGGAGTTCATCGCCCTTCTTGCCTTCGAGCGGGCCGAGGTCGGCGGCGAAGTCCATGATCTTCACCGTGCCGTCCCATTCGGTGAGGATGCCGGGTGGCGTCAGGCGGCGGTGGAAGACGCCCTTGGAGTGAGCGTGATCCAGCCCAAGGCAGACCTGGCGGGAGATGTCCAGCAGTTCGCTGGAAGAAAAGCCTTGCTGGGTGGCCAGCGCAGCGTCCAGGGGAACGCCCTCGACGTACTCCATCACTACATACATCAGCCCCTGCTCTTCCGCGCTGGCGTAGATGCTGGCGATGTTGGGGCTGTCGAGGACGCTCGCTGCCTTGGCCCGCAGCAGGTACTCGTGCGAGCGCTCAGTGGCTTGGGGGGTGTCGGCGCGCAGCACGCGTAGCGCTACGGTGCGCTTCTTCTTAGGGTCGTAGGCCTTGTAGACCGTGCCCAGCTCTGACTTCCCGATTTCGCGAACCACTTCGAAGTGGCCGATGGTTGGTGACATAAGCTCTGGTTCGAAGTCCTGGCGGCGCACACCTCAAGCGCCGACGGGTTACTGGTCACAATAGCCCAAGTGACTGGCAGGCCGGATGATTACGGAGGTTCTAGCGGGTGGCAGCACTGTGGGGTAAGTGGGTATCTTGCAGGATTTTGTGACGTGCTTTCACTTCTTCGGCGTTTCGGTTTTGCCCGCCGGCTTTCCGGTTTCGATGTAGCTCTTCAGCCGCATGATCTGTTCCTCAAGCACGGCATTTACGGGAGCGGCCCACGTGTTCATTCCTTGCGGGGTATAGCCGACAACCGTATAGGTGACCTCGAGCTTTGTGCCGCCCTCAGCAGGAGCGAACGCGAACGTCATGCTGCCTGCCGTCGCGAGCCCTTGCAATGGCCCGAGACCGCCGGACATCCGCAGCATCTTTCCCGGCGATGCGAAGACGACTTCCATGTGGCGCACGCCGCCACCGCCGGCCAGCTTCTCGCAGAAACAGCCCAGCGGCCGATCGTCGATGGTGAGGTTGTGCGCGTCCCCGGAAAAGCTGTGCGCGGAATTCCACCAGTCCCCGACGTTATGGACCAGGCGGCTGTAAACGTCTGCCGGTGACGCGTGAATCTGGGTCGCGATCTTCACCGTAAAACCGTTTGCCGCCGAGTCCGCTACTTCGGCCGCGGCCACCTGGGCCAGCGCACAGACGAGTGCAGCTACTGCGATTTTCCCGCGCATATTCCCTCCTTTGATGCGTGGCAGAGTACATGAAATCCATCGAGATGGAAATGGAACGGCCGACCGTCGAAAATGCAAGCCGCACAGCGGCGACATTGGGGCTAGCCCCAGGCGTCAGAGACTGTGTCACAACTTGAAGCACGACGCAAAAGTTGAACATACGATGCAAGAAGCGCGCGAAGCGCGCGCCAGATCGTAGCCCACAGCGCAAGCTGTGGGAACAAAGTGCACGAAACCGAAGCCCGCGAAGCGGGCGACAGAGTTGCGACACAGTGCAGGGCTGGGGTACGGATCACAAGAGAAGAACCGCGCCCCTTCGAGGGGACACCAGCGGGAATGGGGCGCGGCAGCCGGATGACGTATCGGCTGAAGTATTTGACAGTCTCCCCTCTGCCCGTTTAGCGCATCTAACCGGAAAGCGTGTCTCCGGCCTCGATGGCTGGCAGACGCTCGATGAAGCGGGGGGCAGGATATGAGCTGCCGAATAATGTGTCTGCTGCTACTTGGCGTCACGTTCGCGGTCGGCGCGTCCGCGGCGTCGCCCAAGCATCACAAGGATCCCGGCGCTGTCAACATGAAGGCAATCCGCCACGACCCGGCGTTCCGCACCGGCTACATGGACGGCTACCGCCAGGGGTCCAATGATTCCGAGGCCCTTTCCAACGCCTACAAGGACGAGAGCGGTCCGCTCTACGACCAGGCCCTAGATGGATACACCCCGCAGTACGGTGACCAGGCGACCTATCAGCAACTGTTTCGTCTGGGCTATATCGAGGGATACAAGGCAGGCTGGGACTTCAATTCCGGACAGTACAACCCTCTGGGAGCCGGGGGAGG
>DATKLD010000255.1:0-19881 GCA_035542595.1 Terriglobales bacterium
GTAGGGGCTGAGGTCGGTGCGGGTGAAGAGCACATAGGTGGCGTACATGCCCAGCATCATGAAGGCGCCGTGGGCAAAATTGACGATGCGCATCACCCCGAAGATCAGCGCCAGGCCCATGCCCACCAGCGCGTAGAGCGCGCCGGTGAGCAGGCCATTGATCACTGCCTGGAGCGCCGCGTAGAAGTCCACCCTCACCCCCGAACTAGAGCGGATAGCGGCTGCCGGCCATCCGCCCGGCCGTCATTGCCGGCGACTCCAGCGGAATGCATTACAGTCCTTGGCGCTTGTTCCAGGGCGGCGCCGGGATCACGGGCTTGGCTTCGGCGGCGTCGGGCGGATAGACGACCTTGTACTGTCCGTTCAGCACCTGCGTGATCAGCACCGGGTGAGGGTTCTGCCCGTGCAAGTCGAACCTGATCGGGCCGAAAGGCGTGTCCGGCAGATTGATGTTCTTCAGCGCGTCGCGAATGGCGGGAGGCTGCGCCGAGTTCGCCTGATTGATGGCGGCCACCGCCGTGAACAAGGTCACGTAGGCTTCCATCGCGTGATACGCCGGATGCGTGCCCGTCAGCTTGAAGAACGCCTCGTCGAATTCCTTCGAGCCCTTCCACTGCGCCGTGGGCAGCCATTGCGATACAGAGAAGGTGTATTCCGCGTAGGGCCCGGCGCCTTTGTCCTTGGTGGGAAATTCGGCAGCGGCGAATCCGGTGCCGGCGGAGGTGTAAAACTGCGGATTCAGGTTGACCTGCGCCGCCTGCCGCATCAGGGTGCTGGCGTCGAGCAGGTACGACGCAAAATAGATGACCGCCGGATTCTTGGCTTTCACCCGCTGTAGCAACGCCTTGTAATCAGGAGTGCTGGCCTGATAGGCCTCGATATCGACCACGTCGAAGCCGTTGGCCTTGGCCGCCTTCTCCATGGCCTGTCCGTTGGCCTGCCCGAAGTTGGTGTTCTCATAGATGACGGCCATGGTCTTGGGCGCATTCATCGCCTTCAGGAAGTTGATGGTGGTGGTGGCGTAGGCGCCCGATCCCGCGCAGATGCGGAAGGCCCAGGGCGAACCCGTCTGAATGACGTTGTCTGCAGTGGCCGTGGGCATCAGCAGTGGGACTTGTTTCTGGTCGACCGCCGGCACGATGGCGCGCGTGTTTTCGCTGGAGTACGCTCCCAGGATGATGGGCACGTGGTCCTGGTCCACTAGCTTGTTCACCCCCTGCACCGCCTGGTCGGGACGGCTCTGGTCATCGTAGTAAACCAGCTCGATCTTTTTGCCCATCACGCCGCCCTTGGCGTTGAGATCGTTCACTGCGACGGCGTAGCCGTTCTTGTGCGCCTGGCCGAAGGCCGCAGCCTGTCCCGTGAGGGAAGTGATGACCCCGATCTTGAACGTGTTGCTGACCTCCTGCCGACCGCCGCCTTGGCACCCGCTCAGCACCAGAGCCGTGCCCAGCGTCAGGAGGAGAGAACAGCGTCGTCTCATGGAAAGACTCCTGGAGGGAATTGCAACCGGCGCATTGTAGTGAGAGAAGCGCGAGCGCACAAGTTGAGGCGTTCTCCGCGACCCATTCGGAGCATCGCTTCGCTCAGCTCCTCAGGGCAGGCTAAGAACCCGAGCCGCGGGCCGAAATCCTGAGCGAAGCGAAGGATCGGACGTTGCAGGACTCAGCGGCCGCGGACTCGCGAGATCAACTGGCGCGCGGCAGCGCGCCGGGCGTCCGTTGGACGCGTGCCGGCGGTTTGAGCATCGTCGAGTGCGGCTGCTGTCGCGGGACTGACCGTTCCACCGTGCCGATGCAGCGCAGCGACAGATCGCCGTGCCCGTTCCCGTCGGCTACAAACTTTCCATTGTGGCACAGCGAATCGATCAGCGCGCGCTCATTGCGCTTTAGCACGCCCTCCGGCAGCACACGGAAGTTGCGGAACGTCCACGTCAGACGTACGCGCTCGAGCAGCGAAGGCTGAACGTAGCGCACGCCGCAGTCCGTCTCCACAGCCAGCACGCCGCGACAGATTTTGTCGATCAGCATAAGCAGCGTTTGTTATCTCTTGAGATACGGGGCAAAACGAGCCCAAACCCTAGCACTGCACAAATCATGATGCAAGAAGAAAGTGAAAAAAAATGCAAATACCCGCCTTTGAGACCGCAGGGCAACCCCTTGGGGCGTAAGAGACGGGTTAACCGGGGCGTGTCAGATTGAGACAGCGGTTAGCATACTCGTACCCGGTGGGCGAGAGAGAGTGCTTGTTGCATCCGCTGTTTGTTTCTAGGAGAATCCGTTCCCTAGGGGTGAGCCATGAGCGTGGTGACGCTGGTTTCAGTGGATGATTTCGTCGCCCGTCTGCGGCAGTTTCCAGATCCGTACTTCGATGGCACGGCGCAGATGTTGCGTTTTCTGCGGGAAAATCCCGTCGACCCGGCTACACTCGAGCGCTATCTATTCTGGAACGCACAGCATTACACGCGCAACCTCATAGACAAGACCCCGCTCTACGAGCTGATCGCCATTTGCTGGGAAATCGGGCAGATCAGCTCTATCCACAACCATCGCGATCAGAATTGCTGGATGGCGGCTCCCATCGGGCGGCTCAGAGTGCAGAACTACCGCGTGCTGGAGCAGGACCTGAAACGCGGCACCTGCCGCCTGGAAAAGACCGACGCGCTGGAGATGAACCGTGAATGCCCGTGCGCCGTCGATCCGCGGGCGCCGGTGCACAAGGTGTCCAACCCTGGCGAATTCCGCGAGCGCGCCGTCAGCCTGCACGTCTATTCGCGCCGCTTCGACAGCTGTGATGTCTACTCGGAAGAACAGCAGACCTGCGGTACCATCGGCCTCAGCTATACCTCGATGTACGGGAAGCGGGTCACGCCTGCGTAGAAGCCCGGCCTGGGGCGAAAGGCAGTCGTCGCCAGCACTGAACCCACAGTCTGAGGCGGTTTCTGGTTCTTCACATTGCCGCTGACGGCTGATGGCCGGCATCGCCCTGCAGGCGGTGTGCACCCGCTTCCTTCATCCGATCAGCCAGCCACTTGCCCAACCACCGCTTGCTCTCGATGGGGAGATAAACGAAGCGAATGCCGGCGTTGCCCTTGCCATCCGACCAGGCGAACTCGCCTTTCACTTCCAACGTGTCGGGAATGCCGGGCAATTGGAGACGCAGCTCCACCGCCCAACTGGGACTGATTTGCTCGCTGAGGACGACAGCCATGCCTCCGTCACTGATGTTGGTGACCTTGCAGGCAAGCTCTTTGACGACGCCGAAGCTCAGGTAAGCCTTGGTGTTCACCGCATGGCGGAAGTAGCGGCGCTGCTCGGCGACCATAAACCCGTGGGCCGCGCGCAACGCGCGCACCGCACGCTCCAGCGTGACAGGCTTGTCGAGCGCAAAGTGCGCTCCCAACTCGAAGGCGGCGCGCATGCTGGTTGTGCCATTGATGAGGGCAACGGCGATGGCCCGCTTGTTTGAAGGGGCCTGCTGAATGCCGGCCAGCACGTCCCTGCCTCCGGCCACGTCGTCGCAATCCACGACGATGGCGTCGAACTTGTTTTTATTCAGGCGCTCCAGCCCCGACTCTGCTGCCGTTACCACCTCCAGGCCGATGCCCAGATCATCCAGGGCACGGCGAAAGATCCGCAGTGTGTCCGGATCTCGGCACAGGAGGAGGGATTGCAGAGTCATACCTTGCATGGTAGTCCGCAACCGGGACCGTCCCAAGTAACCGAAGTAATGCAGAAATGAGAAACGGTGAGCGGTGGCGATGCGGCTTCCAAGGCGCGGCGCCAGTGCGGGTTGGCGGGCATCCGTTGAGGTGACCCGGGCCTCATCGACCTGCAGCACGCGCGCTCACTGGCCGTTACCCTCGTTATCGGCGCGAGACTCAGCCGTTATCTTTATCCCTGGATAGGGCCCGGCCTATGCTCCTTCGATAGCGCGTGTACGGTGAGGGACAATGGAAGATCTGGACAGAGAAATCCGTCAACTGGCCGCAGAAATTCGGGCCGTGGAAGCGATGCTGGTCGAAGCATACGGTCTCGCGCCCGTTGCGCCCGCCGTCGGGGCCCATCCTGGTTCAGGCTGGGCGCGCAGATTACGAGCTTTGTGCCGACGCGCGTGCCGACGGCTGGCGTCCCTTATGGAAAGCGGCGATCTGTTCGCGTTGCGTTCCCCCCTGCGGGATTGAAACCGCGACGCGGTGACCGGTCGCGCAGGGGTTTGATACACTCCCGGCGGTACTATGCAGGATTTGATCGTAGTACGGGACTGGGATGCCGACAGCTTCCACCGGCGGGTCCTCGAACTCGAGTCGGAGGGGTATGAAGCGCGGCGCGATACGTACCGCGTCAGCCCGGAGATGGATCCCGAGACCGGCAAGATCGTCCATTTGCACACCATCGAGATGAGTCGCAAGAAGGTTTAAAGCGGGTATGGGCAGCGCCAGCGCGCATGGCTATCGACTGATAGCCATGCAGCGATTCGCCAATTTGGGCCTGTAAAAATGGGACCTTGGTGATATAGTAAAAAATCGTGCTTTCGCCCTACGGCCTCGAAATCGTCGAAAGCTGCCTCACCTGCAAGCTGCGGGCAGACAAGATTTTTTGCAATCTGCCGGCGGCGACGGTGCAAGCTCTGGAAGCGATCAAGTACACCACCGCTTATCCCAAAGGGGCGGTGTTGTTTGTGGAAGGCCAGGCGCCGCGTGGGGTTTTTATTCTGTGCCGTGGACGAGTGAAGCTCTCTATTTGTTCCAGCGACGGCAAGACCCTGATTTTGAAGATCGCGGAAGCGGGCGAGGTGCTGGGCCTGAGCGCCAGCGTCTCCGGCAAGCCATATGAGCTGACGGCTGAGACCCTTGATCCCTGCCAGGTAAACTTCGTCAAGCGTGAGGATTTCCTGCACTTCCTGCGGGGGCACAACGACGTCTGCCTGCGCGTGGCCGAGCAACTGAGCGAGAAATACAACACCGCCTGCCACGAGATCCGTTCCCTGGGTTTGTCGCATTCTGCGGCCGAGAAACTGGCGAAACTGCTGCTGGAATGGTCGATGAGAAACGGCGGCGCCCGGCAGCCGGACCGCATGAAGCTTACCCTCACCCACGAAGAGATCGCGCAGATGATCGGCACCTCGCGCGAGACCGTGACCCGCTTGTTCGCCGATTTCAAGAAACGGCAACTGATTCAGCTCAAAGGTTCCACACTGGTTATCCGCAACCGGCCGGCGCTGGAAAGCCTTATCGGCCCGTAGCTTGTGCGGGCCCGGCCCGTTTCGGGCGGCTTCTTCGGCAGACCATCACCCAAAACCGTGATTCGGGTCACAGCGTTGGAGCGCCTGCGACTTTACAGTGGCAGCCATGAGCAGGGATCAGAACGTGACGGTGCTCGGCGCCGGGCAAGCTTCGGACCGCCTCTTCTCCGGCGCGCCGGCACATGCACTGCGGCAGATTGCCGGCGCGCACAGCACTCACGAATACCCGAGCGGCGCCCTCCTGTTCCGGGAAGGCGAGCTCGCGGATGGGATCTTTCTGCTGTGCCGCGGTGCGGTGAAACTGTCTGTCGGGTCCAGCCACGGCGACAGTCTGGTGCTGCGCTCGGCCGGTCCCGGCGAGATCCTGGGGTTGAGCGCGACCCTGACCGGTCAGAGTCATGAAGTAACCGCCGAAACGACCACGCCTTCGCAACTGATTTTCGTCAAGCGCAGAGACTTTTTGCGTTATCTGCGGGAGCACAGCGAGGTCTGCCTGCGGGTGGTCGAGTCTTTGAGCAACGACGTACACGCCGCCTACGAACGCGTACGGATGCTGGGACTGGCGCGCATTCGTCATTCTCACAACTAGCGGCAATGAATTGAGGATGTGGTCCGCCGGGGCGGGGAACCCGTTCTTCCGGCGTGACGACGATCACATTATCCTGTGACGAGGCTCATAGTCCCAGGGAGCGCTTTCGGTCCACTCTACGTGCGTGGGGCGGCTGTGCCGGCGTACCCGACTCTTCGCGAGGAGGCTTGCCATGGCCAAAGATGATCGCGACATACTGGAAGTGCTGAAGTTCGAGCTAGCCTTTCTGGAGCAGGGCGGCTACGGACGCTCCGTGCGTACTCCCTGGAAGCCGACCTCGATCTTTCAGGACTCGATCACCTGCCTGAACTTCGGCGAGCCGGAGCGAGTGCACCCCTGCGCGGAGTGCCTGCTCATCGACTTCGTTCCCTCGTCGGATCGAGAGGCGGAGATCCCCTGCCACCACATCCCGCTCAACGCCCTGGGCGAAACCGTGGACGCAGTGAACCGCTACGACAACCAACAGGAGCTGGAAGAGAAGGTCAAAGGGTGGCTGCGGGCCACCATCCAGCGTATCGAGGCGCAGCGCGCCGCCAGACTCGACTCCAAGTAATTTCCTTTCCTGCACCCGCCAATAAGCCCTCGCCCACTGGCTCAAGTCGCCGGTTCGTTCTCCAGACCATTTTGAAGATGTTCCAGAAATGGGAAGGAAGCGAACCATCTTTGTCTGCTGTCCTCGTTAAGGATTTGCTTGCCACCCCCAGCGAAAAGGGGCATCATCGCGGCACAAAGACTTCGGGGGCCCACCAGGTTCGTCCGGTTTTCACCCAGGGAACTTCATACAAACGGAGGCAGGCGAAGCCGGCTATGCGATTTCCGACAGCAACCCTTCTCGCTTTATTCGCGGCTCTGGCCCTGAGCGCGCACGCCGCGCCACCGGGTCTCGGCGCTCCGGAGACTAACCCCGTAGCAGCTCCGGACCAGGCCAAAGCCGCAGCGCCATCCAAGGCGGACGGCGACTATGTAGGCAGTGACACCTGCATAGCCTGCCACGAGGATCAAAACCGCCGCTTCAAGAACACCTTGATGGGCAAGGTGTTCGCGCATCCGCACACGCCGGACGAAGCCCGCGGTTGTGAAGCGTGTCATGGACCGGGCAAGGGCCACGTCGAAGCCGGCGGCGGCAAGGGCACGATTCCGGTGCGCTTCACCAGCGATTCGACGAACACGGTGGCGGAGAAGAACGCAGCCTGCCTGCAATGCCACTCCCGCGGCAACCGCCTCTTCTGGAAAGGCAGCCCGCATGACTCGCGCGCCATGGCCTGCGTGGACTGCCACAACGTGCATCAGGTGCTGCACCCCACGTTGTCCGAGGAAGCACGTTTCAACGCTCCACTCACAGAAAACAAGGGTCTCAAGAAAGGGCAGCCGGAGTTGTGTCTGACCTGTCACCCGATGAGGCGGGCGCAGCTGCAGCGCTCCTCGCACATGCCGTACCGCGAAGGCAAGGTGACTTGTACCAGTTGCCACAACCCGCACGGCTCGCCCAACCCCAAGCAACTGATTCAGAGCACGACCAACGAGAATTGCCTGAGCTGCCACACCGAACGGCGGGGTCCCTTTCTGTGGGAGCACCCGCCGGTGATGGAGAACTGCGCCAACTGCCACGAACCGCATGGCACCAACAATCCGCAATTGCTGAAGATGCGCATGCCGCGTGTTTGCGACTCCTGCCACGTCTCCAGCCGGCACCCTGTGACCCCGATCCAAAACAACAGCATTCGGGACTTCAATCGGGGTTGCACCAACTGCCACTCCGCTATCCACGGGTCGAATCACCCGTCGGGCAGCGCGTTCTTACGCTAAGGAAGGAGAGCGAAATGAAGACCAGGAGATCTAACTCGCTTGCAGGTTTGGCGGTATTCGCGCTCCTTTTGCTTCCGGCAACGGCCTACGCCGAAGACAAGCCCGCCGAGGAGCAACCTGCCGAGCGCGGGATGGTCGAATTCGGAGTTCGCTACCGCTGGGGCGATGTCTATGGCCGTCCGGACCTCTTACTGGGGCCCAGTACGACGGGAAATCCACTCACTTCAGTCGGCTGCCTGGGGTGCGGGACCGCATTCGACCCGTTGCTGAGCAAATCGAAGTATGAGGAGTACCGCGACCTGCGCAACGGCTTCTTTGTCCGCCGTTTCAACGGGACATTCGACAATTTGCTCGGCTCGAAGTACTACGTGAGCCTGCAAACGCAGAAAGCAATTTACCGTGACCAGAGCTATCTGGCGACCTTCGGCGAGTACGGCAAGTTCAGGGTCCAGTTCCGCTACGACGAAATCCCTCACGTCTACAGCGACACCACCCGCACGCTCTTTACCGAGACCGCGCCGGGCGTGTGGAGCTTCCCAACGCAGATCCGGCAGCAGCTGCAGACCCTCGCATCCGGCAATGCCGCCACTCAGGCCACCATCCCCTCATTCATGGCCGGCACAGGCGCTTTCGCGCCGGGTGGAGCGAGCTGCGCTGGGGCCGTCGATTGTGGTGTTGTGAACAACTTCAATTTCTTCACCCCGTCCATCATCCGCAAAGCCGGGACGGTGTCGGTTTCCTACAACCTGACTCCCGACTTGAACTTGAACGGTATGTTCTGGCGGGAGAGCCAGTACGGCTTCCGGCCCATCGGGCTGATCTTTGCCAGCAGCCCCAGCACCGGCACCAGCATTACCTCTGGCTCTGGGGCGGAAGTTCCTGAAGCCATCAGCTATTTCAACAACCTCGTCAAAGTTGGGGGCGAGTATGGCAAGCGAAGCTGGGCCGTGCAGGGCGCCTTCGTGGGATCGTTCTTCCAAAACAACATAAACCAGATGCTTGCCCAAAACCCCTTCAACTTTAACAACGTCGCCGCCGGCAGTCCGACTACTGGGCAAGTGGACATGTATCCGAACAACCAGGCGTACTACCTGAATTTTGCCGGCGCCACCGATCTCGGCAAGTGGGTGCGCCTCATGGCCAGCATCAACCCCGGCTGGCTGCGACAGAACGATGCCTTCCTGCCATACACCACCAACACCGCGCTCGTCGGATGCCAGGATGGCGCTGGTGGGGCGCAAGCCTGCACCGCCCCGCCTGCGGCCGTGCCGAGCTTGCACGGGGACAAGCAGACCCTGGCCATGAACTACACATTGGTCACCCTCCCTTGGAAGAACTTCCAGGTGAAAGCGGCCTACCGCCACTACGATTACAACAACAACACCCCGGTTCACACCTTTACCCCCACCCAGGGCGATTCAGCCAATGGGACTGCGACGGACAATGGAAGCCGCGCCACCAGCTTCAACCGCAAGAACCTCGAACTGACTGGCAACTGGTACTTTGCCAAGAGGAGTTCCGCAAAGGCCGGCTACGAGGCGGAATGGATGGACCGCACGCACCGCGACGTAAACCACTCGCTGGAGAATTCCGTCTTTGGCGCAGTTGATGTCAATTACTGGAAGCCCCTGCTCTTCCGGGCCTCCTACCGGTACTCCAGCCGGAAACCCGACTTTTATCACGATGAAGAAAATTCTACGGATACCGTCACCGGCCTTGAGGTTCCGTGTACGGTTGCGCCAGGGGTAACTCCGCCCCAATTTGCGGCTGGCGATCAACCCTGTAGCCGGAGATTCGACGAGACAGCCAGAATTCGCAACCGCGCTGACGGATTGGTTCAGTACACTCCAATGGACAAGCTGACCCTTTCTGCCTTCGCTGGGGTCGTTCAGGACGACTACAACCGTCGAGGCGACGGCAACAGTCTCACCCCCCTGAACTACCTGACGGGCGCGAATGCGACCACCAGTCCCTATTATCTTTACGGGATCCTGAAGGACATCTCCTACAACTATGGTGCTGGCGCGGATTACGCCGTTTCACACCAAGTGTCGCTGTTTGCCGAATATTCGCACGAGCATTATTACAGGAGGCTGATCTCGCGGTACCGCGTTCCGACCACGGCGGCGGGGGGCGATTCCAGCAACAACGACTGGGAAAGCACGACTCCCGAGCAGGTTGACGTCTGGACGGTGGGGGCGGACACGTACGTCGGGAAGAAGGTCTACTTCACGACCTACTACACCCTGACCGCAGGGACAGCCAATACCTTGTCCCGGTTCCTGGGAGTTAACGGCGTAGATCCCAACGGTACCAATTGCGCTTTTCAGATCGGCGGTGTCAATAATGCCGCGGGCTGCCGGTTCCTCCTGGTTGGTGGCACAGCCGCCACCAATTACCCCGAGAGCGTCAGCCGCCTGCATGAGGTCGCAGCCGTCTTTAAGTACAAGCTCACCAAGAATCTCTGGCCCAAGTTTGAGTTTCGCTACCAGCAGTTTGACTACAAGGACCAACAGACCTCCCCCATGACTCAGTACATGGGTTGCGTGAGTGGGGCAGGCACCCCCGGCAGTGTGCCCGGCTGTCCGGTCGCGATGCTCACGGCTGGCAACTCGAACGCCGGCCAGTTCGCAACGCCTGTTCCCGGCAGCAGCCCCTTCTACCCGACCTTCGTAGTGGGCGACACATCGGCAGTCCGATACCTGTTCCTGGGCGTGGACCAGCCCTCGTACCATGCCTACTACGTCTCGGCCACGCTGGAGTACCACTTCTAGAATCTTGCCGGGATGGGTCGAATGGACCCATCCCGGTTCCTGACTCTTTGTGGCGTCGGGACCGTTGCAGAAGCCGTTGGTGTGATGCTAGTCACAATCAACCGTGCACAAGGTCACAGCCCCAGGCTCTCCGGATTTGAAATCCTTAGGTTTGATCTGGATTCTTGCCTCCGTATCCGTGTATAAGGTTGGCCGTTTCGGACATTGTGGAACTTTTAAACACCGCAACACTAACTCTCAGGAGGAGAACACCGTGAACATAACGCTAGGCAAGAGACTGGCGGTCGTGGTGGTGGCGCTGGCCATCCTCGCGTTGCCGCTTGCTTCCTTCGCCGCCGATACGGCGGCCGACGTCTTCAAGTCCAAGTGTGCTATGTGCCATGGCCCGGACGGCAAGGGCAAGATGGCAGGCACGAAGGACTTGGGCTCCGCCGAGGTGCAGAAGGCGTCGGACGCTGACCTAACCGCCACCATCACCAACGGCAAGCCGCCCAAGATGCCCTCGTACAAGGGCAAATTGACCGACGATCAGATCAAGGATCTGGTCAAATACGTTCGCACCTTCAAGAAGTAAGAAACCCGGCGAGGTCCGCCGGGAAAGGACTCTCATGGACCACGCGGAAACCGCAACGAGACATGAGCCGGCACGCCGTCGCTTTATGCAGTTCCTGCTGGGCGGCGGCTTGCTGGCTTCCGCGGCCTCATTTCTCTACCCCATCGTGCGCTATCTGGTGCCGCCGGCGGCCGTCGATCTGGGCGGCGACAGCGTGGTGGCGGCCAAGGTCGGCGACCTGAAGCCGAACAGCGGCAAGATCTTTCGCTTCGGCAGCCGACCGGGACTGCTGGTGCTCACCGGCGATGGCGAGTATCACGCCATGTCCGCTGTCTGCACGCACTTGAACTGCACGGTGCAATACCGCGCCGACGTGCGGGAGGTGTGGTGCGCCTGTCACAACGGTTTCTACGACCTGAATGGACGCAATGTTGCCGGACCACCGCCGCGTCCGCTCGAATCCTACGATGTGCACATCAAGGGCGACGAGATCTTCGTCAGCCGCCGGCGGAGGGCCTGATGGGGAACACGCCGGAAGCCACGCCACAGACTTCCGTCCCTCGCAATCGCGTCGTGCGCTGGCTCGACGAGCGCTTCGGCTGGGAGCAACTCGTGGCCCCGCTGCGCCACAAGACGGTTCCCGTCCACAAGCTGTCGTACTGGTATTTCCTAGGCGGCATGACGCTGTTCCTCTTCATGATCCAGGTGCTGACCGGCATCCTGCTGCTGCTCTACTACCGCCCCAGCGCCAACGAGGCTTTCGAAAGCGTGCAGTACATCATGACCCAGGTGAAGTTCGGATGGCTGGTGCGCTCCATCCACTCCTGGTCGGCCAACCTGATGATCTTCACCGCCTTTGCCCACATGTTCAGCGTGCTCTTCCTGCGCGCTTATACGAAGCCACGCGAACTCACCTGGGTCACCGGGATGGTGCTGCTGTTTCTGGCGCTGGGCTTCGGCTTCAGCGGCTACCTGCTGCCCTGGAACACGCTGGCATTTTTCGCCACCAAGGTGGGCACCGAAATCACCGGGCAGGTACCGGTGATCGGCAAGCCGTTGCTGATCTTCCTGCGCGGCGGCGAAGAAGTTACAGGCGCCACCCTGACGCGCTTTTTCGGCTTCCACGTTGCTCTGCTGCCCGGGATCACCACAATGCTGATCGCCCTCCACGTTTTGCTGATCCAGCGTCTGGGCATGAGCGTGCCTCCGGGACTGGAAGCGGCTTGGAAAGAGCTGCCTCCCAACAAGCGCGAGACGCCCTTCTTTCCCAACTTCTTCGCGCACGAGCTGATGGCCTGGTATGTCGCGCTGGGCGTGCTGGGAGCGCTGGCCGCGCTTTACCCGTGGGAACTGGGGACTAAGGCGGATCCTTTCGCGGTCGCGCCCGCGGGCATCAAGCCCGAGTGGTATTTCATGTTCATGTTCCAGACCCTGAAGCTCATTCCCGCCAAGGTCGGTCCGATTGACGGTGAACTGGTCGGCATTCTCGGATTCGGATTAGTGGGGCTGATCTGGGTGTTGCTGCCCTTCCTGGGCGGCGATCGGCACAGTCGCCGGCAGGTTTTTATCCGCGGCCTCGGCGTGTTCGCCCTGGCCTACATGTTCTCCATGACGATCTACGGCTACATGGCGGCGAAATGATGGAGGCGAGTGCAATGCTGCAAGAACCCACCACAGAGTCACAGAGACACGGAGGAAAACTCGGTTTAGAACCTCTGTGCCTCTGTGTCTCCGTGGTTGCTCTCGCTTCCTGCCTCCTGCTTCCCGCTGCCTCGTTTGCGCAGGCGCCGCCGCAGGCCGCCAAGAGCAGTTGCGTGGAATGCCACTCATCCTTCCCGGCGCCCACCGGTGTGACCGAAGAACAGTGGGCGGCCGACATCCACGCGCAAAAAGGACTCACTTGCGCCAGTTGCCACGGCGGCGATCCCAAGGACGCGTCGCCGGAAGGCGCGATGAGCAGGAAGGCGGGCTTCCGCGGCAAGCCCAAGCGCACCGAGATCCCGGCGACGTGTGCCAAGTGCCACGCCGACGGCGCCTATATGCGGCAATACAACCCGTCGCTGCGCACCGATCAACTGGCGCAGTACCAGACGAGCGTCCACGGCAAGCGCCTGGCGAAAGGCGATACCAAGGTCGCCGTCTGCATCGACTGCCACAGCGTGCACGGCATCCGTCCTGCCAAGGACCCGCGCTCCACGGTGAACCCGCTGAATGTGGCCAACACTTGCGCACGCTGCCATTCCGATGCCGCCTACATGAAGGATTACAAGATCAAGACCGACCAGTTCGCCGGATACAGCGCCAGCGTGCACCACGACGCCATGGTGGTCCGCGGCGACCTGAGTGCGCCCACCTGCACCACCTGTCACGGCAACCACGGTGCGGCGCCGCCGGGTGTGGCGTCGGTGGAGAATGTCTGTTCGACGTGCCACGTGTTCCAGGCGCAGTTGTTCGATACCAGCCCGCACAAGGCGGCCTTCCAGGCCATGGGAACTGGCTCCTGCATTACCTGCCACAGCAATCACCGCATCGTGCATCCGACCGACAAGCTCATCGGTACCGGCAACGAATCGGTCTGCACCAACTGCCACGCCTCGGGTGATCCCGGGTTTAAGGCTGCTGGCAAAATCCACGACGACCTGACCGCGCTGGATGAGGCCTTGAAGCGTTCCGATGAAGTGCTCGACAAGGCCGAGAGTTCCGGCATGGAGGTCAGCCAGGCGCGGCTCGAAGAGTCTCAGGGGCACGACTCGCTTATCAAGGCGCGGGTCACGATTCACAGCTTCCAGCCCGACAAGGTGGAGCAAGACACGCAGGCGGGTATGAAGATCGCAGAAAAAACTTATAAGGACGGGCTGAAGGCCCTGGCCGAGCGCGACTACCGCCGTAAGGGGCTGGGGTTGTCGCTCATCACGATTGTTGCAGTCCTGATCGGACTGTGGATGTACATTCGCCAGCTTGAATCCCGGAACCAGTCGGGAGGCAGCTAGGCGATGGGAGTCTTACTATGTCAGCAGGCTATCGAGTGCGGCAAGCTCCGTGGCCTGGCATTCGGCGTATCGGTTGGCTGTTTTTATCGGCATTCATAATTTTCTTATGTCCGGTTTGGGCCGCAGATACACCCAGCAACGCCGACTGCCTGGCCTGCCATGAAGACAAGGGCCTGACCACCAAGCGCGGGGCCAAGACCGTCTCGCTCTACGTGGACGCGAAGAAGTTCGCCTCTTCGATTCACGCCTCGCTCTCCTGCACCTCCTGCCATGCTTCGCTCGAAGGCAAGGAGTTGCCGCACGAAACGCCGGTAGCCAAGGTGAACTGCGGCACGTGCCACAGCAGCGAAGCCGAGCTGCATGCCAAATCGCTTCACGGCAAAGCTGCAGCGCGAGGGGACGTACTGGCCCCGCGTTGCCTGAATTGCCACGGCAACCACGACATCCTGCCCGTCAAAGATCGGCGCTCCCCGGTGTATCCCCTCAACGTACCTGTCACCTGTGGCAAATGCCACCGTGAGGGCACGCCGGTGCAGACACAGCGGCCCATCGAAGAGCACAACATTCTGGAGAATTACTCCGAAAGCATCCACGGCGAAGGCTTGCTGAAGAAGGGGCTGATCGTGGCGCCCAACTGCGCCTCCTGCCACACCCCGCACAACATCCTGCCGCATACCGACCCGAACTCCTCCATCGCCCGTCGCAACATTGCCAAAACGTGCACCCAGTGCCACGCAACCATCGAGCAAGTGCATCGCAAGGTCATTCGCGGCGAGCTCTGGGAGAAAGAAGCCAACGTGCTGCCGGCCTGCGTGGATTGTCACCAGCCGCACAAGGTGCGGAAGGTGTTCTACACGCAGGGCATGGCCGACGCCGACTGCCTGCGTTGCCACACCAAGGCGGACCTGAAAGCTTCTGATGGCCGTCCCTTGCTGGTTCACGTCGCCGAGCTGGCGGGTTCGCGCCACGCCAAGGTGGCGTGCAGCCAGTGCCATTCCGAGGTCAACGCGTCGCGCGTCCGCCCCTGCGAGACCATCACCAAGAGAGTGGACTGCAGCTCCTGCCATGCCGAGGTCGCGCAGCAGTTCCAGCGCAGCAAGCACGGGCAGCTACTGGCCGCCAACGATCCGAACGCGCCCACCTGCAAAGAGTGCCACGGCGACCATCGCATTCTTGGCCGGCAGAACCCGGTATCGGCCACCTTTGCCACCAACGTTCCGGCGTTGTGCGCGCGTTGCCATCGCGAAGGACAGAAGGCAGCCGTCCGCTATACCGGGACGCAGCATGAGATCATCCAGCACTACACCGAGAGCATTCACGGCAAGGGCCTGCTCAAGAGCGGTCTCACCGTGACCGCTACGTGCACGAACTGCCACACCGCCCACGGCGTCCTGCCACGCAGGGATCCGGATTCCACGGTAAACCCGAAGAATGTTCCTGCCACGTGCGGCAAGTGCCACCATGGCATCCAGGAGCAGTTCGTTGAGAGCATCCACTCCGCGACCGTGACTAAGACCGGGCAGGAGCTGCCGGTGTGCAGCGACTGCCACAGCGCCCACTCCATCCGCCGCGCCGACGAGGACGGCTTCAAGCTGGAGATCATGAACAAGTGCGGGCGCTGCCACGCCGAGATCGCCAAGACCTATTTCGAAACCTATCACGGCAAGGTCTCGCGCCTGGGCTACACCAAGACCGCCAAATGCTACGACTGTCACGGGGCGCACGATATCCAGAAGGTCACCGATCCCCGGTCGCACTTGAGCCGCGCCAACGTGGTCGCTACCTGCCGCCAGTGCCACAGCGACGCCACCCGCCGCTTCGCCGGATACCTGACCCACGCCACTCACCACGATCCCAAGAAGTATCCGTTCCTGTTCTGGTCTTTCTGGGGGATGACGGCTCTGCTGGTGGGGACCTTCGTGGTGGGCGGGGTACACACGCTGTTGTGGCTGCCGCGCGCCGTCGAGATGCGCCGTGAATTGCGCGCGGAAGAGGAGGCGGAGCGCAAGCTGCGGCTGCCGGAGGACAACGATGCAAAACGCTGACGAACTGAAGCGCCCGCTGAAGTACGAACGCGAAGCAGTCATGGTCGCAGGTGAACCTGCGGGCGCTGCCGCTGCTGCTGCGCCGGTTGCTGCCGCTGTGCCGGCGGTGGCCGCCGAGCGTGAGTTCGTCCGCTTCAACCGCCTGCATCGCACCTTGCACGCCTGCATGATCGTCAGCTTTTTGAGCCTGGCCATCACGGGACTGTCGCTGAAGTTCTCCTACACCAAATGGGCGGTGGTGTTGTCGCGGCTGCTGGGAGGATTTCAAACCGCCGGGTACGTGCATCGTTTTGCGGCGGTGATCATGTTCAGCGTGTTCATCACCCACCTGGTGGACCTCTATCGCAGCAAGAAGCGCGGCAAGATGTCCTGGCGCGCCTTGCTGTTCGGCCCGAACACGCTACTGCCCACGCGGCAGGACCTCCACGAGTTCATTGCCACCATGAAGTGGTTCCTGCACCTGGGCCCGCGTCCGCAGTACGGGCACTGGACCTACTGGGAGAAGTTCGACTACTTCGCCGTGTTCTGGGGGATCTTCATCATCGGTTCCACTGGACTGACGCTGTGGTTCCCGGTGTTTTTCACGCGGTTCCTGCCGGGATGGTTCATCAACGTCGCCACCATCATTCACAGTGACGAAGCCCTGCTGGCGACCGGTTTTATTTTCACGGTGCACTTCTTCAATACTCACTTGCGGCCGGAGAAGTTCCCGATGGATACGACGATTTTCACTGGCCGCATGCAGTTGGCCGAGCTGAAGCGGGACAAGCCGCGCGAATACCAGGCGCTGGTGGCCCGCGGGGAGCTGGAAGAGCACATGGCGGAGCCGCATCCGGCCATCGTCGTCCGCACCATCCGTGCCTTTGCCTGGGCAGCTTTGGCGGTCGGCTTCTGCATCGTGGTCTGGATCATTTATGCCATGTTGTTTGCGTATCGGTAGCAGGAGGTTGGAAATGCCAGCGAGGGAAACGGTGCGTCTGGTAGGGCCTCGCGGTCGGAGTGTTTACTGGCTGTTGTTGGTCTTCATATTTTTCATGAGCACCGCCTGGGCGGCAAAGAAGCCCACGAATGCCGACTGCCTGGCTTGCCACGGCGATGCCACTCTGACCCACGAAGTCAATGGCAAGCAGGTAAGCCTGGGCGTGGACGAGGGCAAGTTCAATGCCTCGATCCACGGCTCCATTCTGACCTGCGTGGATTGTCACGACGATGTGAAATCGGCGCCGCACGAGGTGACGCCGATGAAGATATCGTGCTCCAAGTGCCACGCCGACGCCGACCACGGATATGCCCTCAGCATCCATGCCCAGGCGAGGGCAAAGGGAGACGCCAACGCTCCCGCCTGCACCTCCTGCCACGGCAGCCCGCATGAGATCCTGCCGCCGGGCGATCCCAAGTCCAAGGTCGCTCACGGCAACATTCCGGCGACCTGCGGCGCCTGCCACGGTCAAAAGTTCGTCATGGAGAAGGAGGGCCTGAGCGCGGCCACTTTCGTCAACTACCAGGAGAGTGTCCACGGCCGCGCGGTGGCGGCCGGTTCCACCAAAGCCGCTGTCTGCACCGACTGCCACGGCAGCCACGAGATCCGGCCGCCCAGCGATCCCAAGTCAGGCATCTATCAACCCAACGTTCCTGCAACCTGCGCCAAGTGCCACAACAACATCCGGCAGGAGTACGCGCAGAGCGTTCACGGGCAGGCAGTGGCACGGGGGAACTTCGAAGCCCCGGTTTGCACCGATTGCCACGGCATCCATACCATCAAGTCGCATCTCGATCCCAAGTCGTCGGTGTTCGCCGGCAACATCGCCCGCGCCACCTGTGCCAACTGCCACGAGAGCATGCGCATGTCGCAGGAGTACGGCTTCTCCGGGCGGCGCATGACCACGTATGCGGCGAGCTATCACGGGCTGGCGGCCAAGCTGGGATCGACCGTAGTCGCCAACTGTGCCAGTTGTCACGGGGCGCACAATATCCTGCCCTCCTCCGACCCGCGCTCCACCATCAACAAAGCCAACTTGGTCAAGACCTGCGGCCAGTGCCACCCCGGCGCCACAGACAAGTTCGTGCAGGGCAAGGTGCACATCGACGTACCGCTCTCGGCCGACATTTCCAGCATCGCCATAGGCTGGATCCGGCGGCTGTACATCCCTCTGATCGTCGGGGTGATCGGCGGCATGCTGCTGCACAATTTCCTGATCTGGCGCAAGAAGGCGGTGGACATGCGCAATGCCCACCAGCGCACCGTGGTTCGCTTGACTTTGCAACAGCGCATCCAGCACTGGTGCCTGCTTTCCAGCTTCATCACCCTGGTGATCACTGGCTTCGCCTTGGCTTACCCCGATAGCTGGCTGGGACTGGCCTTCGGCGAAAACGTCCGCCGTTACGGACACAGGACGGCGGCCGTCATGCTGCTGGCCGTTGGGCTTTACCACGCTTATTACGTGATTGCCCTCAAGGAGGGTCGCCGCGCGCTCAAAGACCTGCTGCCGACCTTGAAGGACGGGTTCGACATCCGCGACAACCTCGGCTACTATCTTGGCCTCGGAGCCAAGCGACCCGCCTTCGCGCGCTTCAACTACGCCGAAAAAGCCGAGTACTGGGCCTTAGTGTGGGGCTACATCATCATGGGGGTGACGGGGCTGATGGCCTGGTTCCAGGTCGAAGTCAGCCACTGGCTGCCGCGCTGGTCGGTGGACGTGGCGCTGGCCGTCCACTTCTATGAGGCGGTGCTGGCCACGCTCGCCATCGGGGTGTGGCACTTCTATCAGGTCATCTTCGATCCTGACGTGTACCCGCTGAACTGGGCGTTCTGGGACGGCAAGATGTCGGAAGAGCTCTACCACGAAGAGCACCCGCTGGACGCGCTGCGGGAGATACAAGAGCACCCTGCCCCCACCGCAGCCTCGGCCCCCGGCGACGGCTCGGGCGCTGATCGCCACCAGCGGGAAGTGGAAGCCAAGTGGAAGGGAAACAAATAGATGGTCGAGCAACTGCAACGAAGGGTACCTGGGCTTGTCCGCAATTATGTCAGCCTGATCGGACTCATCGTCATCGGGCTTTGCCTGGCTAACCTCCTGTTCCTTTTATTGGTGGACGTGCTGGCGGGCGGGTCGAATCCCTACTTCGGCGTGCTCACCTACATGGTGCTGCCGTTCTTCCTGATGATCGGCGTTGTGCTGCTGGTCGTCGGCATGCTGCGCGAGCGGGCGCGCCGCCGCAAGCTGACGCCAGATCAGATCCCCGCCTACGCCAAGATCGACTTGAACGTCCCGCGTCAGCGCGCCATCTTTACCTTCGCAGGCAGCTTCCTCGTAGTATTTGTGCTGCTGTCGGCAGTGGCCAGCTATCGCGCCTACGAGTTCACCGATTCCACCCAGTTTTGCGGGCAGCTCTGCCACAACGTGATGAATCCGGAGTTCACCGCTTACCAGGCGTCGCCGCACGCGCGAGTGCATTGCGTGGAGTGCCACGTCGGGCCGGGCGCGAGCTGGTATGTGCGCTCCAAGATGTCTGGCCTCCGCCAGGTGTATGCCGCCACCTTCAACACCTTCCCCCGGCCCATCCCCAGCCCGGTGGAGAACCTGCGCCCGGCGCAGCAGACCTGCGAACAGTGCCACTGGCCGGAGAAGTTTTACGGCGCGCAGTTGAAGACCATCAACCACTTCGGCTACGACGAAAAGAACACCCCGCGCCAGATCAAGATGCTTATTAAGACCGGCGGCGGCAGCCCCACCACCGGCATGACCACGGGCATCCACTGGCACATGAATATCAACAACGCAGTCTGGTACGTCCCCATCGACAGGCAACGCCAGAAGATCGCCTACGTCAAGATCAAGGACCACCAGGGACGCGTGACCGAGTACTTCGCCAAGGACTC
>DATKLD010000256.1:0-19059 GCA_035542595.1 Terriglobales bacterium
TCGCCGCCTCCCAAAGCAGGCATGCCCAGCTTCTTGCGCACTTCGTCCTCGATCTTGCGGGTGATGTCGCGGTTGTCCTTCAAGAACTGGCGGGCGTTCTCGCGTCCCTGGCCAATGCGTTCGCCCTTGTAGCTGAACCACGATCCCGACTTCTCGACGATCTCGTGCGTCACCGCCAGGTCGATCAGGTCGCCTTCGCGGCTGATGCCTTCGCCGTACATCAGGTCGAACTCGGCCTCGCGGAAGGGCGCGGCAACTTTGTTCTTCACTACCTTTACACGCGTACGCGACCCGACAACGACCTCACCTTCCTTGATGGCGGCGATGCGGCGGATGTCGATGCGCACGGTGGAGTAGAACTTCAGCGCGCGGCCGCCGGTGGTGGTTTCGGGGTTGCCGAACATCACCCCGATCTTTTCGCGGATCTGGTTGATGAAGATCAGGCAGGTACGCGACTTGGAGACGATGCCGGTCAGCTTGCGCAGCGCCTGCGACATCAGGCGGGCCTGCAGCCCGACGTGGCTGTCGCCCATCTCGCCATCGAGTTCGGCCTTGGGGACCAGCGCCGCCACCGAGTCCACTACCAGCACGTCGATGGCGCCCGAGCGCACCAGCGCCTCGGCGATCTCCAGCGCCTGCTCGCCGTAGTCCGGCTGCGAGACCAGCAGGTTGTCCACGTCCACGCCCAGCTTCTTGGCGTAGCCGGGATCGAGCGCGTGCTCGGCGTCCACGAAGGCCGCCATGCCGCCCGACTTCTGCGCCTCCGCGATCACCTGCAGCGCGATGGTGGTTTTCCCTGAAGACTCCGGTCCGAACACTTCGACCACCCGTCCGCGCGGGAAGCCGCCCACGCCCAGCGCCGCGTCGAACGACAGCGCCCCGGTGGGGATCACCGAAATGGGAACGATGGCCTCCTTCGTCCCCAGGCGCATGATGGAACCCTTGCCGAATTGCTTCTCGATCTGCGAAACCGCCAGCTCGACCGCACGTGCTTTTTCGTCAGCCATATGTCCTCTCAGAACCTGAAAATAGCACCATAGCCTACATCCCGTCGGCTGGCTGGGTCAGGGGTAGGATGACCGGTGGAAGTAAGTATACCTTGAAACTAGTCTTATAGCGAATAAAAAGCGAATCAGCCTTGTATCGCCGCCGTCCCGGCGGCTGTCGTGTGGGCGTCTCGCCCACGTCGGCAAGAGCCGGCGCTACACCAGCACCCCACTCCTCGCTCCCTCGAGTTCCAGCAATTTGCGCTTGATCTCCAGGCCGCCGCCGTACCCGGTGAGGGAGCCGTCGGAACCGATCACCCTGTGGCAGGGCACGACGATCGCTACGGGATTCTGCCCGTTCGCCAGGCCTACTGCCCGCACTGCCGCCGGATTGCCGATGGCGCGGGCGATATCCGCGTAGGAGCGTGTCTCGCCGTAAGGGATTTTCAACAATTCGCGCCAGCAGCGTTTCTGGAAGTCCGTCCCGCGCAGATCGAGCGGCAGGTCGAACCGGCGGCGGCGACCGGCGAAGTATTCATTGAGTTGCCGGACGCAGGGAGCGGTCTTCTCATCGGATTCCACCCCTCCCGCAGCGATCCTCCCGCAGCCGAACTCCAGAGCGACCAGTCCGCGCTCGGACACAGCGAGCAGCAATAATCCGACCGGCGAGCTGACGCGCGAGTAGTAGATGGTTTCGGACACGGCAGTGAAACTCAGCCTAGCACGAGACGCTGAGGAAAAAGTAAAAGCCTCCCGGCATTGCTACCGGGAGGCTCGGGGGGAGGCCCGTGGGCTTACTTCATTTCGGGCTGTGACTGCGACGCGGGCTCCTCCAAGTCGCCCGCTCCATTTCTCATCAGGCTGATCTCGACCCGGCCACCGCGCATGCGCTGCGTGGCGCCCTCGGCCGAGGTTGGAACGGAAGCATTCCCCATGCCGATGGTGTAGATCCGGTACACGGGGATGTCATGCTTTAGCACCAGATACCGCACTACGGACTGCGCCATCTGTTGCGAGTTCTGGATGGCTGCCTGCCCAGTCCCGGTGGAGAAACCCTGCACCTCGATGATGTATCCCTTCTGGTCTTTGAGCGGGGTAGCCATTTCGTCCAGTGCCAGCTTGGCCTTCGGACTCAAACCCACCTGCCCCGGCTTGAAGTGGATCTCGGCCTGGCTCTCGGCCTGATACTGGTCGATGTTGTCTACCACGTGCTCGACCGTGTTCAGCCGAACGGTGGCCTGCTGCGCCGTCTGGTGGGCGAGCTGTGCGCGGTTGCCGGCATCGATGGCGTGCATGTCGGCCTCATTGGCCTTAAGGGAAGCCACGCGGATACCTTCCTGCGCGCGTGCATCCACGTCCTTGATGGCCTTGGCGTTCTGGGCCGTGATCTCATCCAGCTCGTTCAGCCGGCCGCGCACCGGGTCCAACTGCTTCTGGACGTACTTCTTGCGCGCGAACGGGTTCAGGTGGCCCCAGAAGCCCTCGTGCGGCTCGTAGGTCAGCGGCTCGTGAGCGTTGGGATACGCCTGCGCGTTCTGCTGATCGCTGGCCGGCGTCGGCGTGCTCTGGGACTGGTCAGTTTGCGGAGTCTGGCTGGAACTGCTGGCTGGCGCCTGCTGCGCCCATCCAGGCACGGTCAGGGCCGCGGCCAGCGGCAGCGTCAACAGGATCTTGCTCGTCATAATCGAATTCCTCCGAAGTTATGGGGGAGCATCGGAGCTAGGCTCACCACCGAAAACTACGCGCCTCTGCTTGGGGACACCCGGGAGCAGGTTGCGCTGCCACCCTCATAATCAATTGAAGGGCCAAACTCCGGGGCGGATTCTGCTCCCTAAGTCATTTGTTATGAGGCAGGTGTGGCTGGGCCTCTGCGGCTTTCTAGGTAGGAAATGGATGGCGCGGGTAATTTTGATAGACCCATGAGCGTGGCATCACCGCGTGACTACGGTCCTCTTCCCGCACAACGCCGCATGCTGTTCCTGGATGAAGTTGTCGGTCATGCCGGCGATGTAGTCGCAGACCACGCGCGGCAAGGGCTCGTGGCGGGTCTTCTCCCGATAGCTGGCGGGCAGTGCTTGCGGACGGCCGGTCCAATAGTCGAATAGCTCCCGCACCGTGCGCTCGGCGGTGTCCTTTTCCGGCATCAGGTCGGAGCTGCAGTAAAGGCGCTCGTAGAGGAACCGGCGGAGCTGGTTGCGATGCTCCTCCACCTCGGGGCTGAACGACACCAGGCGCTCCGGATGGCGGCGCACGGCTTCCACGTCCTGGATGCCGGCCGCGCGCACTCGCGCCACCGTGTTCTCGATCAGACCGGTGACCAGCAGGTTCAACACGCCGCGCACCGCCTCGTTGAACTTGAGCTTGGGTAAGGCGTCCGGGCGGCGGATCTCTGCCTGGCGATAGAACATCTCAAACAAGGGCACCGCCTCGCGGATCTCTTTCACGCTGAGGATACGGGCCTCGGCGCCGTCGTCGAGATCGGCGGTGTGGTAGGCGATCTCATCGGCCAGGTCGATGAGCTGGGCTTCGAGCGGCGGGCGCTGGTCGAGCAGGTACTCCGCAAGCTCTGGAAATTCGTCCGCGGAATAATCGCGTGAGTGCTTGATGATGCCTTCGCGGACTTCGAAGGTAAGGTTCAGCCCGCGGAAATCGGCGTAGCGCAGCTCGAAGTCCTCGACGATGCGCAGCGCGTGCAGATTGTGGTCGAAGAAAAAGCCGTGGGCGCGCATGGCGGCGTCCAGCGCCTTCTCGCCGGCGTGGCCGAAGGGCGGATGCCCGATGTCGTGCACCAGCGCCAGGCATTCCACCAGATCAACGTTCAGGCCCAGCGCACCCGCGATGGTGCGCGCGATCTGCGCAACTTCAATGGTGTGGGTGAGCCGGTTGCGGAAGTGGTCGGAGTAGCGGCGGGTGAAGACCTGGGTCTTGTTCTCCAGACGGCGGAAGGCGCGCGAATGGATGACGCGATCACGGTCGCGTTGGAAATCATCACGGTAAGGATGCGCGGGCTCAGGGTGGCGCCGTCCCCGGCTGTTCTCCACACGGACGGCACAGGCGGCCAGCATGAAGTGAGTCTAACACCGGCACGAAGGCGATAACCGCTCTGCTACCGTCCCTGCTGCGCCAGCTTGACGCGTGCGGCTTCCAGCTTGTGCTGCACTTTGGCTACGTCTTCCTGGTCCACATCCGCAGGGACGGCCTTGCCCCACTCCTCGAGCGCGCGCTGCCAGTGGGCGGCAGCCAGCTTCAGGCGCCCCATCTTGTGGTAGAGATCGCCCAGGTGGTCCTGCACGGTGGCATCGTTGCCGATGCGTTCGGAAGCCTTGCGCAGGTTCTCCTCCGCGAGATCGTAATTGCCGAGCTTGTAGTAGGCCCAGCCCAGCGAGTCGAGGTAGGCGCCGTTCTGCGGATCGAGTTCCACCGCCTTCTTGATGTACCCCAGCGCCTCTTCGAGGCGGGTGCCGCGATCGGCCATCATGTAGCCCAAGTAGTTCAGCGTGATGGCGCTGCGGGGATCGCTGGCCAGGACTTTCTTGAACGCCGCCTCCGCCGGCTCGTATCTCTTCTGCCGCTCGTAAATTGAACCCAGCACGAACTGAACGTAGTCCTTGTCTTCCTGTTTGGTGGCCAGTCCAGCGGCTTTGTTGAGGTCCGCTTCCGCCTCGCTCCAGCGCTTCAAGCGGCTGTTGATCTGCCCCAGCGCGACATACACCTCGCGGTCTTCCGCCGTGCCCTTGAGCAGCTCCTTGGCCATGGCAATGCCCTGATCGGCCTTTCCTGTATCCGCCAATTGTCCCGCCAGCACCAGCTTGAGACCGCGGTCGTTGGGAAACTTCTGCACGGCTTCCTGCGCTACAGCGGTGGCCTGAGACCACTGCTTGGCTTCGCGCAGGGTATCGATCATCTGCTGATAGCCGCGCGACGGGCCATCGCCGCCCAGGTCGAGCATCCTGCGATAGGTCTCGACCGCCGCCTGGGTCTTGCCCTGCTCGCGGTACACGCTCCCCAGGCGCTCGAGGAAGACACTGCGGTTGTTCTTCTCGCCCGTGGTGTAGTTGCCATCCGGATGTGCGGTCTTCTCGAGCAGTTGCTGCAGGGTCGCGGCCGCATCGTCGAAGCGCCCCTGAGCGTCATACACCAGCGCCATGTTGAAAGGGATTTCCAGCGAATCCTGCACCAGGCTCTCGGCCTTTTTCAGCATGTCCAGCGCCTGGTCGAACTTGCCCATACGGCGGTAGATCTCGGAAATACGCAGGTAGGACTGGGCGTCCTGGGGATCGGCATCGGAGATCTGCTTGTACTGCTCCAGAGCGGCGTCATACTGGCCGTCGTTCATCAGGTTCTGGGCCAGCCCGCGCTGTGAGTCCAGATTGTCACGGTCCAGCTCGACGGCCTTGCGATAGGAAGCGATCGCCTTCTTGTAGTCTTTCTGCTGCTCGTAGGTGTAGCCCAGCGCAGAGTAGAGCTTGCCGCTGCGCGCCGCATCCGAGACCTGAGTGAGCAGAGCGACGGCCCGGGACGTGTCGCCTTCCTCATTGTAGAGGTACGCCAGGCTGGTGACCGCCTCCTCCGAAGCAGGTTGAATCTGGATGGAGACCTTGAATTCGCTTTCCGCTTTCACCAGGTCGTTGTCGAGCCGGTACAGCCGACCGAGCAGCAGGTGGTTGTCCACGTTATTGGGCTCGATGCGCACAATCTGCTGGAACTGCTCGATGGCCAGCTTCAGCACTTCCTGTGACTGAGTTCCCGATTGCAGGTCGCCGAGCGACCGCAGATAGATGCGGCCGAGCAGCTTGCGCGCCTCCAGGTTATTGGGATCGCGCTTGATGATGTCCTGGGCCTCGACCACCGCGTCACGGATGCGGCCGGTCTTGGCGTAAAGCTCCGCCAGGCCCGCGTTCAGGTACTCAGATTCAGGATCGTTCTCGATGGCGGCGCGGTACTCCTGGATGGCCTTGGTGGCGTACTCCGCCCTCCCGTAAACCGACACCAGCTCCTCGTACATGTGCGCCAGCGTGTAGTGATAGTAGGCGGCAGCCTTGTCCGGGAGCTTCCTCGCGGGCTTGCCGGGGTCGGCAGCAGCGTTGGCCGCGACCTGGGCCCGCGGGGTTTTGTTGTCCTTGCCCTGTTGCGCCAAACTGGCGGACATCAGCAATAGAACTGCTGCGATTGTTTTCTTCATGAGGACACTAAACCCTTGCCGGCCGCCCGTCTCCAACATCAGGTTAGATGCTGGCCCCCTGCCGGGTGGTGCATCCCTATTGTACGTGAAAACACGCGCCCGCCCGGGGTTACGTCAGTGCTGCAACCGGTTCCCCGCTCGCCAACGGGTCAGCGGCGGCCGGGTCATCGGGTGATCAGGAAAGACCTGCGCCCAGTGCCCGACCGCGTGACGCGATCGCGAGGGCTAAGGGCTGTTTACGACGATTTACAATCGGCAGGGTGGCGACCATCTTGCCGTTCGACATCAGCGTCGTTGTGCCCGCGCACAATGAGGAAGGCCGTATCGCGCAGGTATTGCGCGAACTGCAAGGTCTGGCGCGTGAGGTGGTAGTCGTTGATGACGCCAGCACTGATGCGACCGCTGCTGTCGCTGGCACTCACGCGGCATTGGTCGTTCGCCATCAACGCCAGACGGGCTATCTCGGCGCGGTGGCCAGCGGCATACGGGTTGCAAGCTGTCCGGTGGTGGTGTTGATCGATGCCGACGGTGAATACGACCCGCGCGATATTCCCCTGCTTGCTGCTCCGATCCTGAACGGAGAGGCTGATCTTGTCTTGGGCGCGCGACATCGGAAGCCGCGATGGTCCGAGGCAGTACTGAATTGGCTGGCCAACCTGCGTGTGCCGGGAGATTCCGGCACTGGAATCCGGGCACTCTCGCGTAAGCTGGCGCTCGCACTTCCCATGACTGGCAAGTGCGTCTGTGGCACTTCGCTACTGGAGCCTTACTTGCTCGGCGCGCGCATTGAACAGCGGCCGGTTCGGCTCCGGCCTGTGAACAAGAGACGTAGGGTGCAGTGGAAGCATTCTCTTCAACTGTTCTACGTGCTGCGCCTGCTCATCGCGCGCCGTCAAAGCCACGCTTTCAGGGCCGGGAACAGATCGAGCTGATAATAGGACCTACCGCAGTTTGAACCTGGACTCCGGCCAGCCCGCGAAGAGGCTCCGCGACAAGACGGCCGCTTACCTGGCAGGCTATGGCTTCCCGGCCATTTTGCGCTGCCCGATGCTCACAGCCAATCGTGAGTGAAATCACTGAAATCCTGAATCTCGTGTGGGTGAATGGAAATGAGTCGCGCTGCTGTGTCCGCTTCCTAACACTCCCGGGAGGTGTCTTCCCGGGGTGGGGATCGGCCTTGCGCGATCGACAACCCGGTCCAACCAGAGGTCGCATGATGAAGATCCTAGTGATTGTGCTGTTGCTCTGGGTAGCCGTTGTCTGGCTGTCGGTGCTCACCGGGATTGAGGAACGTGACGACGAGCGCGTCATCGAGGAGCGTATCCGGCGCGATAAATTCCACGCCCGTCCCGACGAGCAAGACACTCAGGAGGTTCACAAAATTATTCGCTTCTGATTCCACTTTCTGCCACGCAGGTGGGACACCTTACTGAGTTGTTGTCGAAAAATCTCCGTATCAACTGAAGACTTCCCGGTGCAAATTCTCAGTTGGTGTAAACCCCTCTTAGCAACACTCACCATCGCACGCTCACATGCAATGGTGAGTGAAATCACTGAAATGCTGGGGGGGTATTGTTAGAAAATTAGCCAGCAGCTTTCGAGTCGATCATTCACTGAACCAGCCGGCCGCTTCACCGAGGCCCAAGTCCCACCCAGGAACGCAGGACCCTGAGGCGACCACACTCAGGAATAAGGATGACCCTTTGAAATCGAGTGAGTCGGGCAGCGGTGTGGAAAGACCGGTGTCCCATCGAGAAATGTGCTGTAGGCGCAGGAGGAAAGGAATGTCCCACCATAAATTGGCAATTTCGGTCGCATTAGTCACGCTTTGGGGGGTCGCGGCCTTCGCCCAGGAGGCAAAACTCCCGGTGATAGTGAACCCTCCACAGGCTTATGTATTTCTC
This sequence comes from Terriglobales bacterium, assembly GCA_035542595.1. Taxonomy (GTDB): domain Bacteria; phylum Acidobacteriota; class Terriglobia; order Terriglobales; family Acidobacteriaceae; genus JAHFUA01. The sequence goes on from DATKLD010000256.1 coordinate 8,073, forward strand.
GACGGAATGGCGATCAGGGAAGGGAAACAAGCGATTCTGAAGACAACTCCTGGCGAGCATGTCATTTCCGTCTATAACTACGGATACCAGGGGGAGATTCGCACCGTTAATTTTATAGCGGGCTGGAATGAACCCCTGGTTTTCTCTCTGAAACCGACAGGAGCTGCGGTGCCCGGCGAGTTCGGCCTCATCCAGATTGAAGGCCCACCGCACGCGGCGGTACTACTGAACGGCAATACGCCTGAGTATCACGTCGGACACGTCGATATGTTCAATAACCATATCGGCTGGTTCCAACAGTTGCTGGTGCTGCCGGGCACGCATCAGGTGACCGTTACGCGCTATGGCAGCACGATCTGGTCCGGGCCGGTCCAGGTTGCGGCAGATGAACGAGTGATCCTGTACGTCCCGAGCGGAAGAATGAGGACGCAAAAGATCAGTAACAGCAAGACAAAGGGTCCTCGCCCCCGTTTCACTGCGGGAATCGCCAGCGCCGCCGTCTACATTGCTCCGGTGAGTGGCACGCTCACCGCCAGCCCGGCGCAGATCAACTGCAATGACACGGCGCGGCTGGCCTATTCGTCGGTAGACACGCTGCACAGCAGCCTTAAGGACGACTCCGGCACCAAGCCGCTCTCGTCGCTGTCGGGAGAAATCCCCGTGCAGCCCAGTCGCACCACCACATACTATTTCGAGGCTTCTGGGCCCGGCGGCACCGTAAAACAGGATGCCACGGTCAATGTGAACACGGTCGTGCAGTCCTCGATTGAGGCGACGCCCGCCGAGGTCCACTACGTGAAGGTGGGCAACAAGGTCCTGAGCCAGGAGTCGTCGGAGTTGAAATGGACGGCAACGAATGCCGACAAGATCTCGGTCGCCCCGATCGGGAACGTGGCGGCGAATGGGCAAGAAAAGCTGGTCCCTGAACCCAAGCAGGTGACCGGACCGGTCAATGAGACTCAGACGTACACGCTCGCTGCCAGCAACATCTGCGGCGGGGCTGACTCCAAGACCGCTCAGGTTCGGATCAAAGGGATGATCGAGCCTTACATCCTGAGCGTGTTCTTCCCCACGGGCTACCCGGACCGGAGGCATCCGGAGACGGGCCTGGTGGCCAGCCAGCAAAAGCAACTGATGAAACTGGCGGATGTGTTCCCGCTTTACGCAGAACACACCCCGGATGCGAAGATCCGGGTGCGCGGGCATGCGGATCCGCGGGGCACGGACAAGTACAACATGAGCCTTAGCGAGCGGCGTGTCTTGACGGTAAAAGCATTTCTAGTTGCGCACGGCGTACCGGGAGACAAAATCGTTGTCGAGCCGGTGGGCAAGCGTGACGAGCTGAGCACAGTCACAGTCCAGCAACTGGAAAGCGAAAATCCGCTCAAGGCAGAGGGCGCGAAAAAGCACAATCCACGCACAACCTGGCTGGCCTATAACCGGCGAACTGACGTGGAGATCCAGCCTGCCGACGTGCAAACGACCCGCTTCTACCCTCACCAGACCAGCGACGCGGAACTGTTGATACAAAGGACGTGGCCAAGCCTGAAGAACGTCAGGGACGCGCAGCAGGGATCTGCGACAGGGGCAGGCGGCGCGGGAGGACGCCCCTAGATCGAACGGCAAAATCAGGTGTAGCGAAAAGGGTGGGCGGAGTCGATTTTGTCCACCCTCATTTGTGCAGATGTTTCCCGTGGCTCAGGACGCGGGCGGACCAGCTCATCAAATCGGCAGAGGGCTTCGCGATCCGTTCCGGGCTTCCCTACCCTGTGCAGAAGCAATCGGCCGTGTCGGAGTGTCCGTCGCTGGCGGATAGATGTTGTGAAAGCCTCTTGCAACTCAAGCGAGAGTCTTATCACACGTAACCGGGTTCGGAGGTTTCCAGCCTGTGTCAAAGCTGGGACTCCTTCAGTGCCGGAAATGCCGTACGCCGGCGAACACCATGGCCAGGCCCAGACGGTCGGCGGCGTCGATGGCTTCCTGGTCACGCACCGACCCTCCCGGCTGAATGATGGCTGTGGCACCGGCCGCGGCGATCTCCTCCACGCCGTCCGGAAACGGGAAGAACGCATCCGAAGCTGCCACCGTCCCCTTCACCGGCAGGTGCGCGTGCATGGCGCCGATCTTGGCCGAGAAGACGCGGCTCATCTGCCCGGCGCCCACGCCCACCGATTGCCCGTCGCGCGCGTAGAGGATGGCATTCGACTTGACGTGCTTGCAGATCTTCCAGGCGAACAATAGAGCACGCATTTCTTCCGCAGTGGGCGCGCGCTTGGTGACCACCTTCAGGTCGGATTCCTTGAGCTCGTGGACGTCCTCATCCTGCACCAGCAGGCCGCCGGAGACGCTCTTGTAAACCCACTTCTTGGGCATGGGCGTCACTTGCACCAGCCGCAGATTTTTCTTGCCGGCGAAGCGCTCGCGCGCGGCCGGATCAAAGCCCGGCGCGGCGATGGCCTCTACGAACAGCTTGGCCATCTCTTCGGCAGCGACGCCATCAATCACTCGATTGACACCGATCACGCCTCCGAACGCCGAAACCGGGTCGGCCTCAAATGCCTTCTTGTAGGCTTCCAGCAGGTCCTTGCCGGTCGCAGTGCCGCAAGGATTGGTGTGCTTGATGATGGCGCACACCGGTTCGGCAAACTCCTGCGCCAAGTCCCAGGCCGCCTGCAGGTCCACGATGTTGTTGTAGGAAAGCTCCTTGCCTTGGAGCTGGCGCCCGTTGGCCACGCCCATGCCGCTGCCGTCGGAGTACATGGCCGCTTTCTGATGCGGATTCTCACCGTAACGCAGATCCATCGTCTTCTCGAAGTGCAGGCGCAGCGTCTGCGGAAAGCCGGCCTCGGCGTGCAGCTCGAAGCCACGTCCGTTCTTGCCCACGCGCTCGAGCGTGGAGGCGATAGCCGAGTCATAGGCCGAAGTGGTGGCAAAGGCCTTCTGCGCCAGCCGCCAGCGAGTCTCGACCGAAAGCTCGCCGCCGGACTTCTTCATCTCCTCGATGATCCCCGCGTAGTCGGCGGGCGAAGTCACCACCGCGACGTCGCGGAAATTCTTGGCGGCGGAGCGGATCATGGATGGCCCGCCGATGTCGATGTTCTCGATCAGCTCGTTGAACTCCACTCCCGGCTTGGCCGCCGTCTTCTCGAAGGCATAGAGATTGACCACCACCATGTCGATGGGCTGGATGCCGTGCTCGGCCACGGCGGCGCGGTGCGCCGGGTTCTCGCGCACGTGCAGGATCCCGCCGTGAACTTTGGGGTGCAGGGTCTTCACGCGCCCGTCCAGCATCTCGGGGAAGCCGGTGAGCTCGGAAATGTCGCGCACGGCCACGCCCGAATCGCGCAGCAGCTTGGCGGTGCCGCCGGTGGAGTAAAGTTCGACGTTCAACTGGGCCAGTTGGCGGGCAAACTCCGCCACGCCGGTCTTGTCGGTTACGCTGAGGATGGCTCGCTGAATCTTGGACACAATCACCTCTTAAGTAGTACCGAGTACCCAGTACCGAGTACCGAGTAGGGCGGTCAAATGAAAGGAACCCGTTACCCTGCCAGAAAACCCGGCAGAGAAGCAAGGACACAGCTCACAAGAATTTTATCGAGGATCGGAGAGGATTGTGAACCGGCAGGGGATTCTCGGCACTCGGCACTCGGTACTCGGTACTAATTCTTGCCCCGGGCCTTGAGCTTGACCTCGCCGTTTTCCAGTTCGATGGAGTACTCGACGCTGGCGCAGCCGAACTGAGAGCGGATCTCGGTGGTCTTCTTCGAGAGGAACTCGCGGAAGGAATCAAAATCAGGGCCTGGTGGAACACCGCTGCGGCGCCGGGCCTCGACCAGGGCGTCGTACAACACCTGAGCTTTAGCGAGCTCCGCGCTGGGATCGGCGAACTCGAAATGCGGTTGCGCGCGGTGCGCTGCACCCTTCTCCGCCAGCCCCAGCGCCTCCGCCGCCGCGTGTTCTTCCTCCGGTCGCAGTCCCTGGATGGCGAGCAGCGCGTCCTGGGGCCGGCGGTATCCCTCTTCTTTGATCTTCAGCTTGCGTCGCCACAAGTCGCTGAAAACGGCGTATTTCTGCGCCATGGTGTTGTAACGGAACTGCTGCTGCATGCTGAAGGCGCGGCCATCGCTGAACTTCTTGATCACATTGCGGACCCGCCATTCCAGGTCCTCCGGCGGCTTCTTGGCTCCCCCGGCAAAATACACGTCGTATTCGATCTTGAGCCTGCGGATGTTCTCGTCAAGAAGCGTCAGTTCTTCGTCGGGGGTCACGCGAGGTCCCTTCGCGATGCAGCCTAGCAGCGGCTGCGGGCCCCTGCCTACAGCACCGAAGTCGGTGGACGGCCGGAACTGATGGCAGCCTGTTTAAGAATGCGGAGTGCGCACCGCTCAGAGGCTATTTGGCGCTGGCGGCCATTTTCTTGACCATGGCCAGCACCAGCTTGCGGTCGCTCTCATTCAGGTTGGCAGAATAGCGGCGGACCTGGGACAGGAAGCGGACATCCTCGTCGCTCAACTGCGGAGTTCTTCCGGGATGGCCGTCGTTGTGGGTATTTTCGGCGAAAAACTGGGCCAGGGGCAGTTCCATGGCGCCGGCGATCTTGGCCAGCGTGTCCAGCGACGGGATGGTGTGCCCGTTCTCCACCCGCGAGAGGTAGCAACGAAGGAGCCCGGTGCGCTTCTCGATGTCACCCTGGGACATCCCCTTCTGCAGCCTGTAGTTTCGGATGGTCTCGCCGATGTTCATGGAAAGAAACTTTCAGCCATTTGAGCCAGGGAGGTGCCCGCATAGTAACGAGAGTGGAATGGGTTGGCAAGCGAATTCTTGGAAGTGAACGCCGGTCGCGCCAATGCGCATCAGGCGGCGCGCTCGGGATCTCCCGCCGGCCCGGCTTCGGTTTGCTGGGGTGGGGGTTCGAAGCTGGCCAGGACGCTATTACGATCGTTGTAAACCTCGAACACCGTGAGCAGGCCGACGACGCGCAGCACCTCCAGCGGCGCGCGGGCCGGATTCAGCAGCTTGCAGTGGCCACCTCGATTGCGCAGCGACGTATAGGCTTGAAGCAGCACCCCGATACCGCTGGAGTCGATGGCAGGGACCTGCTCCAGGTCCAGCACCAGCCGGTCGATGCCCCGCGCTTCCAGCCCGCAGCAGCGCCCCCGCAATTCATCGAGCACCGCTTCTCCCAGCTTCAGCGCCCCACGCACCTTGAAGAAAGTCACGCCGGAGACCGTTTCCACCGTCACGCCCATGCGCTCACACCCAAAACTACCTTACATGTTTCCGCTGTGGAAATCGGTGAGTCTCGTCACATCGGATAGTGTGCCTGCGGGTTCCCAGCTTGCGCTCAAAGCGCGAGTTCCATGTACAGCGTCCCCGGCATGGGATTCGGACGGTAAGCGGCGATCTCACAGAAGCCCAGCTCGCGATAGAGCTGCACCGCTTCGCGCATAACGGGCGCGACCGTATCCAGCCGCATACGCTGATACCCCGCGGCGCGCGCTTCCGCGATCACCGCCTCGGACAGCCTGCGGCCGATCCCGTGCCCGCGGAACTCCGGACGCACATACAGCCGCTTCATCTCGCAGATGCCATCTTCAAGCCGATGCAGCGCCACGCACCCCGCGCGCCGGCCATAGAACTCCGCCAAGAGCAGCCGTCCTGAAGGCGGAGCGTAATCGCCGGGCAGCGAGGCCAGCTCCTGGTCGAAACCCTGGAAGCACAGGCTGAAGTTCAGAGACTTGGCGTATTCCAGAAACAGTTCGCGCGCGGCGATGAGATCGGCGGGCGTTTGCGCCTGTACGATCTTCAGAGCAGACTCCGCAACCTTGCGCATGTTCATCCCATCAGCATGCCGCCGTTCACGTTGAGCACATGACCTGTGATGTAGGACGCATCCTCGGACGCAAGGAAGCGCACCGCCATGGCCACTTCGCGGTCCGTGCCCAGCCGCCCCAGCGGCACCAGATTCAGCAACTCCTCCCGGTGTTTGGCGGGCAATCCGGCGATCATCGCCGTTTCGATAAAGCCCGGCGCGACGGCGTTCACGGTGACGCTGCGCGACCCAAGCTCGCGCGCCAGCGCCCTCGTCAACCCGATCAGTCCCGCTTTGGAGGCGGCGTAATTCACCTGCCCGGCCTGGCCCATCTGTCCTACCACGCTGGTGATGTTGATGATCCTGCCCCAACGCTGCCGCAGCATGCCGCCTACTACCTGCTGGATCAGCAGATATGCCGCCGTGAGGTTGGTGGCGAGCACGGCCTCCCAGTCGGCCCGCTTCATGCGCAGCAGGAGCTGGTCGCGCGTGATGCCGGCGTTGTTCACCAGGATGTCCACCTTGCCCAGGGTGTCCAGCACGGCCTTGCACGCGGACTTGATCTGCTCTTCGCTGGCCACATCCATGGGGAAGGACTGGGCGGCGCCCCCGGCGCGCGTGATCTCCTCCACCACGGCCGCCAGGTTGTCGCGATTGCGCGCCGCCGCGGCCACGGTCGCACCGGCTTCAGCCAGCGCCAGCGCACACGCCCGCCCGATCCCCTGTGACGCTCCCGTCACCAGCGCCACTCGTCCTTTCAGGTCTGGCATGCAAAGTCTCCGTTGTGATTGCCGGACGAGTGTAGCACTCAGGGGCCGGCAATCAGCGCCCGGCACACCAGGACCACCAGGGACAAATTTCCCGCGATGTAGTGAAACGAAAGTGCCTTTAGAAGCGTCTTAAGTACTTGGTGGGGGGAACGTCAAGGTCCCGGAAACCCCGGCAACGGGGTATAATCGGGGCAAGTCCCCGGAAGGTGAACTCGCCGAGTATCTCGTCTATGTCCAAAGCATTGAAGGTCCTGATCGTCACCGCGTCTCTTGGAATCATCCTGTTTGCCGTCGCCGGCGGTTTGGGAGTGAAGGCTTCCACCAGCGACGGTGCTTACCGCCAGCTCGGCGTTTACAGCGAGGTGCTCTCCCGCATCCGCAGCGAGTACGTCGAGGAGCCCAACATCCAGACCGTCACCGATGGCTCCCTGCACGGGCTGCTGGAGTCGCTGGACGCCAACTCCAGCTACCTGAGCCCGGCCGAGTACAAGCTCTACAAGCAGCACAAGTCGGACGGCAAGGGCGAGATCGGCGCCAGCATCTCCAAGCGCTTCGGCTACGCTGCCGTTATCTCGGTGGTGCCGGGCGGGCCGGCGGACAAGGCCGGCATGGAAGACGGCGACATCATCGAGGCCCTCGAGGGCAAGAGCACGCGCGAGATGTCGCTGGCGGAGACCGTCTCAGAGCTCAGCGGCCAGGCCGGCTCCAACGTGAACCTCGCCATCGTGCGCGCACGCCGCGCCGAGCCGCAGAAGGTCACCGTCACCCGCGACGTGATCACCCTGCCGCCGGTCAGCGAGAAGATGCTGGAGGACGGCGTCGGTTACGTGCGTCCCTACGCCCTCACCAGGAGCCGGGCGCAGGAGATCGCCGCGCACATCAAGTCGCTGCAGAAACAGGGGGCGCGCAAGTTCATCCTCGATTTACGTGATTGCTCGGTGGGCGAGGAGAACGAGGGCGTCGCCGTCGCCAACCTGTTCCTCAACCACGGCCTGATCGCCTATCTGCAGGGACAGAAGTTCGCCAAGGAGACGTTCAACGCCGATCCGCAGAAGGACGTCACCGACCTGCCGCTGGTGGTGATGGTGAACCGCGGGACCTCCGGGCCGGCCGAGATCGTGGCTGCCGCGGTGATGGAAAACGCCCGCGCCGACGTGGTCGGCGACAAGACCTTCGGCACCGGCGGGGTGCAGAAGGTGATCGAGATCCCCGACGGCTCGGCTCTCATCCTCACCGTCGCCAAGTACTACACCCCCGGCGGCAAGGCCATCCAGGACACCGCCATCACCCCCAATATTCTGGTGGCCGACACCGACGAAGCCGACCTCGTCCTGCCGGACGAAGACCAGGACAGCAACACCGACCAGGAATTTCGCAAAGAAGAACGCCAGAAACAGGACGAACAGTTGCGGCGCGCCATCCAGGTGCTGAAGAACAAGGAGTTGAAGGCCGCAGCGACACAGTAGAGGATTTTGGCTGGTTCGACGATCGCGCCCTGCGGGGCGCGATTTTTTTGGTCTAATTCACGCCGCGGATGCACGCGGATCAGCGCCGATTAGAACCAATTTGAGGGTGCCCCACCTTTGGCCGATTTTGCCAAAGGCGGGAATTCTGCATTCTTATCGGTGGTGGTACACTCCCCGCGCATGCCAGCTCGCCGATACATCTTCAGGCTAGCGCTTTGCAGCGCCGTTGTCCTCGCCGCGCTCTCGGCTTTTGCTGGCTCCGATGACGGCGAGCCCGCGCCACGCTTCCACGCCAAGACGCTTAGCGGCGAGACCTTCACCAACGAGTCCCTCAAAGGGAAGGTCGTCCTGCTGCAATTCTGGACCACCTGGTGTCCCTACTGCCGGGGCGAGCAGTCCCTGGTGGACGAGCTCGATCGCGAGTTCGCCGATAAGGGCCTGGTGGTGCTCGCCATTGACGTAGGCGAGTCGAAGAAAACGGTCAGGAAGTACCTGGCGGACCACCCACGCTCCTGCCGCATCGTCCTCAACGAGGACACCAATCTTGCCGCCATGTACGCCGCCAACGTCTATCCCATCTACGTAGTCATCGACCGCGACGGAGACATCGCCGGAACCCAGCGTGGGGCCAGCGGCGAACGCGGGCTGCGACGTCTGTTGCGCCTCGCCGGACTAGGATCGGATTGAATGTCGGGACGCCTCACACAGTTCGCGCTGCGCGCCATGGACAGAGCGGCCGGGCTGGCGCTGCATCCTCCCGAGCAGCCCGAGCATCTCGCGACCGGCCAGCGCGGCGAGGAACTGGCGTATTTCTACCTGCGGCGGATGGGCTACGTGATCGTCGGGCGCAATTACCGCTCGCGGCGGCGGAGGGGCGAGATCGACCTGGTGGGCTGGGACGGCGGCGTGCTGTGCTTCATCGAGGTCAAGACGCGCACTACGCGCGAGGTCAAGCCGGCCGAGGCCGCCGTGGATCTCGCCAAGCAGCGCGACCTGCGGGCGATGGCCCGCGAGTACATACGCCGCTGCCCCAGCAAACCAAAACCGGTGCCCCCAACGAAACCGGGTTTGCCGGGAGCCCCAGGGCGAGTGATGGGCAATTTGCCCCATCGTTTTGACATTTTGAGCATCTATTTACTTGATGGCAGCGATCCGGAATTTACCCTCTTCAAGAATGCCTTTCCGGTGGCGTAAGATATACGCAATGGTTCCCGTCGAAAGGACTCACAGACTTGCCTGAACTGAGAAAAGACCCCATTACCGGGCGGTGGGTGATTATTTCTACCGACCGGGCCAAGCGTCCCAGCGATTTTTCCCGTGACCAGGTCAAGATGAAGGGCGGCTTCTGCCCGTTCTGCTATGGCAACGAGTCGAAGACGCCGCCCGAGGTGCTGGCCTTCCGTCCTAGCAAGAACGGCGGGCCGCCGCCGGAGCGCGACAGCCCGGGCTGGACGGTGCGCGTTGTACCCAACAAGTTCCCGGCGCTGGGGATCGAAGGCGGGCTGAACCGCCAGGCCGAGGGCATGTTCGACAAAATGAACGGGGTGGGCGCCCACGAGGTCATCATCGAGACTCCCGACCACAACGCCACCTTGGCCACGCTGCCCGAGAAGCGCATCGAGGACGTGCTCTGGGCCATGCGCGACCGCATCCTCGACCTGCGCCAGGACAAGCGCTTCAAGTACATCCTGTTGTTCAAGAACCACGGCGAGCCGGCGGGCGCGTCGCTCGAGCACGCCCACTCGCAACTGATCGCCCTGCCCATTCTGCCCAAGCAGGTGATCGAGGAACTGGAAGGCGCCAAGCAGTACTACATTTATAAGGAGCGCTGCGTCTTCTGCGACATCATCCGGCAGGAGCTCTCCGACAACACGCGCGTGGTCTCGGAAAATAGCGACTTTGTCACCATGGGCCCCTATGCCCCGCGCTTCCCGTTCGAAACCTGGATCCTGCCCAAGCGGCACGAGTCGGCGTTCGAGAATTCGCCCTCCCACGTCTACGAGAGCCTGGCGAAGGCGGTGAAGGACATGCTGGTGCGCGCCGACCGGGTGCTCGAGAACCCCAGCTACAACCTGGTGGTGCACAGCTCGCCCTTGCAGGAGCCCATCAACGACCACTACCACTGGCACATCGAGTTCATGCCCAAGCTGACCAAGACGGCGGGATTCGAGTGGGGCACCGGTTTCTACATCAACCCGACGCCTCCGGAGGAGGCGGCCAAGTTCATGCGTGAGGCGGATGTGGCCGTCCCGCAGCCGGTGGGCGCGACCAAAGCCTGAAGCGGGAATTCGCAGGCGAAGTTAAACGGCCCGGCGCACGCAGCCGGGCTTTACTTTCTTTTCCAGCGAACGCCGCCTTTGCTGTCTTCCACGACGACGCCAGCTTCGGCGAGCTGGGCGCGGATGGCATCAGAAGTCTTGAAATCACGGGCGCGGCGCGCGGCCTCGCGCTTGGCAATCAATTCCTCGACTCCCTGATCGCTGATAGTAGACGTGAGAGTGCCGTACGCACCCGCACGCCCTCTGGCTGCGCCGGCCAGATTGCCCTTGCCTTCCTCCTTCGCCCACTCGAGAATCCGCTCGATCTTGGGCGCATCGGTGTCGCGCAGCACGTCGAAGATCTGGTCGAACCGCTGGAGCACGGCGAGCAGTGGCGGAATGTCGTCCTTCTTCACTTCGCCGGCATCAGCCGCCGTGTTCACCTCGCGCACCATGTCGAAGACCGCGGCCAGCGCTTCGGCGGTGTTCAAGTCGTCGGCCAGCGCGGCGGTGAAGCGCTCGCTGGTGGTGCGAGCCAGCGCCGCGATCTTCGGGTTCGAGCCTGGATCGAAGTGTCCGGTCTCGAGGCGCAGCTTGAAGTTGCGCAGCCGCTCGACTGAACTAGCCGCCTGCTTCAGGCCGTCGAAGGTGAAGTTGAGCTGCTTGCGGAAAGGCACCGAG
>DATKLD010000257.1:0-4494 GCA_035542595.1 Terriglobales bacterium
ATGCTTAAGGCCTGGCCTTGCCGCTTAACTCGGCGTCGGCCACCTCGGGAACCCAAGTCTCGGCTGAGGGTGCTCCGCAGCAATTGCGGTGCCACGCAACTCGGTCTGGGGGATAGCTGAGCGACCGCGCGTTTTCAATCATTCAGCCGCATGAGATCGTGTTCCGTAGGGGGGGCGGGTGCCCGTCAATAGTGCAAGTGGTTGCAAAAGCTTTGCATCCCGAAGGCCTCCCGCACCCCGGCATGAGTCCGAGAAGCCGCGCTTCAGCGGCCTGCGGGCCGGATTGTCCATGCGCCCTCGGGCTCGGCGGAGAGCGGAGCCTCGACGGGCTCCTCATATGGCCGGGCGAACAGGGCTGCCACCAAACCGCATGCCGCCGCGAACGATAACCATAGTCCCGGTACGGCGCGATTTCCGGTCACGTGGATAAGGTAGGTGCTAATTGCCGGCGTGAAGCCGCCGAAGAGAGCGGTCGCCAGGCTGTAGGCGAGCGAGAAGCCTGTAGTCCGCACCTTGGCCGGCATGATCTCGGTCAGGAAGACGATCATCGCGCCGTTGTAGCTGCCGTAGACGAACGACAGCCATAGTTCCACCGTCAGCAGACGCGAGAAGGACGGCGCGCCCACCAGCCACGACATCGCCGGGTACGCCGAGGCCAGCGCCAGCACCGTGCACGCCAGCAGCAGTGGCCGCCGCCCGATGCGGTCGGAGAGCGCTCCCATCACCGGCAGCCAGAACAGATTCGACGCGCCCACGCACAGCGTCACGATCAAGTTGTTCACTGTCGCCAGGTGCAGGACTGTGCTTCCATAGGTAGGTGTGTACGCGGTGATGAGATAAAAAGACACGGTGGTCATCGTGATCAGCATGGTTCCGAGACCCACAACGCGCCAGTTGCCGGCCAGTGAGCGCAGGATCTCGCCTGTACTGGGACGGACCTTGCGTGCCAGGAACTGTCCAGTTTCCTTCAGCGAACCACGCAGCACGAACAGCAGCGGGATGATCAGGCAGCCGATCAGCAGCGGCACCCGCCATCCCCATGAGGCCATCTGTGACGGCGAAAACCTGGAATTGAGCACTACTCCCAGCAGCGCCGCGAACATCACCGCCACCTGCTGGCTACCGGACTGCCAGCTCACGTAGAAACCCTTGTGCCCCGGCCTGGCGATCTCGGACAAATACACCGATACGCTGCCCAGCTCGGCGCCCGCCGAAAATCCCTGCAGCAGGCGGCCGCAGACCACCAGCAGCGGCGCGACAATGCCGATCGTCTTGTATCCCGGAACGCAGGCAATGGTGAGGATGCCGACCGCCATCAATCCCAGCGTCAGCAGCAGGCCGGCGCGGCGCCCGTGATGGTCGGTGTAGGCCCCCAGCACGATGGCGCCCAGCGGCCGCATGAGAAACCCGGCCCCAAAAGTCATCAGCGACAGCATCAGTGACGCGAATTCGCTGCCGGTGGGGAAGAACGTGCGGGCGATCGCCGTGGCGTAATAGCCAAATATCATGAAGTCGTACATTTCCAGGAAATTGCCGCTGGAGACGCGGACAACGGACCAAATCTTGTCTTTTCGCTCCGAAGAAGTGAGCACGACTCCCCCAGCCTGAATGAAGAATTCTAAGCCACGTAATGAGGGGCTGCAGCTTGGTCGGGTCCTGAATAATGTTCTGGGCCTCGCGGAAGATTTTGGCCAGCATTCCTCCTTCTCGCCCACGTCCGCCAGAATGCGGGGCCCACATCAATGCCGACTACACTACCCAATTCGTTCCACCTAGGCAAGATCGTCGGCTTGTCTCCCGGCAACTAGGTAGTTATACTAATGGTATGAAAACAGCGGTGTCTATCCCCGACGATCTTTATCTGGGAGCAGAGCGCTTGGCTCGGCGGACCAAGAAGTCTCGCAGCCGGCTGTTCAGCGATGCGCTCAGGGAGTATTTGGCTCACCATGCGCCTGACGAGGTCACCGAGGCCATGAACCGGGCGTGCGCGGAGGCGAGCGAAACGAAGGATCCGTTCGTCTCCTCTGCCGCGCGCCGGACCCTGGAGCGAAGCGAGTGGTAATCTCGCAGGGCGAGATCTGGTGGGCGGACCTGCCTGCGCCAACAGGTTCCGGCCCGGGTTTCCGCAGACCCGTCGTTGTGGTGCAGGGTGACGCCCTCAATCGGAGCCGCATTGCCACAGTCGTCTGCGTTCCTCTGACTAGCAATCTCAAATGGGCCCTGGCCCCAGGAAACGTCCGTCTTGCGGCGCGTCTTACTGGGCTGTCTAAGGATTCCGTGGCTAACGTCTCCCAGATCGTCAGTGTCGACAAGGATCTGCTCACGGCGCGCGTGGGTAGGTTGCCACCGTCCAAACTCGGATTGTTGCTCTCGGGGATCGATACTGTCCTTGGCAAATAGGCCCGAGCCTTCGGCGGAAGTTGGCGGCGGTGGTAAAGAAGGCGTCTTGTAACCGTGTGGCCGTATCTGAGATGATCTGCGCCGATTTTCTGGCCGGGGGGCGCACCTCGAAGACGCGGATTCCGGAATCCTGTTCTCGTCCACCTTGCGTCTGTTCCAATTCTTACCACGCGAACAACAGCATTCCTGCGGCGCACAGCGGGGGCCGCGTGAGCCAGCTCTGACCCAAGCGCCCGCCGGTTCGCTTGGATGCCAAGGCTTACGCCCCCTTGCGCAGGAAGATCTTGCAGCGAGACGTTGGTAGTGCCAAGCTTGAAGTTTGATCGCCGTTTAGGCGGAGGCGTCCCTGAAACGCGAGGATTGCCGGCCCGGCCCCTCGATCCCGTACTGCCGCGTCTTGTACAGCAGAGCCTTGTAACTGATGTTCAAGATGCGGGCGGCCTCCTTGCGGTTCCAGTTGGTCTGTTCCAGGGTACGCGCAATGGCTTCGGCTTCCGCCTCATCCTTAAGGCTGCGGACCAACGACTTCAAACCGCCGTTGGAGGCATCCGGGGGCTTGGGCGCACTCTCCGGCCCGGCTGAGTCCTTCGGATCGAGCTCGCGGATGACTTGTGCCTCTTCGCCCAGGATCAGGTAGCGCTTCACGAAGTTCTCCAACTCCCGGACATTGCCCGGCCAGTTGTACTTCAGGCATGAGTCCAGCAGGCCAGGAGAGAAAGGAAGGGGAGGGCGTCCATAGCGCTCGGCGACGCGGGTCATGAAATGCTTGAGCAGCAGGGGCACTTCCTCCTTGCGCTCGCGCAAAGGCGGAACGTGCAGAGTGAAGGCATTGAGCCGGTAGTAGAGATCCTCGCGCAGTTTGTGGCTGGCCAGCGCCGCCTGCACGTCGATGTTGGTGGCGGCCAGAATGCGCACGTCCACGTTGATGGTGGTGCGTCCACCCAGGCGCGAGAAAGTCTGGTCCTGCAGCACGTGCAGCAGCTTGGCCTGCAGCAGCGGAGGCATCTCGCCAATCTCATCCAGCAGGATGGTGCCCTTGTTGCAGAGTTCGAACTTGCCGGGCTTGGGGCGGTTGGCCCCGGTGAATGCTCCCGGCTCGTATCCGAACAGCTCGCTCTCCAGCAAGTCGGCGGGAACGGCCGCGCAATTGACCTTGAGGAAAGTGCGGTGGGCCCGCGCCGACATCTTGTGGATCAAGCGCGCCACCACTTCCTTGCCGGTGCCGCTCTCGCCCAGCATCAGTACCGGTACATCCACCTTCGCCACCTGCGCCACCTGGGTGCGGATTCTGCGCATGGCCGCGCTGGCGGCCACGAAGTAGGTGTCATCGCCGAGCGGTTCGGCTTCCGCGCAAATGTCTTCCATTGCCTGCTGGTTCTGGAAGCAATGGCGTAATACCGAATCGAGTTCTGTCTTATTGAACGGCTTGGTGAGGTAGTCCTGAGCGCCGAGGCGGATGGCCTGCACCACTTTGCGGGTGTCACTCACGCAGGAAAGCATGACTACCTTCAGGTTGGGACGGACTTCGCGCATCTTCTCCAGCGTCTCCAGGCCGTCCAGGCCGGGCATCAACAGATCGAGGAGCACGACATTCGGCTGAGGATCGCGGTGCACGCGCTGCAGCGCGTCCTCACCGCTGGAAGCGGTCTCGACGCGGTGGGCGTCCAGTTCCAGCAGCGTGCGCATATACCCCAGCATGCTGGGCTCGTCATCCACCACTAGAATGTTTGCTACGTTGCTCGCTGCCACGGTGCGCCTCTCTCAAAACGGGTTGAGGGGGATGAGAAACGAAAACTTCGTCCCCGAACCCGGCTGACTTTCCATCCAGATCCTTCCCCCGTGCGCCTGAACCAGCCGTCGCGCGATGGAAAGGCCTAGGCCCATGCCCTGCGAATTCTTGTCCTGCGAAGCCTTGGTGAAATCTTCGAAGATCTCCTGCTGGAACTCGGGGGCGATGCCCACGCCGGTGTCGGAGACCGAAACACGCACCGAATTGGCCACCGCGACCGCCTGCTTGCGCCGGTCGCCGGCGATGCCCTCCGACTTTCTTGCGCGCCGCTCCCACGTGTGCGGCTCGGCGTTGAGCCACACCGT
>DATKLD010000258.1:0-5289 GCA_035542595.1 Terriglobales bacterium
TGGCGGCGGCGCAGGGTTTCTTGCACGAGGTGATCTCGCTGGCGGGTGTTATTGTGGGGTACCTGCTGGCGGCCTGGGAGTACTGGCGAGTTGCCACTTGGTTTGGGCCTTATGTGAAGGCGGAGGCCGTGGCGGAGATCGTGGCCTTTCTGGCCATCTTCTTCGCCGTGGTGATCGCCGCGGGGATCATCGGTCGGATCGCGCGCTGGCTGGCGAAAGAGGCGGGGTTAGGCTGGGCGGACCGTTTGCTGGGCGCGGTCTTTGGCGTACTGCGCGGAGGCGCCATCGTCGCCGTTCTGGTTCTTGCGCTGGCGGCGTTCGCGCCCGGGTCGCAGATGCTGAGGCGATCGGTTCTGGGAGGCTATTTCCTGGTGGCGGCGCGCGGCATGAGCTGGCTGGCGCCTGCCACCTTGCGGCAGAAGCTACGCCAGGGAGCAGCGGCGATGCGCGAAGTCACGGGCCCGCAACCGGCCCAACACTGAGTCCGCTTCGCTGGTAAGATAAGCGGTCTTCATAACGAGGTGCGTGTCATCCCCTGCAGACCAAAGTCTGGTGTGCTGGGGACCCCGGCAGCGCGGAGGAGGTTGTCGTGAAGGACCAGCTCGAGGCCCTGGTCAGCCAGATGCACAAGAGCGGCATCCTGTATTCGGAAGCGGTGCGCGAGTTCAAGAAGCGCTTCATCCTGGCGGTGCTCAGCGAGAACCACGGCAACCAGTGCAAGGCGGCACGCGAGTTGGGCATGCATCGCAACACGCTCAGCCGCACCATCAGTGAGCTTAAGCTGGATATGCGCGCGGTACGCGACAATGCCCGTCGCCCGCCTCGCAGCGCCCGCCTCACGACCCTGGAGAAGAAAGCGGCAACGCGGTAGCGTGCCCGGGTCGCGATTCCTGGTAACGGCTTCGGCCTTAGGGAAACCATCAAGGCAGGTGGCCGATGAAAGCAATGCAGCGCTGACGCTGCCTTCGGAACCTGAAGATTCCTACCGTTTCGGCGGTGCTTTCTTGGCCGGCGGCTTGGCAATCAACTGCCCCTCGATCATCTGCATCATGAAGGGATTTGCTGTGTAGCTGTCGGGCTTGGCCTGGATCTGGATCTCCTGGCCCGCCTTGGGCACGCTGGCCAGGGGCAGCGGCGCCACCATGGTAACGGTCACGTCGGCAACATTCTTCTCGATGGCGTCGGCGGTGGCGGCCAGTTCCAGCTTGGTGCGGGTAGCGGCGATGGTCTTGGCGGCGAATGGTACCTGCAGTCCCTTGACCTGCGACCACACCTTCTGCTGGACCTCGGGCGCACCCTGCGACAGGATCAGCTCCCACTCGCTGAAGTCCATACTCTTCGGATCTTTCGAATCCGCCAGCATCTTGGCCTGCTCCGCCGGGCTGGGCGCGGGAGCGACGGCGAAATTCGCGGGCGGCGAAGCGCTGGCGTGGGCCTGCGCCAGCAACTGGTCCCAGCCATCGGGCGAGCCGTGATACTTGGTGTATTTGAACTGGCCGTACTTGACGATCTGCGGGTTGTCGTTGCTCAAGGCGGCTGCGCGGGCGATCCACCACAGGCCCGCAGTGTTAATGGGCGTGGCCTCCAGATAAGCCAGGGCCAGCGGGTAAACGTCTCGCAGGGCCGTGGGATCGTTGGCGTTTTCCTTGTTGCGCAGGTCCACCGCCGCCTGCAGGTACTTCTGGGCGTTTACGAAGTCCTTGCTCTGCAGAGCGCCGAATCCGGCCGAGCCGTTGAAGATGATGGCCACCTGGGTCTTGAATTTCTCGAAGTCGGCGTCCGACAGGCCTTCGGGCTTGCTTATGGTGGCCAGAGCCTGCAATCCATCCTGACCATACTTGGCGGCGTTGGCGGCATTCTGCTGCGGCGCCTGGCCGGCTTCAGCGGAGGCGCGACTGGTGTAGGCCAGCAGCGCCAGCGCCCGGACGTTGCTGGGATTCACTTGCAGGATGCGGCTGGCAGTCTCTGTCGTCTTGGCGGCATTACCGAGTTTCTCGTACGCGGCCATCAACTGTTCCAGCGCATCCTCCTTGACAACGCTCTTGGGATACTGCTGTAGAAAGTTTTCGAAGGCCTGCGCCTGGGCTTGGGGATTGCTCTCGCGCAACGCGGCGATATAGGAGTTGTACTCGGCCGGATCCTTGATCTCCTTCTTCTGCTGTTGCGGCTGGGCCGGTTGAGCCGCGGGAGCGGCGGGTTGTTGCGCGGCGGCCAGAGCCGCCAGCGCCAACAGCAGCGTGACAAGAGACTTCTTCATGCGAGGCTCCTCAAAAAAGTGGCCAGCAACCGCTTCGATCCTGCAGGTGGAACTCAGTACAGCACACAGGCAGACTTATGCCCGCGTCCAGCCTCGAGCCCGGGCGAGGCATGGGTTCGATTCCGGAACGCCGCGTCCGGATGACACAAATCTCAACTCAAGCGGCGAGGGCTGGATTATAAGAATGCGGCTGGCCTAAGGCAAGCTGCGTATCCCAGTGGTAATCTTGCCGTGCTCGATTTGATGCCGGTTGCGGCGCGGCTGGATGTCCTTGCCGCCTGCCGGGGCCCGCTGAAATCCGCGCCGAAACTGGCCTGCGGAAGAGAGCGGTGGTTCGAGGCCTGCCCATATCGGCAAGCAGGAGGTGGTTCGAAAATGGCGCATGCTGCTCAGGGCTTAGAAGGAAAGGTGGCGGTGGTGACGGGAGGCGGTCGCGGCATTGGGGCAGGCATTTCGGCGCGACTGGCCACCATGGGCGCCCAGGTCGTGCTCTGCGGACGCACCCGCGCGCCGCTGGAGACCACGGCAAACGCCATCCGCCACGCCGGAGGCCGATGCGATGCCGTCGAGTGCGACGTCAGCCGGCTGGAGAGCGTCCAGGCTCTGGCCAGGCATGTGGAATCAAGTTTCGGCCGCGTGGACATCCTGGTGAACAACGCTGGTGTGGGTGGAGTGCGCGTCCCCTTGCACCAGTTTCCACCAGACGTTTGGGACGAAGTGATGAACACCAACCTCCGCGGCGTGTACTACACGATCCGTTCCTTTGTCCCGCTGATGGTGCGCTCGGGCGGCGGCCACATCGTCAATATTTCTTCCCTTGCCGGCAAGAACGCTCTGCCCAACGGCGCCTGCTACGCCGCTTCCAAATGGGGACTGAACGGGCTGAGTTACTCCGTCGCCGAGGAACTGCGCGGCCAGAACATACGCGTGTCGGTCATCTGCCCCGGCTCGACGCTGAGCGAATGGGGCCACCACGGCGGCAAGGATTTGAAAAAGCTGCTGCTGCCGGACGACGTGGCCCATGCCGTTGCCATGATCGTCACCCAGGCGCCACAGTCGTTCATCAGCGAGGTTCTGCTGCGGCCCACGCAGAAACCCTAGGGAGTAGGGAGTAGCGGGAATGACGCAGACATTTCGCTACCTCATCGCCTGGCAGCAGGGCAAAGCCTTGGCAAGCGATGTTCACGGAACGCTTGCTAAAAGCGGACGATGAGTTGTCACGTGTCCTCGGTGGGACCGTCAATTCAATATCCGGAACCCTCAGTTCCTACTCGCTACTACCCACTCCCTACTCCCTGCCTTTGTGGTACCATCGCGGGCTTGGGTCATCTCACGGAATAATGCAGAGGAGGTTCTTATGTCAGATGAAGGCGGCGGCTTTGGGTGGTTCCTGGCCGGGCTAGGACTGGGAGCGTTGATCGGCGTGCTGTACGCGCCCAAGTCGGGGCGCGAGACGCGCGAGGACCTCTTGCGTGGGGCCGAGGAAGGCCGCGAGTATGTGATCAACCGTGCCCGCCAGGCGCGCGTACAGGCCGACCAGTGGGTGGACCGCGGCCGCGACGTGCTGCAGAAGCAGAAGGACCAGTTTACGGCGGCCGTCGAGGCCGGGCGCCAGGCCTATCACGAGGCCACCGAAGGCGGCGTCAAGAACCCGTAGCGCGACCACACGACTGGCACGCCGGCGGCCGTCCCGGCTCGCCGCGCGCGACTGGAGTGGGCGGAGTCTGAACCATGGATCCGGTGCTCAAGATCTTCATCTACGCCACTGCAGTGGCGGTCATCCTGCAGATGTTCATCCTGCTGGGGGTGGCGCTCAGCCTGCGCAAGACCAGCGCCAAAGTGGAGGCGCTGGCAGGCGAAGTCCATGGCCGCGCCCTGCCCATCCTTAGTTCGGCGGAAACCATCATCAACGAGTCTCGCGGCAAGATCGACATCGTGATGAATAACCTGGTCGCGGTTACCGGTACGCTCAAGACGCAAATGGACCGCCTGGACGCCACGGTGAATGACATCGTGGACCGCACTCGCCTGCAAGTGATCCGCGCCGACGACATCGTCACCCGCACACTCGACCGGGTGGAGGAGACGAGCGAACTGGTGGAAAACACCGTGGTCTCGCCCGTGCGGCAGATCTCCGGCATCATGCAGGGATTGAGCGTGGGTGTCTCGGCGTTCTTCGGTCACAATCGCCGTCGCCGACGCGCCAATGCCCGCGTGACCCAGGACGAGGAGCTGTTTATCTAGTACCGAGTACCGAGTTGCGAGTACCGTGTCGTTGGAGCAAGACGGGGCGGGCAGTCACTCGGTTTCGACTCGGTACTAGGTGCTCGGTACTTGGTACTCCTCTTCAAAACTGCACATCTTTGACGTGCGTAGCGATCCACCACGTGTTCCCGAAGGGATCGCGCACTCCTCCGCTGCGATCGCCATAGGGCTCGTCCACAGGCTCGCGCACCGAAGTGGCGCCCGCAGCCAAAGCTTGCCTGTAGACGGCGTCGGTATCCGGCACGTAGAGGTGCAGATTGGCCGGCATGGCGGGGAACTGCCCGTGCGCTTCGCCCATCTCCAGCACCGAGTCGCCGATCCTCATTTTGGCGTGGTGGACAATGCCGTCAGGCGTCTGGTGGCGCATTACCTCCTCCGCTCGGAAGCCCTGCTTGAGAAAGTCGATACACCGTGCCGCTCCCTCGATGTGCAGATAAGGCGTGACGCTCCGCTGATCGGGCAGGAAATGGGTCTCGCCCCTGGGCGAGCCGATGTACCAGTGGTTGCCGCCGGGGTCTTTTACTCCTCCATCGCGCTCGCCATACTCCTGATCGGTGGGCGGATATAGCGAAGTACCGCCGGCATGGAGCGCGCGCTCATAGATGCTGTCCACATCATCCACTTTCAGGTGGATGGTCGCCGGCAGCGGCGGGAACTGCTCGTTGGCTTCACCGATCTCAATCATCGAATCGCCCACTCGGAACTCGGCATGCATGATGCTGCCATCCGGCCGCTTTACGCGGAGCAATTCCTGCGCCCCGAAAGCC
>DATKLD010000259.1:0-13869 GCA_035542595.1 Terriglobales bacterium
AGCCCGCATCCGGGCGCCTCGCCGTGAACTCACTCTACTGGGATTTTCCTGAAGCTGGAGCAGCAGGATTGCGGGTCAGCACGGGACGGTTCGGATCCAGCGGCTCCGGCCTGAACTTGGCAGGCTTTCCCAGCGGCTCGCATCCTGCCTGCTGCGCCAGATGCTTGTTCGGAGGCTGGGCCTGCGGCTTCATGCGATCCAGCGCCTTCTTCGACTTGGCAGCAAACGGCCCGGCCGGAAGGATCTTCAGATAGGCCTCATAGTAGGCGCGGGCGCCCGCGAAATCAGCCGACTTCTCCAGCGACTCGGCAATCCGGAAGGTAGCGACAGCGTCCTCCGGCTTGTAGCTGAGCGCTTCGCAATAGCGGCTGAGTGCCGCGCTATAGTTCTGCTGCTTGAAGTAGAAGTCGCCGACCTCGACGTTCTTCTGCGCTTTGTGCGGGTCCCAGGAATGAAATTCGGTCACACTGTCGTCCGGCTCGCTGGGCGGAGCTTCCGTGCCAGTATCGCGGCTGGAGCTGTCTCCCGGCCCGCGCGGCTCCGAGCGCGGCGGCGCCTGGTTGGTCGCTGGGATCGGCGGCTGCTGCTGATCTTTACCTTGCGCCGGCGCCGACTGGCCCAGGGCACAGGGCACAGCGGCGAGCACAAGCACCAGGAGAAAGTGCCTCCGCATAGGCTCTCTATTTTACGCCCGTGTAGCGAGTACCGAGTACCTAGGCACCGCCTCGATTACGCTATCGGCCGCTTTTGTCGGCAGAATTTTGGTAATGACGAAACCTGCCCTGTCCAGGAGCGAACGCCATTCCGTCTCCGTCCGCTCGCGTCCGCCGGGGAACATCAGCATCAGGAGATCGAGCAACTTGGCCGGGTGCGGCCGTGAATCCTCCGGCAGCACCATGTCGACAATGATCAAACGACCGTTCGGGCTGGCGGCGAGCGCCTGGCGCACGTTCCCCAGGATGCGCAAGGCGGATTCGTCGTCCCAGTCATGAATGATGTGCTGCATGAAATAGGCGTCGGCGCCGGCCGGGATGCGCTCGAAGAAGTTGCCGGCGACCGGCTGGCAGCGGTCGTCCACGCGCATGTCGCACAGCGTACACTTGGCTCCTTCCACCACGCCGGGCTGGTCCAGCAGAATCCCTTTCATCTGCGGATGTCGCTTCAGCGCCTCGCAGATGAAGTAGCCATGGCCGCCCGCCACATCCATGAGCGTGGCGATGCCAGAAAAGTCATAGGCATCGAGCACCGCCGGAGCAAGGTCGGCGCTGATGGCAGTCATCCCGTTGTTGAAGTCGTAGTTCACCTCGGGCATGGAGGCAAAGCACTCGAAGGCTGGCTTCCCATAGAGATGCTCGATGGCGGGCTTGCCGGTGGTGACCGAGTGCATCAGATCACTGGAAACGTGCATGAGGAACGGATGGGCGGCCCACAGGACCTGCCCGCGCATACTCCCGGGGATGTCGCTGCGCAGCGGTTCAGCCGCGGGCGACAGCCCGATTGTTCGAGGCTGCGGCTCGGAGAAGATGCCGGCGCTGACCAGGGCGCGGAGAACCCGGTACAGGGGGTCAGCCTGCGTATTCGTATCGGCGGCGAGCGTCTCGACGGGGCGCGGTCCGGCCGCGACCAGATCTGCAATGTTCAGCTTGGCAGCGACGTAAAGACAGCCCGATAGCTGAAAACCCGAGGCGACTCCCATCAACTGCTGGCCGAGGTTGCGTACAGGCGGAGCCTGGACTTCTGTGGTCGGGGTTGCCATCCTTCACCTCACTTGCCGAACATTGTCCACGAAATCGCCGCTCTTGGGAAGAACAGCAGAGGTTTACCGCCTGACAAGCCGGTTCTGTCTGCTAAATTGCTGCTATGTGCAAACGGCTGCTCCTTGTCTGCTTCGCTCTGGCCGTTGTTCGCACCCCTGACCAGCTATACGCCCAGTTCACAGACCCGCGCAATTACGACAATACCCCCGTGGGAGTGAATCAGCTTGAGCTCGCCTATGCCCACGCCCACTCCGATGCTTCCATCGATACTTCGCTTATCGTCGCGGGCGCAAAGCTTGACCTGAATCTGGGAAGCATTGACTACACGCACTATTTCGGCTTCGTTCACCGGATGGCCTGGGTGGAAGCCAGCCTGCCACTGGCTGGCCTTGCGGGCTCGATCAACGGCACTAACATCAGCGGCTCCACGACGGGCGCTGGCGACTCCAGCTACCAAGTGGCTGTGCTGCTGAAGGGAGGCCCGGCGCTCAGCGTCGCGCAGTTCGCTGACTACAAGCCGGCCACCATCCTGGCTGTGAGCTTTACCGTGACTGCGCCCACCGGCCTGTATGACCCCAACAGCCTGCTCAACCTTGGCTCAAATCGCTGGTCGTTCAACCCGCAATTTGCTGTCTCGCATCCCTTCGGGCCTGAGCAGAAATGGCAGTTGGACGCCTACGCCGACACCGCTTTTTACACTCGCAACAGCTCTTATCAGGGAGCGAAAATCCTCCGACAACATCCGTTAACCGGACTCGAAGGACACATCAGCTATTCCTTCACCGACAGGCTCTGGATCTCCCTTGATACGCGCTATTCCTTCGGCGGCGATACCTTCGTCAACGGCGTGAACCAGAACGCTTTGCAACAGAATTTCATTCTGGGGAGCGAGGTGAATGTTTCTATTAATAACCAGAACTCGTTCGTTTTCGAGTTTGCTAAACCTCTAGTGCACCGAAACGGTCTGTCCTACACCGGCTTCGCGGTGAAGTACGACTATGTTTGGGGCAAGGGCTACCGGTAACCACGCCTCCGCCGTTCCCCTGCAAAAATTCAGGCCGTCCCGAGACTCCGGAACGGCCCGTAGTGAAGCTTCCTCGGGGGGAGGAAACTCTCGCCTATTGCGCACCGCCGGTTGGGGCGTTGGTCGCCGTCTGGCTGTCGCTGATGTTGGTCATCAGGCGGACATCCACCCGGCGGTTCTGGGCCCGGCCGGTGGTGCTGGCGTTGGAAGCTACCGGCTTGTCCTTGCCCAATCCGATCACGTAGATCTTGTGCGCCGGCACCTCGTACTTCTCCGCCAGGTATTGAATGACGGCGGAAGCGCGCCGCTGGCTGAGCTGATAGTTGTAATCGGTCGGGCCGGTGGAATCGGTGTTGCCGTCCACCACGATGATGTAATGCTTCGCACTTGGGATGTCCCCGCCGAGCTCGTCGAGGGCCTGCTTGGCCTTGGAGGTCAGGTTAGCTTTGTCGAAGCCGAAGTGGACGGTGGTCTCGACCACTGGCCGGTAGTTGTCCAGGTTGGCCACGGTGTTGGCCAGGCTGGTGACACGGTTCTTCGCCTGCAGGGCCACGCCCTGGGCCTCGTCCGCTGTCTTGCCGGCAACCAGGGCCTTCTGGTCGGCCTCGGTCGCCTTGGCCTGCACGTCCTGAATGCCTTTCTGGGCACGGGCATCGGTGTCCCGGATGTCGCGAGTGTTCTTCGCCGTCAGATCATCCAGTTCGTTGGTCTTATCGATCAGGGGCGCGGTCTGATTGCGCACGTACTTCTTGGTCGAGCAGCCCGCACAGAAAGCCAAACTCAAGCTGAGGGCGCTGATAAGTGGCAGCAACTTGCGATTCATGAGGGAGGGCTCCTGGGAACAAACTTGCAAGGCGGCCATTCGTTGCCGACCTTGTACTGCTAAAGAGGTAGCAAGCGCTCTGCCAATTCTCCTGCCTGAGCTGTGGATTTAACCGATTGATAATAAACGGAGTGCCTGCCCGTCGCGGCGCGCAATTTGCACACCCGGCAGGCAATCAGCGGCGAGAGAGTAGAATTTTTACAGGGTTCACTCAAGCCCGGGTTCTTATGGACTTGCAGGAAAAAATCCGAGAACTGCCCACCGGCCCCGGCGTGTACCTCTACAAGAACGCCGAGGGTGAGGTGATCTACGTCGGAAAGGCCAAGAACCTGCGCGCGCGCGTCCGCTCGTATTTCCTGGAGGGCCGGGCGGAGGATGCCAAGACCGGCTCGCTGCTGCGCGAGGCCGTGGACGTCGGCTACATCGTCGTGGACAACGAGAAGGAAGCGCTGGCGCTCGAGAACAACCTCATCAAGCAGAAGAAGCCGCGCTTCAACATCCTCCTCCGCGATGATAAGACGTACCCCTATATCAAGCTGACGGCGGGCGAGCGCTTCCCGCGCGTCTACGTCACGCGCCGCCTGAAGAAGGACGGCAGCCTCTACTTTGGCCCCTACTTCCCTGCCAACCTGGCGCACCGCACCGTGGACCTGATCCACCGCGCCTTCAAGGTCCCCTCCTGCAGGGTGGACCTGACCCGCTACCATCCGCGTCCCTGCCTGCAGTACTACATCGGACGCTGCCTGGGGCCGTGCGTGAAGGAATTGACCACACCGGAGGCATATCAGGAAGCAGTGCGCGACGTGCGCCTGTTCCTCGAGGGCCGCCAGACCGACCTGGCGCGCTCGCTGCACGGTCGCATGGAGCAGGCCGCGGAAGAGCAGGAGTACGAGCGCGCGGCCAAGTATCGCGACCTGTTGGCGACGGTCGAGCAACTCCACGAGAAACAGCGCATGGCCGCCGCCGAGGGCGACGACGCCGACGTCTTCGGCTATCACTACGAAAATCACATGCTGGCCGTGAACCTGTTCCACATGCGCGGCGGACGAGTGCTCGACAGCAGAGAATTTTTCTGGGAAGACCTGCCGGAGTTCGCATTTCCCGAGGGAGACGTTGCAAGCAATGTCTCTACAGAGGGAATTTCCTCCCGTAGAGACGCAGCATGCTGCGTCTCCGGCGACGCATTTCGTCCCGGCGAGTTCTTCTCTGCCCTGCTCAAGCAGGTCTATATCGATCAGGAGTACGTGCCACATACCATCTATGTCCCTGTGGACTTTGACGACCGCGCGGCGCTGGAAGAGCTGCTATCAGAAAAGCGGCAGCGGCGGGTGGCGATCCTGGTGCCGCAACGCGGTGAAAAGCGCTCGCTCATCGACCTGGCCGCGCGCAATGCCAAGCAATCCTATGAGCAGCGCTTCCGGGTGATGAAGCCCGCGACCAAAGCCATCCAGGAGGCTTTGCAGGACGCGCTCACCCTGCCGGAATTGCCGCGCCGCATCGAGTGCTTCGACATTTCCCACATCCAGGGCGCAGAGACCGTGGCCTCGATGGTAGTGTGGGAAGACGGCAAGATGAAGAAATCGGACTACCGCAAGTTCATCATCCGCTCGGTCGAAGGGGTGGACGACTTCGCTTCCATGCGCGAGGTGGTTGGGCGGCGCTACAAGCGCGTGCTCGAAGAGAACCGGAAGCTTCCCAGCCTGGTGCTGATCGATGGCGGGCTCGGGCAACTGCACGCCGCCGCGCAGGCGTTGGAGTCGCTGGAGATCGTCAACCAGCCGCTGGCGGCGATCGCCAAGCGCGAGGAGATCATCTACGTCCACGGCCAGGAAAACGAGCCGGTGGTGCTGGACCACCACTCGCCGGTACTGCACCTGGCGCAGATGATCCGCGACGAGTCGCACCGCTTCGCCGTCACCTTCCACCGCAAGCGCCGCACGATGCGCGATCGCAGCTCTGAGCTGCTGGAGATCCCCGGCGTCGGCGAGAGCACGCGGCGGCGCTTGCTGGAGCACTTCGGCAGCGTGCGCGCCGTGAAGGAAGCGGATGCCGCCGCGCTGTCAGCGGTCGTGACGCGATCGCAGGCCGAGGCGATCAGAAAACATTTCGATGGGACACCCCATTAGCCGGATACGAGGAGGGCAGGTATGCGATTCTCGAAGTTTCTGACTGTGCTGGGCACGATATTTCTGGTGATCATCGTCATCTGCATCGGCGTGGCCGTGGGGGTGCGCGTCGTCCGTGGCAGGGTGCCCAACCGCACCATTCTTGAGGTCAACCTGGAAAAGGGACTGATCGAGGACGTACCCGATGATCCGATGGCCAAGGCCATGCTGTCGGACAGGATGATCGTCCGTGACGTGGTGGACGCGATCGATCGCGGCGCCGACGACTCCCGCGTGGTCGGCATGGTGGCGAGCATCGGCTCAAGCAATCTGGGCGTCGCCGAAGCGCAGGAGATCCGTGACGCCGTATTGCGCTTCCGCGCCCGGAAAAAGTTCGCCGTGGCTTTCTCGGAAACCTTCGGCGAAGCCGGACCCGGACAAACGGCCTACTACCTGGCTACGGCGTTCGACCAGATTTACCTGCAGCCCTCGGGCGACATCGGCCTGACCGGCATCATGTGGGAGAACTCGTTTCTCAAGGGCACATTGAGCAAGCTCGGCATGCAGTTCCATGGCGACCATCGTTACGAGTACAAGAGCGCGCTCAACCGGTACACGGAAACCAAGTTCACACCCGCGCACCGCGAGGAGAACGAACGCGTGATCACCTCCTGGTACGGCCAGGAGCTGCGCGGCATCGCCGAGGCGCGGCACCTGACCCAGGACGAAGTGCGCACGCTCGTGGATCGCGGCCCGTTTCTTGGCAAAGAAGCGCTGGCTGCCCGTCTGGTGGACGGCATGGCCTATCGTGACGAAGTTTACGACCAGGTGAAAAAGAAAGGCGGTCCGGGTACGGAGCTGCTCTATCTCTCCAAGTATCTGGAGCGGGCTGAACGTCCGCACAACAAGGGCCAGACCATCGCGCTGATCTACGGCGTCGGCGCGGTGACGCGCGGCAAGAGTGGCTACGACCCCATCTTTGGCGGCGCCAACATGGGCTCGGACACGGTCGCCGCAGCCTTCCGCGCCGCCGTGGACGATAAAGACGTGAAGGCCATCATCTTCCGCATTGACAGCCCCGGCGGATCGTACGTGGCGTCGGACACCATCTGGCGTGAGGTTATGAAGGCCAAAAAGGCGGGCAAGCCGGTCATCGCCACCATGGGCGACCTGGCCGGCTCCGGCGGCTACTTCGTAGCTATGGCCGCCGACAAGATCGTGGCTCAGCCGGGCACCATTACTGCTTCCATCGGTGTGCTCAGCGGCAAGCTGCTGACTTCGGGGTTCTGGAACAAGGTCGGGCTTTCCTGGGACGAAGTTCACGCCGGCGCAAACGCCAGCATCTGGACTGGACTCCAGGACTACACTCCGGCCGAGTGGCAGCGTTTTCAAGCCTGGCTGGATCGCATCTATGTGGATTTCACCGGCAAGGTCGCCGACGGCCGCAAGCTGCCACTGCCCAAGGTGCTGGAAGTCGCCAAGGGCCGCATCTGGACGGGCGAAGACGCCAAGAACCTCGGTCTGGTGGATGAGCTCGGCGGATTCGACCAGGCCATCAAACTGGCTAAGAAAGCCGCCAACATTCCGGAGACCGAAGAAGTCAACATCAAGCGCTTCCCCAAAGAAAAGTCGTTCGTCGAAGCGCTGCTGAGCCGGAAGCCGGACAACAGTGAGCGCGAAACCAGCGACGCGTTAGTGCAAACGCTCCGGGTCATCCAGCCGGTAGCAAGCCAGATCAAGATGGCTTTGCCAGCCGGCAACAACGATGTTCTCCGCATGCCCGAGGTCGCCTCTGAACCGTAGAAGGAGTCAGACTGCGCGACCAATGCCGCGCTGGATATCCGAAGATACGGGTAGCCGTCCGGACGCGGCCAGGCGGTAGTGACGCTCGGCCAAGCCGGGAACGTGCGAAATCATTTTGGTAGGCTGGCAGACCTCGCGCGCCTCGAGGGCAATGAGCCGCGGAGCGGCGACATTTGTTTGAGCCCAGCCCACCCCAGCAAACCAAAACCGGGTTTGCCGGGGACCCCGGTGCGCGTGAGCGCTCGATGAGGAATGGTTCGGATAACACGAGCCCGTTCACGGGCGACACGGGAACCAGCATGTGCCGCCCTCCAGGCTTGTTCCCTTTTTCAATACCGCTCTCCCAGCGCTGACGCGCTGGGCTCACCCGAATTTCGCCCTTCGGGCTTCCGGTTCAGTATCCCCAAAACGCACCTGACGAGCTGCTATGGCATTTCCGCCAGGACGGCCACGCAGACGAGGACATCGACGCCTCACGGCGCTTCGGTCCAGGTCCCCTGCTACTAAAGTTCCGAGCAGGAAAACTCAGTTGGGCTTGCGATTGGGCGGCAGGTAGTAATGGATCAGCCCGTACTCGGGCAGGGACTCGATCTGTTCAATGGTCTTGGCAGGATCGACGCCGGCCTGCGCCGCCTGGCGCAGCAGCTCGAGCAACTGTTCGCCGTTGCTCATGGCGTTCAGGTAGAACCAGAGGAACTGCCGCATCTGGTCGATGACGGACTTGAATTCCTCCACCGCTTCCGCCCTCGCCGACTGGTCAGAACCCATGCAGGAGCCATCGAGCAGAGATTCGTGCAGGGAGCGCTGCAGGAAGCGCAGCTCGTCGGTGATGCTCTGCATGCGATCCACCGTCTCTTTCAAGGTGCCTCCGCCTTGAGGGGTTGAAGCCAGCCCAGCTTATCGCCGGCGCCCGCGCCCGCAAAGTAACCGAGGTAATGAAAACGCCCCCATCAGGACATCGGTTCACGCTGCACCTTCGGCACTGCGCGCGATTCCAGCTCCCTGGTCAGGTAGGCCCTTACGTTCTCGCTCAGCCGCGATTGCCGAATGATTTCGCGCAGGGCGTCGGTGGGCAGCTTGCGCGCGAACACCAGCACTCGTCCCAGCGGCGTCCCGGGATTGCCAAGAAGGGCGCGTTGCACCTCCGGGCGCAGCGACCACTTAGGATGCCGGCACACCAGCTCGGCCAGCGCCTGCGGAGCCCGTTCCCTCATCAGCGCCTTCACCACCAGCGCCTCGGTGAGCTGCGGATTCTGTAATGCGGCGTCGACAATGCGCGACTCTGCATCGAGCAGGAGAGCGGCAGCCAGCCGGCCGGAGCCGCGCTTGGCCAAGGTAAGCCTTTCGCCCTGCGAAACGCTCTCCCTCCGGTTGAGGATGGCTTCATCGGCGGCCGCTTTCACGTCAGCCGCGACCGCCGGCGTAAGCGTTACCTGCATCAGCTCGAAGGTGTGCAGGTGCCGCAAAAGCGGCAGCGAAATGAAGCGCGGCGTGTGCGGGTGGGTCGTCAGTGCCAACTGCACTTTCCGGCTTTTCTTCAGCGCGGGGTGCTTGGCCAGGCGCTCCAGCCCGCTCGCAGGCAGGTCACGACGTTCGAGCAACGCCAGCGCCAGCTCTTCCGTCAGCCGCGGATCGGCGGCGGCCGCACACAATCCTTCCGGAGAAGGGTCATGAATCAACAGCTCAAGGGGCTGGAGATCGTCAGCCATGCAAATGCGCGTTGCTTGTTTTGGGCGAGTAACTGCGCGGATCTCGCTTCCGCCTAGGCCTTAGCGCCAGCGGCCTGGCGCGCCATCAGCAGCGCGCCTTCGGCGGGCCGGCGCTTGCCTGGCGCCACGCGGGCTTCCGGGAAGCGGTCGCACAGGTCCGCCCCAAAAGCATCGCGCACTTCGGCAGAGTTCTCCAGGACACCGCCGTACATGGCCACCTCGACAGGCACCGGCACGGCCCAGAGGACGGCGAGCACCTCAGCAGCTAGCAGCGACAAATCGCGGCCGGCGCGGGCCAGAACACGGCGGGCTATAGGATCGCCGGAGACCGCGATGATGGGAAAAAGAACAGCGAAATCGGGGGCGGGCGTCCCGCGCCGGACACGAGCCAGCTCCTGCAGATCGCCCAGCTTCCAGGCTTTCAGCACATCGTTCAGCAAGGCGGGACTGTGGCCGTGCTCGCTGGCCAGCAGCACGAGTTCGATTGCTGTCCGGCCGATCCACACGCCGGAGCCGGGATCGCCGGTGGCCGGTGCCAGGCCGCCGGCCCGCGCCGTCTCGCCCTGCTGGTTGCGGCCGTAGGCGATGGAGCCGGTGCCGGAAATGACCACCACTCCAGCGCCGCCATCGAACGCCGCGTAGTGTGCTACCTCCATGTCGCCCACCACTTCAATCCCGCCACCGACGATATCGCCGAGCAAACGGCGAATGAAAATTACGGAATCTGCTTGCGAAGCGCCCGACACCCCGATGCAGGCACGGTCGATCTGGGATGCGGCCACGCCCGCGGCGGCGCAGGCCCGCTCGACACCCTCGCGCAGCGCGGCTGCGGCAGCTTCCTCTCCCACGCGTACGATCTTCGAAGAACCGGAACTGGCCCAGCCGAGCACCGAAGTTTCATCGCCCACCATGCACTCGGTCTTGGAACCGCCGCCGTCAATCCCGAGGAAGAACGCCATTGTCCTAGGTTCTATCACAGGTGTGAGAGAATCCGTTTCAAGTTTCACGGAGGGTTGAATCAGCCGGCTCGACCCGCTTGACCTGGCCATCATCGCGCTGTATCTGGCGGCGATCACGGTCTTCGGACTGCGCTTCCGCAAATCGCAACGCAGCCTGCGCGACTACTTCCTGGCCGACCGCAACATTCCCTGGTGGGCGATCGCCCTCTCCATCGTCGCCGCCGAAACCAGCACCCTGACCATCATCAGCATCCCCGGGCTGGCCTTCGACACCGACCTGGCCTTCCTGCAAGTGGTCTTGGGCTATCTGCTGGCGCGGGTGATCATCAGCCTCCTGTTTATCCCACAGTATTTCCGCGGCGAGATGTACACCGCCTACCAGTTGATCGAACGGCGATTCGGCCGGACGCTCTACTCGCTGACTGCCGGCCTGTTCCTGCTGACGCGCGCCGCGGCGGAAGGCGTGCGCGTTTTCGCGGTGTCCATCGTGGTGGCCATCGCCATCGGGACCGGCGAGATCGCTTCCATCGCCATCATCACGCTGCTGACCATGATCTACACCTTCGAGGGCGGCATGGCTGCGGTCATCTGGACGGACGTGGTGCAGACCGTAATCTACGTGGGCGGGACTCTGGTGGGATTCTTCACCATCCTGCACTCGGTGCCCGGCGGATGGGCGGCGGTGCAGGCCACGGCCGATGCCGCGGGTAAATTCCGCGTGTTCGATTTTTCGCCCGCGCTGCACACGACCTACACTTTTTGGGCGGGGATCATCGGCGGAACGTTCCTCACGACTGCCAGCCACGGCACCGACCAGTTGATGGTGCAGCGGTTGCTGGCAGCGCGCAGTGAGCGGCAATCGAAGGCAGCGTTGCTGGCGAGCGGCGTGGCCGTCCTCTTCCAGTTCACACTGTTTCTGGTGGTCGGCGTGATGCTGTTTGCCTTCTATCGCGGAGTGCGGCCGGGGGCATCATCGGACCGCATTTTTCCTACGTTCATCGTGCAGCACATGCCGCACGGAATCTCGGGGCTGCTGATCGCGGCCATCCTGGCGGCGGCGATGTCCAACCTGAGCGCCGCGCTCAATTCACTTTCCTCTACGTCCATCGTGGACTTTTACCTGCGGCGGAATCCGGGCACGAGCGAAGCGCAGCGCGTCACGGTTTCACGGCTGGCGACGATCCTATGGGCGATGGTGCTGTTCGGGCTGGCGCTGTTGTCGCGGCGCGGCGGGCGAGTGGTTGAGGTCGGTCTCTCCATCGCATCGGTGGCGTATGGAGCCCTGCTGGGTGTGTTCCTGCTGGGCGTGCTCACGCGACGCGCCACTCAGCGCGGGGCCATCGTCGGGATGGCGTGCGGGCTGGCGGCTGAGATCTACGTGTGGACGGCCACGCGCGTGCCCTGGACGTGGTACGTGGTGATCGGCACGGCGGTTACGTTTATCGTGGGATACGCCGCCAGTGCGGTAGAAGGGACAAACACCACTGATGCACACAGATGAACGCCGATCAGACCACCTAAAGGGCTATGCTCTTCCAAGAACGCAATCGTTCGTCCTGATTTTTTCGATTCGCGCCACTGGAAGATGGGAGAACCCTCGTTCGGTAACCAAGGCCGCGAACCGGTTCTTCCGACTCCCCCGCCTCTTGGCCGTTGAAGCAGACCAGCCGCACCCGTGGGGCGACCGTCTTGAGGCTTTTGAAATCGTTGAGTTCTCTCTCGGAAATATCTTTGTCCATGCTGCCGGGTCGAACACAATTGTGATAAACGTCCCAAAGGCCGACTCGGCGTGCCAAGAGCGTTCGAACCTTGGTTTCGTAAGGCATGTTCGTCAAGCGTTCATTTAGTGCCGCTCCGAGCAATTTCCAAAAGTCGTTGTTCGGCTTGGCGTAGTATTGCCCCTTCGACAGCGATTCGTCGCCCGGCAGCGTTCCTAAAATGAGCACCTCTGTGTGTTCGTCCATGACAGGCGCGAGGCCGACCTTTCGCATGGATTCGTCACGCCGCTTCCGGGGGCTCAGCGTCCGCCCTCCGCCATTCTGTCTGGGGTCAGGGGGCAAAAGATTAGACTTGCGCTGCTGCTTCCCGTCCGGAGTCGTGGCTAGCTCGTTGGAGGCGTCGATAGCCGAATGCTCGCCTCTTCCGGCCTGTTTTGAACGCCCATTGCCGATGAGCCGGATACTTCGATTATCAAGAATCTCGAACAAATGAGGATAATTTCTGGCACGGGCGGCAATTTGGCTGGTCGGGGCTGTCGCGCCATCCCCGCGCACGTA
The DNA here is from genome assembly GCA_035542595.1 of Terriglobales bacterium. GTDB lineage: Bacteria > Acidobacteriota > Terriglobia > Terriglobales > Acidobacteriaceae > JAHFUA01. The sequence continues at coordinate 12,457 of DATKLD010000259.1, forward strand.
TAATCCTCGCCTCCCAATCTCGTCACTCAGGAAGCGAGTCGTACCTGTAAAGTTCGGCTGCTCCAGCAGGACGACTTGCATGGCCTCGTGTAGCTTGTACTGTTGCAACTTTACACCCACCGAAACTCTCTCACCGTCACGGGAAAGGCAAAATCAGCCGCACCTTAGATTCAGGGATGCAGGACAGGGTTTCAGAATCCAAAGCCGCAGTCACGCCACGAATTAAGCTAAAAAGGTTCGCGCTAATCTGCGCCTGATTCTCACACCATCACCGCTTCGGCGCTGTTGGCGCTGCGCAACTGCCGCGACTTCTCGTAGATGCGCACATACTCGCGCGCGGAACTGGTCCAGGAAAAATCCTTGGCCATGCCGTTGCGCATCAGGGTGCGCCAGCCGGCCTGGTCCTTGTAGGCGGCGAGTGCCTGGCGGATGGTCGCCAGCAGGGCTTCGCCGGTGTAGTCGCTGAACTTGAAGCCGGTGCCGCGGCCGCTGCGCGCGTCCCAGGGCTCGATGGTGTCGTCCAGACCGCCGGTGGCGCGCACCACCGGCACCGTGCCGTACTTCAGGCTGTAGATCTGGTTAAGCCCGCAGGGCTCGTAGCGCGACGGCATGAGGAACATGTCGGACCCGGCCTCGATCTTGTGCGCCAGCGCATTGTCGAAGCCGATCCTCACCAGGATCTTCTTCGGGAACTGCTGGTTCAGCCGGCGGAACAGGTCTTCGTATTCCTTGTCGCCGGTGCCGAGGGCAACGATGACCATGTCTTCCCGCGCGACGCGGTCGATCACCTGGGCGATCAGGTCAAAGCCTTTCTGCGCGGCAAAGCGCGACACGATGCCGATGACCGGCAGCCGCAGATCGGGCGTGGTGACACCGAAGGCGGCCAGCAAATCCTGCTTGCAGTCCAGCTTGCCGCTGAGGTCGTCGGGCGAGTAGTGCGCCTTGATGAAGGTGTCGGTCGGCGGGCTCCAGACGTTGTAGTCCACGCCGTTGAGGATGCCGGTGACGGTCGCCGCGCGGCTGCGCAGCACGCCTTCCAGTCCGAAGCCATACTCCGGCGTCTGGATTTCCTGGCTGTACTTGCGGCTGACCGTGGTGATGAAGTCGGCCAGCACCAGCGCGCCCTTCAGGAAGTTCACCTTGCCGTAAAATTCCATCTTGCCGATGGTGAACAGGTCCCACGGCAGCATGAGCAGGGGCAGCGTTTCCGGAGGGAATTGTCCCTGATAGCCCATGTTGTGAATGGTGAAGACCGAGGACGTACCGCGGAAGGCCGGGTCGTCCGCGTAAAGTGTCTTGAGCAGGATGGGCACCAGCGCCGATTGCCAGTCGTGGCAGTGGAAGACGTCGGGCGCGCCGAAGATCTTCGAAGCCTCGAGCACGGCGCGTGAGAACAGCGCGAAGCGCTCGGCG